>QHUA01000059.1 GCA_003221805.1 Gemmatimonadota bacterium
CCCGACCGTGTAGAAGAAGGATCGATCGAAGTAGGTGTGAAAGGTTCCCACGACCGGGCAATTCGCTTCCTCGATGGCCATCACCGGCAACACGGGACTCAGCGGCGAATGGACGTGGATGATGTCGTACTGGCCAAGACTGAAAACGCGTTTCAGGTCTTTGCGCAGCTCGAGTCCCCACGTGAAACGCGCCTGCGAGCCGTTCGCGTACACCGGCTGACTTTTTCCGATGCGCACGACGTGAGGCTCGGGGCGCGCACCAGGAATTTTCGATGTGATGATGTCGACCTGATGTCCGTAGCGACGCGCTTCCCGCGCAAAGAAATGCACGTGCTCGCAAATCCCGCCCAGGTGCGGATAGTAGTACTCTGTAACAAGCGCGATTCGGAGCGGCCGTGCATGCTGAATGCGCGCCATCGGGAGTGACCCCGTTGGCATCAGCTCCATGCGGCGTGCGTGGGTGAGCTTACGCGTCAAGAGCGGCATGAGCGGCGGCTAGGCGCGCGATTGGAATTCTGAAAGGTGAGCACGACACATAATCGAGACCCAGTTTGTGGCAGAAAGAAATGGAGCGCGGCTCGCCGCCGTGCTCCCCACAGATTCCCAACTTGATATTAGGACGAACTCGCCGTCCATCCTCAACAGCAATCCCTACGAGCCTCCCGACCCCTTCGGTGTCAAGAACCTGGAAGGGGTCGTCGGCTAAAATACCCCGATCAATGTAAGAGGGAAGGAACCGCCCCGCATCATCGCGGCTCAGCCCCATGGTAGTCTGCGTAAGGTCATTTGTTCCGAAAGAGAAGAACTCGGCTGACTGCGCGATTTGTGCCGCGGTGAGCGCCGCGCGGGGTAATTCGATCATCGTACCGATCAGATAGGAGATTTTTTCGCCCATGCCGCCCAGGACGCGGTCAGCGACGTCCTCGATGACTGCACGCTGGTTGTCGAATTCTTTCACTGTAGAGACGAGCGGAATCATGATCTCGGGCTTCACAACAATTCCGCGCCGCATCGCACGCACTGCCGCCTCCAGAATTGCACGGCCCTGCATCTCTGTAATCTCCGGGTAAGAAATCCCGAGCCTGCATCCGCGGTGACCCAGCATCGGGTTCGTTTCCCGGAGGGACTCAATGATACGATTCAAGTCCGCTCGCGCCATATCGAGAGTGCGGGCAAGCAGCTTCGTCTCCTCGCCTCCGTGCGGCAGAAACTCGTGCAGCGGCGGATCCAGCAATCGAATCGTGACTGGTAAACCATCCATCGCTTCGAAGATTCCCTCGAAGTCCGCGCGTTGCATCGGCAGCAGCTTGTTGAGCGCGCGCCGCCGACCGCCTTCCTCTCGCGCAACGATCATCTCCCGCATCGCGGTGATGCGATCGCCCTCGAAGAACATGTGCTCGGTGCGGCACAAGCCGATTCCCTCGGCGCCGAAGCTTCGTGCAATGCGGGCGTCGCGCGGCGTGTCCGCGTTAGCGCGCACCCGCAGCTTGCGAACCTCGTCGGCCCAACCGAGCAGCTGGGCGTATGACTGATAGAGCGGCGCCTGAGATGGAGAGAGTGTTCCGTTCGGCGCCGTCGAGAGTCAGCCAGTCACCCTCGGCGATGCGCGTCCCGTTGACACTGAACGATCTGTGCTCGAGATCGACCTCGATGTCCTTGCAGCCAACCACAGCGCACTTTCCCATTCCGCGTGCGACGACTGCGGCGTGGCTGGTCATTCCGCCACGCGCGGTGAGGACTGCGCGAGCGGCGACGATGCCGCGAAAATCCTCCGGCGTGGTTTCGTCGCGAACTAGAATCACGTTCTCACCGGCTTGCGCGCGCTGCTCTGCCGTGTCAGGATCGAACACGGCTCGGCCGCTCGCCGCTCCTGGACTGGCAGGTAGTCCAGAGCACAGCGGCGTCGCGCGAATGGACGGATCGATGATCGGGTGCAGCAGCTGATCCAACTGGCCGGCGGGGACTCGACGCACCGCTTCGACTTCGTCGATTAATCCTTCGCTCACCATGTCCCGCGCGATCCGCACCGCAGCCGCGGCGGTGCGCTTTCCCGTTCGCGTCTGCAGGAGGTAGAGCTTTCCTAGCTCGACGGTGAACTCGACGTCCTGCATGTCGCGGTAGTGTTGCTCCAACCGCTCCTGTGTGGCCATCAACTCTTTGTATGCCCCGGGCAGTTGCTCCGCCATCTCATCGATGTCGAGCGGAGTGCGCAATCCGGCGACGACATCCTCGCCTTGCGCGTTGACCAGAAATTCACCGTAGAAGCGCTTCTCACCGGTTGACGGATTGCGGGTGAAGGCGACACCGGTACCCGAGTCGTCACCGAGATTACCGAACACCATCGCCACGACGCTTACCGCAGTCCCGAGGGTTTCAGGGATCCCGTTAACCTTCCGATAATCTTTCGCCTTCTTCTGTGTCCACGATTTCCAGACCGCCTCGATCGCTCCCCACAATTGCACCACCGGATCGCGCGGGAAATCGGAGCCCGTCCGATTGCCTACCAGCGCCCTGTATTCCTCGACGAGATTCCTGAGATCGTTCTCGCCGAGCTCGGCGTCGGTCTGCACGCCGGCGGTCATCCGCTTGGCTTTCAGCAGGTGCTCGAAGTCGTGGGTCGACACTCCCAGGACGACGCTGGAGTACATCTGGATGAAGCGGCGAAATGAGTCGTAGGCGAAGCGCGGGTTCTGGCTTTGCTCGGCCAGCGCGACGACGGCGCGATCATTGAGGCCGAGGTTGAGGATCGTCTCCATCATCCCCGGCATCGAGACGGGAGCCCCGGATCTCACCGATACCAGCAGTGGATTTCTTGGATCGCCGAGTTTTTTCCCGCTGGTCTCTTCGAGCCGCGCGACGTTGCCTTCGACTTCAGCGCGCAGCTTGTCGGAATACTTGCCGCTGGTCAGGTACTCGATGCACTCGCCGCAGGCGATGGTGAATCCCGGTGGAACAGGCACGCCGAGGTTCGTCATCTCGGCGAGGTTCGCGCCCTTGCCGCCGAGGACGTTCGTCATGTCGCGCGTCCCCTCGGCTGTGCCGTTGCCGAAAAAGAAGACGGACTGCCCCATGAATGTCAGCAGCCACAGCCGAAGCGGAGCTTCTCCGGGTCGGCGGGTGGTGGCGTCGGATAATCGCCGGAGAAGCAGGCGTGACAGAACCCACTCGGCCCGCCCGGCACCGATTCGAGCATGCCGTCGAGGGTCAAATAGCCGAGGGTATCCGCTCCTACTTCATGAGTGATTTCTTCGATGCTCATGTTGGCCGCGATGAGCTCCTCGCGTGTCGGTGTGTCGATGCCATAGTAGCATGGTCCGGTCACGGGCGAGGAGCTGACGCGCAAATGCACTTCGCGCGCGCCGGCCGCACGCACCATGTTGACGAGCCCGCGCGTAGTAGTCCCTCGCACGATTGAATCATCGACCATTACCACGCTCTTGTCGCGCAGAACTTCACGCACCGCGTTGTACTTGACCTTCACCTTTGCATCGCGGCCGGCTTGCGTCGGCTGAAGAAAGGTGCGACCGACGTAGTGGTTACGAATCAGTGCGAGCTCGAGCGGCAGTCCGGATTCTTCGGCGAATCCCAGCGCGGCCGAATTGGACGAATCCGGAACACTGAAAACGAGATCCGCCGTCGGCGCGGGGAAATCGCGCGCCAGCCGACGACCGAGCTCGCGACGCGCTCTATCGACTGAGCCGCCAAAGACCTGGCTGTCGGGGCGAGAGAAGTAGACGTACTCGAAGACGCATTTCTTTGCTTCCTGCTTGCCCAATGGAAAGATCGAGCGCTTACCGTCGAGATCGACGGCGATGATCTCTCCCCGCTCCACTTCGCGCTCCAGCGTCGCGCCGAGAAGATCGAGGGCGCAGCTTTCTGACGCGAATATCGTGGCATCGCCCAATTTCCCCATCACCAGGGGTCGCCAGCCTCGCGGATCACGGGCGGCAAGCAGCGTGTTGCCGACGATGACCACCAGACAATAGGCTCCCTCAACGCCCCTCAACGCATCGGCAAGGCGCTCTTCGGGCTTCTCCGCGGACGAACGAGCCATTCTGTGGACCAGCACCTCGGAATCCATCGTTGAGCTGAAGATGGATCCGACGTCCTCCAGCTCGCGCCGCAGCTCGCTGGCGTTGATGAGATTGCCGTTGTGGGCGAGCGCGATGTGTCCATCACGAAAGCGCGCCATGACGGGCTGCGCGTTCTCGATCGTCGAAGAGCCGGCCGTGCTGTAGCGGGTGTGACCGATAGCGATGTCACCACGCAAACTGGCCACATCGGGTGCGCCGAAACCCTCGGAGACGAGACCCATTCTCTTGATTGCTCTTGCACCAACCTCGCGGTCGACAGCAACGATGCCAGAAGATTCCTGTCCGCGATGTTGGAGCGAGTAAAGACCGAGGTGCGTCATCGCTGCCGCGTGCTCATGACCGAAAATGCCGAAGATTCCACACATATCAGTGCGCCGCCACCGGCGACAACTCGTCGAAGTTTGCGTGCTCCACAGTGCGCGACATTATCGCCGGAATCGTCGAGTGATAAGCCCGGCGCAGAACGGAGAGAGGATTACGCACCGCGCTCTTTGGCAGAGTGATGTCCAACGATTCCGAATGCCGACGCACCCTTCCAATTTGGGCGCACGGAACCCCGGCCGCCTTCGCGATAGCAAGTACTCGCTCGGGCGCCGAGCTCGAAAGAACGATTCGGCCCTGGGTTTCGCCAAACAGAATTCCGCGATCCGTCAGCGACGAATAACCTGACAGGTCGATCTCCGCCCCACTCTCACACTCCCGATTGGCGATGCAGCACTCGGCGAGCGCGACAGCCAGTCCACCGTCACTGCAATCATGAGCGGAGCTGACGACGCCAGCTTCAATCGCCGATAGCAGGGCGTCGACGACAATCTTTTCGCGCGCCGGGTCACAGCGTGGCGGCGCGCCGATCACTTTGCCGTGGATCGTGGCCAGATACTCGCTGCCTCCGAGCTCGTCGCCCATTTCGCCGAGGAGGAGAATCGCGTCCCCGTCGTGCTGGAAGGTTGCGGGGGTAATGCGCGAGATGTCGTCGACCAAACCGATCATGCCGATGACAGGCGTGGGATAAACGGCGCCAGCGGGGCTCTCATTGTAGAGCGAGACGTTCCCGCCTGTGACCGGCGTTCCGAGCGCGCGACACGCTTCTCCCATCCCCGCAACGGCTTCCTTGAACTGGTAGAAAACTTCCGGACGGGTTGGGTTTCCAAAATTCAGGCAGTTCGTGATCGCCAGCGGCCGCGCGCCGGTGCAGGCGACGTTGCGCGCGGCTTCGGCGACGGCGATGCGTCCCCCGACGCGCGGCTCAAGATAGACGTAGCGTCCGTTGCAGTCGGTCTTAACTGCGATCGCCTTGTTGGTGCCGCGGACGCGCAGCACGGCGGCGTCGCCACCAGGACCGACGACGGTGTTGGTGCGCACCGTAGAATCGTACTGGCGATACGCCCACGCCCTGCTGGCGATGGTTGGCGAGGAGAGCAATCGCTCGAGAGTCCAAACGTGATCTTTCTCCTCTGCACGCGGAGCGATTGCGTTGGGATCGGTGCTGCGAAGCTCGATGATGTCGCTCGATTCGCGCGCGTCCGGCGAATAGGTCGGGCAGTCAGTGACGAGGCGCGATCCGGGGAACTCGGCGACGACTTTGCTCCCTTCGGTGACGCGGTACACCGGTTCGGCAATCACTTCACCGATCACCGCCGCCGTCAGATCCCACTTGTTGAGAATCGCCCGAACGTCGTCTTCGTGCCCCTTCTTCGCGACGACGAGCATTCGCTCCTGGGATTCGCTGAGCAGGATCTCGTAGGGCGTCATGCCGCTTTCACGAGTCGGAACTTTGGTGACATCGATCGTGACGCCGACGGCTCCACGCTCCGCCATCTCCGCCGACGATGATGTCAGTCCAGCGGCGCCCATGTCCTGGATGGCGACGATATGTCCGCTCTTGATCAGCTCGAGACTCGCCTCGAGCAGCAGCTTCTCGGTGAACGGATCTCCCACCTGGATGCGTGGACGTTTTGCGTCGCTGGCCTCCGACAGGTCCTCCGACGCGAACGATGCCCCGTGAATTCCGTCGCGACCAGTACGGGCGCCCACCGCCATAATGGGATTGCCAACGCCTTCCGCCTTGGCGCGAATGAGATCCTCTTCGTGCATCAAGCCGACGCACATCGCATTGACCAGTGGGTTGTTCTCGTAGGCAGGATCGAAGACGATCTCCCCCGCGACGGTCGGAATCCCAACGCAGTTGCCGTAATCGCCGATTCCTTTGACCACTCCCGAGAACAGGTATCGAACACGCGAATCATCGAGGGTCCCGAAGCGTAGCGAGTTCAGCATCGCGATCGGACGGGCGCCCATGGTGAAGACGTCGCGAAGTATCCCGCCGACACCGGTCGCGGCTCCCTGATAAGGCTCGACCGCTGATGGGTGATTGTGCGACTCGATCTTGAACGCCACGGCAAGTCCATCGCCAATCGAGATCACTCCGGCATTCTCACCAGGACCCTGGAGCACGTAGGGCGCTGTAGTCGGCAAGGTCTTCAACACGGGACGCGAGTGCTTATACGAACAATGCTCGCTCCACAACGCGCTCACCACGCCGAGCTCCGTGAAAGTTGGAGTGCGTCCGAGCATAGCCACCAGGCGCTCGTATTCAGCCTTGGTCAGCCCGTGCTCTGCTACGAGAGCGGGTGTGATAACCGGATCGCCGACGCGCGGGGTCACTTCAGACATCAGGCAGCCACTCTGGAAAGAATCGACTCGAGCAGTCGGACGCCATCGCTCGAGCCAAGTAGCGCGCTGCAAGCCCGTTCGGGGTGGGGCATCAAGCCGAGCACGTTTCCGCTCTCGCTGATGATGCCAGCGATGTTCCGCTCGGATCCGTTCGGGTTCGCGTCCGCGCTGAGATTACCGTCGGCGTCCGCATACTTGAAGATAACCCGGCCGTCGCCCTCCAGTTGATCGAGAACCTCGGGCGTCGCGACGAAGCGACCATCTCCATGCGCGACAGGAATCCGAAGTAGCTCGCCGCGCTCGTAGAGGTTCGTGAACAAGGTCTCGGCGTTCTCAACACGAATGCGAACTTCCGCCGACACGAACTGGAGATGCGAATTCCGCATCAGCGCGCCGGGAAGGAGTCCGGCTTCGCAGGCGATCTGAAATCCGTTGCAGATGCCGAGCACCGGTCCGCCAGACTTCGCGTGCGCCACGACTTCCTGCATGATGGGACTGAAGCGGGCGATTGCTCCGGCGCGGAGATAATCGCCGTAGCTGAACCCACCGGGCAAAATGATCACGTCCGAGCCCTGCAGGTCATGGTCCTTGTGCCAGATGTACGTCGCTTCCTCGCCGAGGATCTCGGTCACGGCGTGAAACGCGTCGTAATCGCAATTGGAGCCGGGGAAGGTGACGATTCCGAATTTCATGCAGGCACCGCCGATTCGATCTCGAAGTCTTCGGTCACAGGATTCGCCAGGAGCTTGCGACACATGTCGGTAACGTTGTCCTCGGCCGCGATCGCGTCGTACGCATCGGTCTCGATGATGATGTAGCGGCCGACGTGGACGTCCTTCACCGGCTCGAACCCGAGCGTGTGCAGCGCGTCCTTCACCGCGTTCCCCTGGGGATCGAGCAGGCCTTTGCGCGGCGTGATGTGAACTGCGATGCGGAACTTTGCCATCAGGTGGTGCCTCCACTTGGACCAGCCGGAGGTGGGAAACCGGGCGTGCCCCGGGGCGACTCGCCGGTTCCGGGGGGACGGCGCCTTCTTCTTCTCCTCTGCCGATGCCGCGCGACGTCGCTCCCTGATTCTACGACGCCGGCGGCCGCGAGTAGCAGCGGCTCTTCGTCGTCGATAACCGGCGAGTCGCCGCGCGGGCGCCGATCGAGCAATCCGAATATCACCGTCTTCGCCAGACCGTAGAGCACGTAGCAGATCAGCGCCGGGAAATAGAATTCCTTGCGCAGGAAGAGTACGCCGATGAAAGTCGCGATCACCGCCAGCGTGCCGAGTATCTCGCTGATCTTTCTGAATCCGACCGTCGGTATCGCGGGATATGAAACGTTGCTGATCATGAGGAACGCGAGGACCAGCATGATTCCGCGCAAGCCAGTGGTCCAGTTCAAATCGCCGAGCACCGTCTGGTTGTAGAGCGGCGTCTGGCTGAACCAGTAGTAGGTGGCCAGGGTCATGCCCGCGGCGGGGCTGGGTAGCCCGTGAAAATACTTCTTGGCGCGGCCCGCCTGCTCGACGTTGAAGCGCGCGAGTCTGATGACTGCGCAGGCGGTGAAGATGAACGAGAAGATCCAGTCCCAGCCGTTCCGGTTCAGCACCGCGAAATACATGATCATCGCCGGCGCCAGTCCGAACGTTATGGCATCGACGAGTGAGTCCAGCTCCGACCCGAAGCGGGAGCCGGTGCCCTCGCACAATCCGCCGAAAACGACGTAGAGCCCGGCGGTGTCGAACTCGCTCCGCGACGCGGCAACGATAGCGAATATTCCAAAGAACAGGCTCGCGAGCGTGAACCCGTTCGGCAGTATGATCACGCCGCGGCGGGGACGATCCGGTTCGCCGCGGGGTCGCTGGCTGTGATCGGGGGCGATAATCACCTGGGAAGCTCTCCGAGAATCGTGACACCCGCAGTCGTGACGTCGCCGAGCTTGCTGCGCACCGTGGATCCGATGGGGAGAAAAACGTCGACCCGCGAGCCAAATCGTATGATGCCCATGCGGTCGCCCTGTTTCACTTTTTCCCCCGCTTTGCTGTAGGTGACGATGCGACGCGCGATCAACCCCGCGATCTGACGGACCAGCACGCGATAGCGCCCGGTGTCGATGCCGACCGACATCTGCTCGTTCTCGAGACTCGATTTATCGGTCGCCGCGTTGAAGAACTTGCCCTTGTTGTAGTGGACGTATTTCACGGTCCCATCAACCGGATAGCGATTCACGTGCACGTCGAAAACATTCATGAAAATCGACAGCCTGACCGTCGGGCTCTGGATGAAACCGGGTTCGTCGACTTCGGTGATCATGATCAGCTTTCCGTCGGCCGGAGAGACGACGAGCGAGGGTCCGCGCTCGCCGATCCGCTCCGGATCCCGGAAGAAATAGGCAACCCACAGCGCGAGCAGGAGCAGAACGAGGGCGGCGAGCCACAGTCCCCAAGAGCGCCTGGTTATCGCGAATCCGAACCCGCCGATGGCAACTACAGCGGCGATTGCAATGAAGAGGAGCCCTTCGCGCGCGAAGTTCAATGTCTACCGTTGGGGTCGAGTGAGTGTCCCGTCAGACGACGGTAGATGTCGAGATAACGCGCGCTCGTGGCGTCGATCACTTCTTTCGGAAGCCGCGGCGGTGGATAGTTTCCGTCCCAGCGCCCTGCGCGTTTCTCGGCCTCCAGATAATCGCGGAGCGGTTGCTTGTCGAAGCTGGGCTGCCCGTGCCCCGGCTCATAGCGATCTGCGGGCCAGAAACGCGAGCTGTCGGGTGTGAGCACTTCATCCACCAATATAACAGTTTCGCGACCTTCTCTCCCAGTGGTGCGGACCCGCCCAAATTCGAATTTGGTGTCCGCGATGATGATTCCGCGCTCGGCGGCAATGCGACGACCCGCCTCGTAGACCTCGCGCGCGAGGCGCTCAAGCTCCCGCGCCTCGGCGTCGCCTATCAGCGAGCGCATCCGATCGATGGTGATGTTCTCGTCGTGCCCTTCCTCGGCCTTGGTCGCTGGGCTGAAAATCGGCGGATCGAGCCGGTCCGATTCGCGCAGTCCTTTCGGCAACCGCTCGCCGGCCAGAGTGCCGCGCTCCCGGTATTCCTTCCAGGCTGAGCCGGAGATATAGCCTCTCACCACGCACTCGATTGGAAAGACCATCGACTTTCGAGCGAGCATCGAACGGCCAGCCAACTCCTGCTCGTGACCACGCAGCGAAGGCACCTGGCGAACGATTTCAGAGATGTCAGCCGAAAGCATGTGATGTTGAATTCGCGGCTCGAGCTGACGCAGCCACCAGGCGGTGATCTGGGTGAGAACGGCGCCCTTGTGAGGGATCGTCTCGCCCATCACCACGTCAAAAGCGCTTACCCGGTCGGTGGCAACCAGAAGCAGATGCTTCGCATCGACCTCGTACACGTCGCGCACTTTGCCGCGGCGGAAGGGCGTCAGCGGCAGGGCACTCGTTTGCATCAGCATCAGACCTTGAGCTCCTCCAGACGCTCGGAGCTCACCGGTTCGCCCGCAAAGAGCGGCGTGATCACGTCGCGGAGGAACTCGTCGACCTGCTCCGGCGCGCGACCGACGAAACGCTTCGGCTCAATCGCGCTCCCGAGGTCCTTGAGCTTCACGCCGAACGACTTGTCGTGCGCGAGGCGCTCGAGCAGATCGTTTTCTTCGGCGCCCTCCTTCAACGCGCGGGCGGCAGCGAGACTGTGCTTCCTGATCGTCTCGTGCGCGACCTGTCGGTCTCCGCCGGCGCGTACGGCCGTCACGATCAGCTCCTCGGTCGCCATGAACGGCAGCTCGGCGGCAAGGCGCCGCTCGATGACCGCCGGATGCGCCTCGAGTCCGCGCGCGATGTTCGCCATCAGCAGCATTATCGCGTCGGTCGCCAGAAACATCTCCGGGATCACCAGACGACGATTGGCGCTGTCGTCGAGCGTCCGCTCGAAGTACTGCACCGCGTGGGTCTGGTTGGCGTTTCCTTCCAGGGAGTTCACGAACCGCGCGAGCGAAGCAATGCGCTCGGCACGCATCGGATTCCGTTTGTACGCCATCGCTGACGACCCGACTTGCTCTGCTTCGAACGGCTCTTCGATTTCGCCGAAGGACTGAAGCATGCGAATGTCGCTACTGAATTTCGCGGCACTGGCGGCGATCCCTGCAACTACTCCAAGCACGAAGGCGTCGAGCTTGCGCGTGTAAGTCTGGCCCGTAACCGCCAGCGGAGCCGAGAACGCCATTTTCTCCGTTACGAGATAATCGAGCTGACGAACCTTCTCGTGGTCCCCATCAAAGAGCTGCAGGAAGCTCGCTTGTGTCCCTGTCGTTCCTTTGACTCCGCGGAAGGGAAGCGTACGGCGCCGATAGTCGAGATCCGCGACATCGAGCACCAGGTCCTGCATCCACAGCGTCGCTCGCTTGCCGACAGTGGTCAGCTGCGCCGGCTGCAGGTGCGTGTAGCCGAGGGTCGGTTGATCGCGCCATTTTTCCGCAAACGCCGCCAGCGCGCGGAGAACGTCGAGGATCCTGCCGCGGAGGAGATCGAGCCCGCTGCGCATCAGGATCAGATCGGCGTTGTCAGTGACGTACGCGCTCGTCGCGCCGAGGTGGATGAAGGGCTTCGCTGCCGGAGCGACGTCGCCGAAGGCGTGAACGTGCGCCATCACGTCATGCCGCAGCCGCTTCTCGTAGGCGGCAACGGCTTCGAAATCGATGTGATCGAGGTTGGCTCGCATCTGACGAATCGCTTCGTCGGGAATGGCGACGCCGAGCTCGCGCTCTGCTTCGGCCAGCGCCAGCCAGAGCCTGCGCCACAGTCCGAGCCGCCTGGCGGGCGACCACAACTCGAGCATCGCGTCCGAAGCGTAACGCTCAGCCAGCGGCGAGCTGTATCGATTCTTCGACACTATTGCAGGCTGAATTCAGTGGCGTAGATCTGCCCGCCACGCTCGAAGTACATTCTGATTCCACCGCGGCCATAGTTCGTGATGATTCGATTTACAGTCTCGGCGTTGACGATCGGAGTGCGATTGAGCTGCACGATGACGTCGCCTGACTGCAGACCGATCTGCTGTTGAACGCGATCGCTGACGCGATTAACCAACGCGCCCTGCCGGCTCTGGATCTGGTACTGCGCGCGGATAGGCGGCGTGAGTGTGATGAGCTCGATTTCTCTGAGGACGGTGACGCGCGGGGCGTTGACGTCGGGAGTGCGATTGAGCTGCACGATGACGTCGCCTGACTGCAGACCGATCTGCTGTTGAACGCGATCGCTGACGCGATTAACCAACGCGCCCTGCCGGCTCTGGATCTGGTACTGCGCGCGGATAGGCGGCGTGAGTGTGATGAGCTCGATTTCTCTGAGGACGGTGACGCGCGGGGCGTTGACGTCGGGCAGATCGGCGACGGCGACGTTGACCGGAATCTCTCTCCCGCCGCGCCTCACTACTATGGAATCACTCTCACCGACGCGCAGCTCCAGCAGCTCGGCGTACCAATCATAGGGATTGTGCAGTGCCCGATTCTGCGAGCGAACGACGACATCGCCGACGCGAATTCCGGCGCGATCGGCCGGCGAGCCCGGGACCACGGAACCGACGACGACGCCGGCGCTGGGTCCCGTCGCACCTGGACCGCGCGACAGCTGTGGCTGGAATCCAACCCACGGGTGGCGCACTACCCCGTGGGTGAGGAGGTCTTCCGCTACTCTGCGCGCTCGGTTGACCGGAATGGCGAAGCCGATCCCGACGCTCCCGCCGCTGGGCGAAAAGATCGAGCTGTTCACACCAATCACCTCGCCAACGGCGTTGACGAGCGGGCCGCCGGAGTTGCCCGGATTGATCGAGGCGTCTGTCTGAATCATGTCGACGTAGACCCCAGACCCCTCGCCCTGCGCCGCCAGATTTCTTCCCGTTCCGCTGACAACCCCGACCGTCACACTCGGCTCCGTGTTGGCGAGGATGAAGCCGTAAGGATTGCCGATGGCGATCGCCCACTCTCCGATCATCAAGTCGCTCGACGATCCGAGTGGTGCGACGGGAAGGTTTTTGGCGTTGATCTTGAGCACGGCGAGATCGTTGGCCTCGTCGATGCCGACTAAGCGCGCCGGGTAAGTAGTGCCGTCCTTCATGGCGACTGAGATCCGTGTCGCGCCGGCGACGACATGGGCGTTGGTGAGGATTGCCCCATCCGCGCGTACGATGAATCCGGAGCCAAGCCCCGCGACGGCCCGCTGGCCGGAGCGCCCACCGAAGAACTGCTCGAATACATCGGCGGGAACCTGCTCGACCGCCTGCGTCTGAACCGTAACTACTGAGGGGGCGACTCGCGCGACCGCCTGCGTGATCGCCGTACGTCTTGAAGCGTCGACCGAAGTCGTCGTCTCCAGCCGTTGCGACGAGGATTGTGCAGATGAAGGCGCGCTGGATGCGCCCTGGCACGCGACCATTGTGAGGACAGCCAAAACGCGGACCGCGGAGAGTCTCATGTTGTGACGCGCGACCTCGGCCGCTTGGCGAGATCGCTCAGGAACCGATCTACGCCGCGGTCGCTGAGCGGGTGAACGACGAGACTGCGCAGCGTTTCCGGAGTGAGGCAGATGATGTCAGCGCCTGCCACCGCGCATTCGGCAAACTGAACGGAGGAGAGTGGTGAAGCTGCCATGACATCGCACTCTTCATCGCCCGCCTCGAGCGCGCTTTTGATCTCAGCCAGCGTTCGCGTGCCGGCTTGGCCGTAGTGCTCGAGATCCTCGAGGGTGACGCGCACGGCGGCCGCGCCTGTCTTGGCGGCAATGATCGCCTGCGCAGCGCTGTAGACGAAAGTCGCGCATACAACGACTCCTTCCGCCGTCAGCCGCGCCATGGGCACCAGCGAGTCTTCTACCAGCGGGATCTGGACGACGACGTGATCGGATATCTTGGCGAGCTCGCGCGCCTGGGTGTAGATGTCGCCGGAGGTCACAGCACCAACCGGAACGCATACTGGAAAGGCAAACTCCCGCGAAATCTCCTCCAGCCTCTCGTGTGTGTTGGCATCCGTGGCATCGGAGGCGGACGCGGTGTGTGCGAATGCAACGCCATCGGCGAGGCCAGCCGACGCGGCGTTTCTGATCTCCTCGAGGTCGACGCTCTCCAGATAGATATTCATTCCGATCTCAGATAAAGGTCTTTCGGATATTCCACCCGCTCGAGGAAAAGAGCGTGGGGCGGCGCAGGTTGTGAAACCTGACTGTTGTCCTCCTGCTCAAGAAGCTCCTTCATCACACTCACTTCACGGCGACCCTCGCCGATCTCGAGCATGGTGCCGACGAGAAATCTCACCATGTGGTGGAGAAAGCGGTCCGCCGTAATCTCGAAGACGAGCCCGCCTTCTCGCTCGCGCCAGGCTGAGTTCGACACCGTACAGCGATGGTCGTCTTTTTCCGGCGCCGTTCCCTTGACCGCGAATGCACGGAAGCACCTTCGGCCACGCACTGCCCCTGCTGCGGCCGCGAGCCTGTCGAACGCGAGCGGTTTTCGCCAGACAAGCTCGTGTGTGCGGCGAAACGGTGATGATGCGAGATCGTCTGTGCCTACGAAGTAGCTATAGCTGCGCGAGACGGCGCTATAGCGCGGGTGGAACTCGTCACGCATTTCGAAGGCAGCCGCAATCCATACATCATCTGGAAGAATGGCGTTCATCGATCGTCGAAGCGCAGACGCGCTCCACTTCTCCGGGACGCGCACTCCCGCAGCCTGTCCGCGCGCGTGAACCCCTGCATCCGTTCGGCCGGCGCCCACGACTGTGAGAGCTTCTCCGCAGAGCCTCGATACCGCCGTTTCGAGAATACCCTGAACCGTCCGCTCACCAGGCTGCCGCTGCCAGCCGGAAAAGCCCGCGCCATCGTAGTGCAACACCAGTTGCACGGATCGCGACGCCATCGCGTGAAATTACCTCTGGAAGACGCACTGTCAAGGAACGTAACCCATTGGAGATGATTGACTTTCGCGTGTCGGTGAGTATATGTGGAACGGTCCGTCATACACGCCCCCTCAGCCGCTGATTTCGTTAGATGGCACCTCGAACGCTCGCCGGTCTTTCAACTGTCCTCGCCGCCGCCGGAAACGTATCGGAGGCGCTGAACGCGCTTTCCCAGGACGTGATCGAGCACGATCGGAACGGACACGTCGTGCTGTTCATTTACGACGCGAAGCGCGACCTGCTTTCGGAGCGGCTGATTCCGGCGCACGAAGGCATGCGCACGGCGCAAATCGAGATCGCTGTCGATCATCTGCCGACGGCCGTCCGACGCACGCTCGTCGCCGGCAAAGAGTACCAGAAACTCCTCGGCGTGGGAGCGAATCCGGAGGCAGGAGTACTATTGCTGCGCGGGTTGCTCGTAGACGGAGAGCTTGCCGCGGTGCTGGCGCTGTCGGAGCCGAAGACGCGTTTCGGTCACCGCCTTTCGGAGAAGGTGTCGCCCGCGATCGACCTTTTTGCGCTCGCGTTCGCCCGGCTGGCAGAACGTCGCGCCAGAGAGGAGGCGGTGCGCACGCTCGAGGAGCTTACTCGGGCGCTCAACGACGCGCACTCGCGCGCTGTCGCCGAGCTGCAGCACAAGCTCTCGGAAGCGCAGGCGGCGCTGAACGGGAAGGGAACCGGCGATTCGATCCGGGTCAGTCAGCTCAAACGCGCTATCGAGGTTGCGGCGGTTGAAGCGCGGGCGACCGCCCAAAGGCTCTCTGCGGTCGAAGAGCAAGTTCGCGTCGCGGTGACAAAACTGGAGAAAGCTCACGTCCAGCTCCACACCCAGGGCGAAGCGCTCCAAACACAAAGCAACATGATTTATAGAGTGGAGCAGGCGCTGAGGGAGGCGGCGGCGGGCCGCGACACGCAGAAGGTGATCGAGGAAGTGCTCCAGATCGTCACCTCCAGAGAACAAGCATCGCCGTTTTAAGTTTCAGTAATGAGCGCCCAGTCAGCTAATGCGCTTCAGGGCGCGATCCACAAGCTCGCGTACCACGAGCCCCTTACCGCCGAGGACGCCGAAGCAGCGTTTACGGTCGTGATGAAGGGCGAAGCCACCGCGGTCCAGATCGCCGCACTCTTGTCAGCGCTGCGCGCGACTGGTGAGACTCCGGACGTAGTCGCTGGAGTGGTCAGAGCGTTGCGCTCGACGATGGTTTCACTATCGGCCGAGGATCCGGACGGGCTCGTTGACACCTGCGGGACGGGGGGCGGCGCTGTTTCGACCTTCAACATCTCGACCGCGGCGGCAATCGTGGCGGCAGGTGCCGGTGTTCGGATCGCAAAACACGGGAATCGCTCCTTCACGTCGCGCTGCGGCAGCGCTGACGTTCTGGAAGCGCTTGGAGTTCCGATCGAGGTCGGAGTGCCGGTGATGGAAGCCGCCCTTCGTGACGCGGGCATCGTATTCATGTTCGCCCCGCTCATGCACCCAGCCATGCGGCATGTAGGTCCGGTTCGCCGGGAGCTTGCCATCCCCACGGTCATGAACATCGTCGGGCCATTGGCGAATCCCGCGCGGGCGGGCAGACAGGTGGTCGGAGTAGCGGATCTGGAGAGGACGCCGATCCTGGCGGGTGCGCTATCGGCCCTCGGCTCGACCCACGCCCTCGTCGTCCACGGAGAGCCCGGTCTCGACGAGGTCTCGCCACTGGGACCGACGCACGTGATCGAGGTGCGAAACGGGACCACCAGTCGTTGGACGATTCACCCGGACGAGCACGGATTCAAGAAGATCTCCCGCGACGATCTCGCCGGCAGTGAGCCGGCCGAGAACGCGAAGATCATCGAGAAGATTCTGGCCGGCGGTGGGCCCAAGGGAGCACGCGCAGCAATCGTGCTCAACGCCGCGGCAGCGGTCTACGTCAGCGGGCGCGTGGATTCGTATGCAGACGGCGTGAGCGCGGCGAACGAAGCGCTCACTTCAGGGAAAGCGAAAGAAGTTCTAGAGAACCTAAGGCGAGCATATACAAAGCACACCGAGGCAAAGGCTTAGGAGATTTACTTCTAGAACCTTCTGAGCACGCCGACGACGATCCCCTGGATCGAGATGTCGTTCTCGTGAACGTAAATCGGATTCATCGATTCGTTCGCCGGCTGCAGCCGAATCCGCCCGTCGCGCTCGCGATAAAACTTCTTCACCGTGGCGGACGTGCCGTCGATGAGAGCAATCACCATCTCCCCGTTGTCGGCGGTGTGCTTCTCGTTGACGATGACGAAATCCCCGTCGCGGATCTGCTCGTCGATCATCGAGTTTCCGCGAACCCGCAAAACGAAGTGGTTTCCACTTCGCCGCACCAGGTCCTGGGGAACTCCGATCGACTCGGGGGTCTGGATTGCCTCGATCGGCATGCCCGCGGCAACTGTGCCGAGGAGAGGCAGCGAGGCGGCCCGCGGGAACACATCCGACGGTACGAGCTCGATACCGCGACTCTCGTTGTAGGCGCGCTTGATGTAGCCTTTGCGCTCGAGGTTGGTGAGATGCTCATGAACCGTCGCGAGAGAGTTATAGTTAAACTGCGTCGCGATCTCCTCGAAGCTCGGCGCGTACCCGTGCTCTTCGGTATAGGTCTCGAGGTAAGTGAGAATTTCCCGCTGGCGTTTTGTGAGCGACATATCCTTTTCCCGCGGCTGGTTTGACATCGGACCGGCGCGCCGATCCCACCGAACATTTGCCGAATTCATACGTTAGCCGAAGATCGACCGAAGCGCAAGCTTTTTCCGATTGGACGAAGCCGGCGGGCGCCCTCGGTGAGTTGACGGACGAGGCATTCGCTCGCGCCGCAACTCTGCGACCTTCGCTGGATGACTTGCAGCGACGCGCAATCGAAACCAATCCGCGGCCAAGCTTCGCTGAGGCACTGCGCAAGCGGAACGTCGCCATCATCGCAGAGGTCAAGCGCTCATCACCCTCAAAGGGCGTGATCAACCCGGCGATAGATGTCAAACAGCAAGTCCGCGCCTACGAGCAAGGAGGTGCGGCGGCGATCTCGATCCTGACGGAGCCGAATCGGTTTGGCGGGTCGAACGCTGACCTCGAGAAGGCGAGAGATGCGACGCAACTGCCCCTCTTGAAAAAAGACTTTCACGTCGACCCCGCGCAGATCTTCGAAGCCAAGGCGCTCGGCGCGTCAGCGGCGCTGGTCATCGTCCGAGCTATCGAGCCGCACCGACTGCAGGATCTGCTCGATGCAGGACGCGCTGTGGGTCTGGAAATCCTGGTTGAGGTGCGGGATGAAGCCGAGTTGGAGCTGGCCCTGATTTACCAGGCGCAGTTGATCGGCATCAACAACAGGAACCTCGAGACTCTCGAGATTGATTCTGGTACGGCGCCGCGTCTGCTCCCGTTCATTCCAAAGGAGCTTGTTGCCGTCGCCGAAAGCGGCGTGAAAACCGCCGCCGACATCACGCGATTGGCCGCGGCTGGTGCCGATGCAGTGCTCATCGGATCGGAGCTTTCTGGCTCGAACGACCCGGAGCCGGCGGTGCAAGCGCTAACCAAAATCGAGAGGGTCGGGAGTGCTCGCAAAGGTTAAGTTCTGCGGCATGACACGCCCTCAGGACGCTGCGCTCGCCGCCGAGATCGGAGCGAGCTACGTAGGAGTCGTATTCGCCGATGGTCCGCGCCGCGTTGATCCGCCAACCGGCGGCAGGATTCTCGATGCCGCCGGCAACGGTGTAAAACGTGTCGGCGTATTTGGAACGAACGATCCCGAGGAGGTTAGCCGGGCGGCGGCCGCCGCCCGCCTGGACGTGGTGCAGCTACACGCCGATCCATCGTCCGCTGACGTGAAGGCGATTCGTCAGAAATTCCGCGGGGAGATCTGGGCCGCGATTCGGATCGCGGGAACCCACATTCCAGGCGACGCCGAGCTTCTCTTCGACACCGCTGACGCGATCGTTCTTGACGCGCGCAGTGACAAGCGCCTTGGCGGAAGCGGTCAGGCACTGCCGTGGAATGAGTTGGCAGCCGACCTGGCGCGGGACAGGGGTAGCTCCGCGGTCGTGCTCGCCGGCGGTCTCAAACCAGGGAACGTCGCCGGGGCAATCCGCACGCTGGGACCCGACGTCGTCGACGTTTCATCGGGCGTCGAGAGCTCGCCCGGAATAAAAGATCCGTGGCTCATGCGGGAGTTCTACGCGGCGGCAACCGGACAGCGAGCCCACTAGCTTGGCGACGGACACGCTCCACCGTTTCGGCGCCTTTGGCGGCCGGTACGTTCCAGAGACGCTCATCCCGGCGCTCGATGAACTCGACACCGCATTCGACGAGGCCATTCGGGATCCGGAATTTCAGAAAGATCTCGAGCGACTGCTAAAGGAGTACGTCGGCCGGCCGTCCCCCTTAAGCACCGCGCCGCGACTCTCCGCCGAGGTAGGCTGCGACGTCTATCTCAAGCGGGAGGATCTGAATCACACTGGCGCGCACAAGATCAACAGCGCGCTCGGTCAGGCGCTTCTCGCCATGCGAATGGGTAAGCGGCGCATCATCGCTGAAACCGGCGCCGGTCAGCACGGCGTGGCGGCGGCGACAGTCTGCGCGCGATTTGGCCTTGAGTGCGTGGTCTACATGGGCGAAGAGGACATGCGTCGACAGGAGCTCAACGTCTACCGCATGCGGCTCATGGGGGCGAAGGTGGTCCCCGTTCTCTCGGGGACACGGACCCTAAAAGACGCGACGAGCGAGGCGATTCGTGACTGGGTCACCAACGTCAACGACAGCTACTACATCATCGGGTCGGTCGTTGGTCCGGCACCGTACCCTCGCATGGTTCGCGACTTTCAGTCCATCATCGGACGCGAAGCGAAGGCGCAAATGCTGGAGACGGCGGGTCGGCCTCCGTCAACAGTAGTTGCCTGCGTCGGCGGCGGCTCCAACGCCATGGGCATTTTTCATCCATTCGTACCGGACAAGTCGGTGGAGCTGGTTGGCGTCGAGGCGGCCGGACGCGGTCTCGATACGGGAGAACATTCCGCTTCGTTGCTGCGCGGAGTACCGGGGGTGCTTCACGGCTCCCTCAGCTATCTACTGCAGGACGAGAAGGGCCAGGTCCACCCGGCTCACTCGATTTCGGCCGGCCTCGATTACCCCGGTGTCGGGCCCGAGCACTCGTATCTCAAAGAGACGGGCCGCGCCCTCTACGTATCGGTCAC
>QHUA01000060.1:0-7921 GCA_003221805.1 Gemmatimonadota bacterium
GAGATCCACACCCGTCGACCAGTTCATCGGCACGAACGGCTCGGCGAGAATCACTTCTCCGGTCGCACGATCGATGGTGTACGCGAATCCGTTACGATCGAAATGGACCAGAGCTTTCCGTGTCTGCCCCTTGATCGGTAAATCGACGAGGATGTTCTCGTTCACCGCGTCGTAGTCCCACATGTCGTGCGGCGTCACCTGAAATGCCCACACCATTTCGCCGGTGTCCGCATCACGGGCGAGAATCGCCGCCGTCCACTTGTTGTCGCCGGCGCGCTGATTCTCGTTCCACGGGCCGGGGTTGCTGGTGCCATGATAAATCAGATTGAGCGCCGGATCGTACGAGATCCAGCCCCACACTGCGCCGCCGCCGGTCTTCCACGTATCACCCGGCCACGATGAAACGCCGAGGTCCTTGCCGCGGTCGTGGGCGTAGAACGGTTTGAACTTGGGACCGACTTTCACGTCCTTGTCGGGACCGATGTTGTACGCGCGCCAGACTTCCTTACCGGTAGCGGCGTCGAGCGCCGCGATCCAGCCGCGCACTCCCATCTCGCCGCCACTCGACCCGACGATGACTCTGCCCTTTACAACGATGGGCGCCATCGTGATCGTCTCCCCACGCGAGAGATCGCCCATCTTCGTTCGCCAGACCTGAGTCCCGGTTGCGGCGTCGACCGCAATCGTATGACCGTCGAGCAGATTGTAGAAAATTTTTCCGTCGGCGTAGGCGGCGCCACGATTCACCACGTCACAGCAGGCCCTTCCAATCGCCTGCTGTGCATTATCGGGACGGAATTTCCATTTCAGCGGCTGGCCGACCTGTGTCAGATCGATCGCGTAGGAGACGTTCGGATACGGTGTCACCACATACATCGTGTTGCCGACCACCAGCGGCTGTCCCTCGTGACCGCGCAGAACGCCGGTCGAGAAAGCCCAGGCTACTCGCAGATTTGCCGCGTTCTCTGGTGTGATCGATGAGAGCTCGCTGTAGCGCGAGCTGGCGTAGTCACCAGCCGGCATTTGCCACTCACCGGCGGGACCGGCGTGCGGTACCGCGATTCGCGCGCTATCGTTTGTCCCGCTGCCGCTATTGCCGCCGGTGCCACAGGCAGCCGCCGTCAGGATCGCGATTGCCGCGATCAGTCGCTGTGGTTCCACGCTCTTCAATACTCCATCGCCGGAGATTATCTCGGAATGAGGTAGTCCTGCGCGGCGATGATCTGCCACCGCCCGTTTCGACGCTGCCAGGTGTCCGTGAACTGGTAGCGACGGTCGAACGCGCCCTGCCGTCCTTTTCCCCTCAGGTGCAGGACGCCGGTGATCACGTGCACATCTCCGAAATCATGCAGCCTCATTCCTTCGTTGCGCGCCCACTCCACCCGATCCGAGCCGGTCACGCTCCTGATCACGTCAGCGCGGCTCATCACGGTTGCATCCTCGGTGTAGACGAACTCGGGAGCGAGCAGACGCTCGAAAGTTGCCGCGTCTCTGCGCACCAGCGCCGTCGTCCACTGATCCTCGAGTTTTATCGGCGGGACCGGTGTGGGTATGGGCACCCGTGTGGGCCGGCCGGCTTGTGTCTCGGTACGTGGTGGCGGTGCGCCGCGACTCGCTTGTGCGAAAGCCGGCGCCCCGGCGGCAACCAGGAGCAGGAAGGCAGTCGAATGACGTCTCATCGTTACTCCTCCTCGAGGCATCTCAGACAACGTACGGTATGAACCGCTTGCACTCTTTCATGTACGCTCCGTACGGCTCACCGATGGTTTCCAGCAGCGCACGTTCCTCCACGCTCACACGGTAGCTATACAACGCGACGGTACTGAAGGTGAGCAACACCACACTGATCCAGTTTCCGAGCGACAGGCCGATGCCGATGAACATCATCATGCCCCCTGTATACGACGGGTGCCGCACCAGCCGATACGGCCCCGAACGAATCACGGGTTGATCGCGTCTCGCTCTTACATCTCCCGTGAAATATTCGCCCAGCGTTCGCCAGCAATAGCGCCGCAGCAGGCTGCCGAGCAGAAGCAGCGAGATCCCAACAGCAAACAGTGGAACCTGGAGTCGTCCCGGAAAAGCAAATGCCGTGACAAAGGCGATTGCAAACGCGATGAGGAGAGCGACCCATTGTCCACCGAGCAACAGGCGCAGCGAGCCGCTGTCCTTCGAGTCCTCGCGTCTCACGCCCTCAACACCCGTCCGCACGATTCTCCATTCAGGAGCGAATGCCCAGATGTACACTACCCAGAAGACAAGCGCGTACGGCCAGACAAAGGGAAGTGGTCTCAACGTCGGAGAATCGGTGAAGAGCTGTAAATAGCACCAATATTGCGCCTTCAGCAATCGTGAACACCGCATCCCGTGACCGAAACCCTTGTGGCCGCGGGCGATGAAGAAATTCGCGCGTCGATCTCGTAGATTAACTGCGGCAGCGCCCGCGGAACCGCATCACGAGGATTGATTGCGAAAGGCTTCAACGCAACAGCCAGGATCCGTACTCACACCTTCCGCGCCGGTCGCGCCCGTTGCCGCCGCGCGTTCAGCGCCAAGTGCGAGCGCTATTTACGAGGGTTACAAAGCGCAGCGCGATGTACTCACCGGCCAGCTTCAGGAGCTGGAGGGTACGCGCCGTGACATCACGAGTCAGATGGAGGAGACGGCGGCGGGATCGCCCGAGCACAAGGCGCTCGAAGATCGCCTGACTGACGTCGACGGAAGAATCAAGGCAGTCGATCAGATGCTCGCCGGCAATTCCGCGCAGCTGGCACAGGCCGCGGCGGTTCCCGGCGCCGTGGTCCAACCCCCACCCGACATACCGCGCGGCCCACCCGAAGAAGTGTACGTTCTCAGCGGTATCTTCATCATCGTCGTCCTCCTTCCGCTGTCCATTGCGTTCGCAAAACGGATCTGGCGCAAGAGTGCGACTGCGATCACTTCGCTCCCACGAGAGCTGACCGACCGTTTGTTGCGACTCGAGCAGACAGTCGAAGCCACGTCGCTCGAGGTCGAGAGAATCGGCGAAGGCCAGCGCTTCCTCACCAGACTTTTCACCGAGGGAGAAGGCGCGCGCGCAATTGGTGCCAGCAGCGCCAAGGCTATAGAAAACAAACCGGCGCGCGAGCGCTTACCGTAAAACGAAAGAGTCACCGTGTCGGTGACTCTTTCGCTAAACGCGATCTACGCTAGCCCAGCGGAATTCGTGATTTGTTCTGGGCAAGCCACCGATCGAAGGTCAGTAATTCGGGATTGAGCGTTTTGGTTTCGCTGATGTTGCGGGCGTCGCAGCAATCCTGCTCGAACTCGCCGTTGAACTGAAACATGTTGCCGAGGTCTTCGGCTCCGGGGAAGCCAAATCCTCTGAATGCCGCCGGCGTGACAGCGTTGTAGCGCACTTCCTGGCCGAGTGCTTTCGACAGTGATTTCGCCATCTGCGCACCCGATAGATGCCCGCCGGCGATGCCAACTGTCTTGCCGATCATCTCGTCGCCCCTCTCAAAAATCGCGTACGCGACTTTACCGATGTCCTCGGCGGCGATGCTGGCCAGCTTTTTGGTGCCCAACGGCAACGTGATTGCCAACTTGCCGTCCGCGCCTTTCCTGGGCCCCATTCCAAAGTGGATGAAGTTGTCCCAGTAGAACGACGTCAGCAGGAACGTCGTGGGCACCCCGAGTTCCGTGAAGATTGCATCTGCCTCGCCCTTGGCGTCGAAGTGCGGAACTTTGTATTTGCCCATCAGTGTCGGCATGCGATTGTCGGATAGCGGAATCGATTTGCGCGTGTCCTCGAGCGTCGACCAGATGACGTGTCTCACTCCCGCGTCCTTCGCCGCCTGCGCCATGTTGCGCGCGTGCGTCAGCTCCTTCTCCGGCTTCATGTGCTCCCAGAAGAACGTCACGCAAAACGCGCCGTGCGCGCCCTCGAATGCGTTCTTGAGACTCTTCACGCTATCGATATCCGCGGCGACTACTTCGGCACCCGCATCGGCCAGCGCTTTCGCTTTATCCGAGTTCGGATCACGGGTGAGCGCCCGCGCCGCAAAGCCGCCGTGCTTGTCGTTCAGGATGGCGCGAACCACTCCTCCGCCCTGAGCACCCGTTGCCCCGACAACCGCGATGATCTTCTTATCGGCGTTTTTTGCTTCCGATTTTGCGGCACCAGCAGCGCCCGCTTTCTTCGGGGCTTTCTTCTTATCGGCCATCGCTGTCTCCTTTGTATTTACCAGTTGCCCTGCTCGCCCATTACTTCGATCGCCCGCACGAGCCTGTCGGACGCGTGGCGCCAATTGGTCTGCACCGCGCGCTGCGCCGCTGCCGCATTGCCGGTACGAATCGCATCGACAATCGCATCGTGCTCGGATCCCGCCGTCGGCACTGTGTCCAGCAGCAGCGCAATGTACATCCTGATGTAGCGCTCGGCCTGTGGCTTGACGGCTTCGTGGAGCGACAGCAGTCGCGGACCTGAGCCGGCTTCGACATAACGGCGATGGAATCTCTCGTCGAGCTCGTAGAGCTTTCCGGGTTGCGCGCCTTTGGCCGAGGCAGCGCGGCGGAATTCAGCGTTGATGGCGGCGAGATCCTTGGCGAGACGCTCCCGCGCATCCTCGGCCAGTCGGGCGGCGCTCCTTGCAGCCAGGCCCTCGAGCTCGCCGACGATCTCCAGCAGCTCGCCGACGTCTTCACGGGTGAGGGGAGCGACGGTCATCCGCGCCTGATGGGTGGCTGACGCAACGACATAGCCCTCACGCTCGAGCCTCTGGAACGCCGCCCGGACTGGTGTCCTGCTCACTCCAAAGCGCTCGGCGACCTCGGTCTCGACGATGCGTGCGCCGGGGGCTAACTGGCCACGAACGATCAGGTTCCGCAGCGATTCGTATAGCCGGTTGGCCCTCTCCGTCGCGCCGGCTCGTCGTCCCTCGTCCTGCGGGGCCCGCAAATTGGCGGCAGGTCGTCTCGGCACAGCGCCCAATATAATGCCGGATTGCGTTCCTCGACCCTCCGCGATATTCTAGGCGCGAGATTTGTATACAATTACGCGTCCAAATCGGAGGAATCGATGTCGCTCTTCGTCCGGAAGGATCTGGGATCTCTGCTCGCCGAGGCGGGATCCGGCACGCTGAAAAGGGAGCTGGGACCGCTCAACCTCGTCACCCTCGGCATCGGCGCCGTCATTGGAGCAGGAATCTTCGTCCTCACTGGGGCTGTGGCGTCGCAGCACGCAGGTCCGGCGCTCACGCTCTCGATGATACTCGCGGGTGTCGCCTGCGCCTTTGCCGGCCTGTGCTACGCCGAGCTGGCCAGCATGATTCCGATCGCCGGCAGCGCGTATACCTACGCTTATGCGACGATGGGAGAGCTTGTCGCCTGGATCATTGGCTGGGATCTCATTCTCGAGTATTCGCTAAGCTCCTCTTCAGTCGCCGTCGGCTGGTCGGGCTACGCGCTGGCGCTGTTTCAGGAAATGGGCATCACCCTTCCCGCCCGCTGGACTGGACCGCCCGGCAGCGAAGTAATGCTCCCCGACGGATCTTCGGTCAGCGGGATCTTCAATGTCCCCGCGCTCGTGATCTGCCTTCTCCTCACCGGGCTCCTCATCATCGGCATTCGGGAGTCGGCCCGCGTGAATACCGCGATTGTGATCATCAAGGTTTTGGTGCTCACGTTGTTCGTCGCGGTCGGCGCTCATTACGTGAACACCGCCAACTGGCACCCCTTCATTCCACCGAACGCCGGTGAGTTCGGTGCGTTTGGCTATAGCGGAATAGTCCGCGGCGCTGGTCTCATCTTCTTCGCCTACATCGGGTTCGATGCGGTCTCCACCGCATCGCAGGAGGCGAAGAATCCCGGAAGAAGCGTCCCCATCGGCATCCTTGGATCACTCGCTATCTGCACGGTGATCTACATCGCAGTCGGCCTGGTGATGACAGGTCTGGTGCCGTACCAGCAGCTGGACGTTCCGTCGCCGATCGCCCTGGCCGTCCGCGCCACCGGCGTCCAGTGGCTGGCGCCAATCATCAACATCGGCGCAATCTGCGGCATCTCCAGCGTGATACTGGTGAACCTGCTTGGTCAATCGAGAATCTTTTACTCGATGAGTCGCGACGGACTGCTGCCGCCGGTTTTCTCGCGGCTACATCCCCGCTTTCGCACGCCCCACATTACAACCGCCGTCACTGGAACCGTGGTGGCAATCGCTGCCGGTTTGTTCCCGATCGGAGTGCTTGGACAGCTGGTTAGCATGGGAACCCTGCTTGCGTTTGCCATCGTTTCAACCGGTGTGCTCATTCTCCGCCGCATCGAGCCAGATATTCCCCGACCTTTCAAGACACCCGGAATGCCCTGGGTGCCGATCGCGGGGGCTCTCATCTGCCTTTATCTAATGGCTGGACTGCCCGTTCTGACCTGGGTCAGACTATTCGTGTGGCTCGCGGTTGGTCTGACGATCTATTTCGCGTACGGTCGATTCAGAGCCGCCACTCTGAGACGACAGGTGATCCCGGATGTCGCTTAACGAACGAGCCTGCGCGCGAAGACTTTGTCCCAGACTGAGAGCGCCGGTTTCGGCTTCAGATTCGAGTCGACGAGACCGAGCGTCGAGAACAGGGGCAGGATCGCAGGAACTGGTTTCGGAAAACTGCTGAGATCGAGATCGGTAAAGGACAACTGAAAAGCGCCAATCGCTTTTGCCTGCTCGAGCAGCTGCGATTGGCGCACTATGTACTTCGCCTGCAATTGCGGCGACGACGAGAACACGCCCCGTGCCGATCCCGACGGCCAGCCACCTTCCACGACCATCACCGGCAGTGCGCGCGACCCTCTCAATCGCACATAGTAGTCGAGCGGAATGTCGTCCGGGTCCTTGAACCCGCCGAGATACGGATACGAGGACAGACCCAAAACAGTCATGAATGGAAAGTCCCGCAGATCCTGGTCGATGCCGACGTAAGAACCCTGCTGGCCGAGTTTCCCCCACGCCGTCTCGACCTGAACGCTGACATAGAGCGGCAGCGCATTCGCTGACCGGTTGCGGCGGACGTCCGACGCCGCGGCATTGGTCATCCTGACGACCGCATTGTAAACCGGCCGTGCTGCCGCGGCGCGAATGAGATTCGTCTCGGCGGCAAGACCCAGATAGTCCGGATGAAGCATCTCGACCAGCGCCCGAACGTAATTGCGATAGAGCTGCTGCACGGCGGGTTCGGTGATGCTCCGGTGCGCGGCGACCAATGCCGGCGACTCACTTTCTCGCGCCAATCCGTTCGTGACATCGATGGTCACAACGAGCCGAAGGTGCTTTCCACGATAGTAATGCTCGAGATCAATCCCGTCCTTGCGCAGTACATCCTCGGGAGAGGTCCCGGCGAGAAGCAGCGTCCACGGAACATCGAGATGCATGATCGCGGCATCTGCTCTCTTCGTCCAAATCTCCGCTGACTTGATGGCGACGTTCAGATCCGGCTTCGGCGGAATGATGGAAAAGCCCATGAAGTAGGATCTCGTTGCCTGTGTTGGAACGTCCGGTTCGCGCGCTGCCGGCGCGCATGCGATCGCCGCCACGGAGAGCAGGTAAGGGATTAGCTTCTCTCGCCTCATCCGGATGCACCTCCTGGGGAAGTCAGCCTATCGTGTCGTTCCCACAGTCGCCGGCGCCTGTGGGCCGGGGCGATGAGTCCTTCGACGACCGCAAGCAAGCCATCGACCGCCAAAGCAAGTACTGCAGCGGGAAGAGCTCCCGAGAGAATCATCCGCGTGTCAGCGAGTGCCAGACCAGCCACGATCGGCTCGCCCAATCCCCCTGCTCCGATGAATGCAGCCAGCGTTGCAGCTACCACCGAGATTACCGCGGCGGTTCGAATTCCCGCCATGATGACCGGCGCTGCCAGTGGCAGTCGCACCCATAGCAATCTCTGTCTCGCTG
>QHUA01000060.1:7988-12467 GCA_003221805.1 Gemmatimonadota bacterium
TTACACCGACGCCAAGCAACGGAATCATGAACGCCAGCAGCGCGATGCTCGGAATGGTCTGCAAAACCCCGAGCGTGCCAATCGCTGGTTCCGCAACTCGCCGAGCCCGCTCCAGCCCGAGACCGAGCGGTACGGCGACTAACACCGCGGCAGCGAGCGCAATTGCCACCAGCAGCAGATGCCGCATCGTGAGTGAGAAAATCGTCGCACGCCGATCCCACAGGTACGACCAGAAACTGGACCGCTGCACTGAGCTGCGGGCACCGGGCGTTGGCTGCTTGCCACCGACGAGCCCCAAAGCGCGCAGCTCGTCACCGCCAACTCTCTTGACGTCTTCACCATCGACTTCCACTCGTCGATTGAGCTGCCGCATTGTCTGGACATCGAGACGCCCGCTCAGGAGGGTGAGCGTGGCAATTGCTGACGGTGAATCGCGCTCCAGCTGCTGCGACACCAGCGCTGCCGCTTCGTACGGAGGAAAGAAGTGGCGGTCGTCGACCAACGTGACGAGGTCGTACCGCGCCAGAAGTCCATCAGTGGAATAGCCGTCGATCACGTCCACCCCGCCCGACGCCAGCGCCTGGTACTTGACCGCCGGCGCCAGCGGTCGCACTGCTCGCGGCCGTAGGCCATAGACGCGCGACAATCCAACGAGACCGTCGCTTCGACCGATGAAATCCGCAGTGAAGCCGGCGGTGAGATGCGGGCTCTCGCGCGCGAGATCGCTCAGCGTGGACAAGTGAAAGCGTCTGGCTGTCGTTTTGGTAACGGCGATAGCGTAGGTGTTCTCGAACCCGAGTGGCGGCAACCAGCGAGTTTGATACGCGTCCTCAAATCGCTGAGATACGTGAGCGAACACTGCCCTCGGATCGGCAGCCACGGCATCCGGCAAAGTGTCGTGCAGGATTGCGACGAGCCCGGTGCCCGTGTACTCGGGATAAACGTCGATGGCACCGGTACGCAGAGCCGCGAATGCGATTTCCGTCGCGCCGAGCCCCGGACGTCGCTCGACGTTGAAGCCGCGGGACTCGAGGAGCTGCGCGAACATCTCCGCCAGCAAATAGGATTCGCCGAACGGCTTCGATGCGACTACGATCGGACGACCAGCTCCCTGAGCTCGCGCACCAGCAGCCGACAGTAGGAGCGCGCAGGAAACAGCGACGACTATGGGAGTATTTCTCAAGAGACGAGTGCCTCGAGACCTGCCCGTGCACGCTCGATCAAGTGCGCCACGTAATCAGTGGCCGGCGCGTGAACGAGATCGCGCATGCTCCCTCGCTGCTCGATCCGTCCCTTCCTCATCACCACCACTTGCTCGGCCAGCCTGCCCGCTTCGGCGAGATCGTGGGTGACCAATAGCGTCGTCACGGACAGGCGTCGGCGCAGATCATCAAAGGATTGCTGCAGCTCCGAACGTGAGATCGCATCGAGCGCACCGAACGGCTCGTCGAGCAGGATGACGCCAGGCCGCGCCGCGATGCTGCGAGCTAACGCGACGCGCTGTCGCTGTCCGCCGGAAAGCTCGTGGGGAAATCGCGGACCGAATTGCGCGGCCGGAAGACCGACCAGCTCGAGCGCTTCTCGCGCGGCGTCCTCCGCATCGCTGCGTTCCTGTAGCACCGGCACCAGCGCCACGTTCCGCAGCACGCGCCAGTGTGGTAGCAATCCACCGAGCTGCTGCACGTAGCCGATGCCACGACGCAACAACACCGCTGACTCTGTGCGAACATTCTTGTCGCCGACCAGGATATCGCCCTCCTCCGGCTCGATCAGTCGATTGAAGCAGCGAAGAAGTGTCGTTTTGCCCGATCCGCTTTCACCGACCAGCGCGGTTGCCTGACCAGCGGCGACTTCGACGCTGACATTCTCCAGAGCGATCACGTTGCCAAAGCGGTGCGAGACATTGCGCGCACTGAGTGGGGTCGGCATGCACTTAAGAGTGCACGCGGCGCCCCATTGTGTCGATGATCGCCAGAGCTTGCGCATCAACCGTTTCGGCGCATTTCTTACGGTAGGCTCTCCGACACTCTTCACGTTTCAGGAATCGGTATGACTCCCGCCACGAGTACCACCCCGAAAATGCGCCGACTCGGCTCGCAAGGACTGCACACATCCGCCATCGGACTCGGCTGCATGGGTATGTCCGACTTTTATGGACCGAGCAACGATCAACAATCGATTGCCACGATTCACCGCGCCATCGAGCTCGGGATCAACCTGCTCGACACGGCGGACATGTACGGACCACATACCAACGAGGAGCTGGTCGGGCGCGCGATCCGCGGCCGGGAAGACGCGCGCATTTCTTGGCGTGAACGGTAAGCCCGAGTACGTGCGTCAGTCATGCGAAGGATCTCTCAGGCGACTCGGCGTCGACACCATCGATCTCTATTATCAGCACCGCGTCGACAGGAATACGCCAATCGAAGACACGGTCGGGGCCATGTCCGAGCTCGTGCGCGAAGGGAAGGTGCGCTACATCGGATTGTCGGAGGCCTCGGTGCAGACGATTCGTCGCGCGCACAAAGTGCATCCCATCACCGCCGTACAGACCGAGTACTCGCTGTGGACCCGCGACCCGGAAGACGGATTGCTCGAGGCGCTTCGATCACTCGACATCGGTTTCGTCGCCTACAGCCCGCTCGGTCGCGGATTCCTCACCGGACAAATCAAGCGGATCGAAGACCTGGCAGCGGACGATTTCCGCAGGCAAAACCCTCGCTTTCAGGGCGAAAACTTCCAGAAAAATCTCGATCTCGTCGCGCGCGTCTCGGAGATTGCCCGGGAGCATAAGTGTACGCCTGCCCAGCTCGCGCTCGCCTGGGTGCTCGCCCAGGGCGACGACATCGTACCCATCCCCGGCACCAGGCATCCCGAGCGCCTGGAAGAGAATGTTGGCGCTCTGAATGTGGTTCTATCGGAGAATGATCTTCTCCGCATCGACAGCGCTGCACCGAAGGGAGCGACGGCTGGCGAGCGTTACGCCGAGGGAGGGATGAAGACGATCAACCTTTGACGGACGCTAGAATCGGAAGAGGTAGCTGATTTTTCCGAAGAATCCGTCTCTCGTGCGGTGAAGATTCTGGAATCTGAATTCCCGCGGCTCTTCCAGCGTCGAGCCATAGCCCAGATAGAGCAGCGTGCCGGGAACCGGACGATAGCTGAATAGCCAGTCGGCAGAGAACTGATTGCTGACTTCGCCGGCGTCGATCACGCCACCGACGAGAATCGGGTTTCCGTTTCGGTCACGCAATGCGGATCGCGAGCGGGCAGCGTATTGGCCGACCACTCTCAGGAAAATCGGCGGGCTCACCTGATATTCGATTTTGATGCGCGGAATCGTCTCCCTCGAGAATTGCGAGCCGTCCGATTTTCTGTCGATCGTCAGCCGCGAAAACTGCAGCGAGCTACGGATAGCCGTAGTGGGCCGCACATCGAGCGTCGCATCGATTCGAGAGCTCTTACCAGGAGCGGCCTCGCGGAAAACAGGAACGTCGCCACGAGTCATCGCCACCGTGCCGGTAAAGTGCCGATAGGTCGGAGTGGTGAGACTGAGTGAACCGCCCCACTCATCCTTCTCCGGCCCCGGAACGACGAAGGCCGCTGTATCGATAAGCACGCTGCCGCTTGGTGCGTTGAGCGAGCGTTGAACTGTCAGCCCCGAGTATTGCGACGGGTCGTAGGCGAAGTAACTATGCGTCGCTGCACCGCTGACTTTCCAGCCACCACGGATTGTTGCGCTTGGCGTGATGGATTCGGTGCTTTCCTCGAGGCCGTGATTCGAGCCGACGTTGTTCCAGATTCGGTCGAGCCCAAAGAACGAGCCATACGTCTGAACAAATGCCGTTGGCGCACCGTAGAACGTCAGGCGATTGAACGCGCGGGTTTCGATAATGCCTGTCCGATTTACAAATCCGGCTACGGCCTTGAAACCAGGATCGATCGATCTCAGAGTGTAGTGAAATCCCCAGGCGCGGCCCGTTCGGTCCCAATCTCCCTGCAGAATCGATCCCGCGGTCTTTCCGCGTAAACTGTCGGTCCAGGAGCGAGCAGCCTGAAACTGTGCCCAGTAAAGCTTGTTGTGATAGAACCGATAGTCGGCAGCAGCGACGCGAGAGTAATCGGTGCCGTCTTCGCGCGCCGTGAGCACAGCGCCGAGTGTGTTGGCTGATCCGAGATCGTACCGTAGCCGCGATACGCCAAATAGCGGAGAGTGCGTTCCACTCCAGGAGTAGAGCTTGTCGTCGCTCGCTACAATCGATGCGATGTTGAGACCACCGAGTTTTCCGGTCAGCTTTGCACCGGCCTTCGGCGCGACGATCTGACGAGTATAGATCAACTGATTGGGAGAATCGAACAGCTCGAGCCCGTCGAGAAAGAACGGGCGCTTCTCTGGATAGAAGAGAGCGAATCGCTCATTGAGCAGAACCTGCCCGACGTCGGCCTCGACCTGCGAGAAATCGGGATTGATGGTTCCGT
>QHUA01000241.1 GCA_003221805.1 Gemmatimonadota bacterium
CGCCTAAGACTGACTAGCTACAACGTTGTACAAAGAGTCCGGGAACCATTCCCGGACTCTTTGTTTTTATACGCCAGCTATCCTGCGCTTGTATTCACGGAGCGCCTGATCGAGTCTATCCCAGGCAGTAGTATCGCCCGGCACGTTGTGCGACGGGTGGATGAACAGCCGCACGCCGCGCTCGCTCAAAATCTCGGCGACCGTCGTGATGGTCATCCACACGACAGCCACGAACGCCATCGTCGATACCGGCCCCACGTTGTCGATGTGATTCTTGAGCGGGACCGAGGAATCGCCCGCTGGAACGCGACTGTCGATTACGACATCGGCGATCTCGAACAGCGTGCGACCCGACGGGTGGCGGGAGACAGCTACCTGCGACGCTGATCCCGTCGCTACGACCCTCATCCCAAGCTCTTTGGCCCGTAGCGCGACGTCGATGTTGACGTTGTTGATGCCGGTGTGCGAGAAGATCCACATCGTATCCCGCTCGTCGAACGTGTAGCTCTTCATGATCGCGTTCCCGTATCCCTCGGCGCGCTCGAGGAAAAGGAATTGATGAATTCCCATCTCACCGGTAACGCGGGTGAAGAACGTGAGCGGCAGCTCCACGATCGGATGAAACCCGACGAAGCCACCGATGCGTGGATACATCTCCTCGACTGGAATCGTGGCGTGACCGCAGCCGAAAGTGTGCACCCATCGCTCGGCGGCGATTGAATCCGCCATCAGCTCGGCGGCTTTTCCAATGGCGGGCAGTTGGGTCTTCTCGATGTCATCGAGTACCGCGCGGGTGGCAGCGAGCCAGGTTTTGCTGAGTGTCATGATGTTGAAGGAGATTGTCGGAGCTTGCGCATCAATGCGGTCAGGCACAAGGCGAGAAGGAACAGCGCGACGGGGACGATAGCGAAGGAAACGCGCATCCCGAACCGATTGCCCAGCACGCCCGCGGAATATGGCAGCAGCATCCCGCCGCAAAGTGAGATCGCGATCGCGACACTGAATGCAGTGCCAGACAGGGTCGCGTAGCGGTCTCCGATGAAGCCGAGTACGGTGGGAAACATCGCGGCGAAGCCAACGCCGAGTGTGAAAACGCCGACTGCTGCGGCTGCGACGCTACGGGTCGTCAGCAACAGCAACGCACCTGCCAGTGCGATCGCGAGGCAGGAGTAGAGAACGGGGAACGGGGAAGTGCGGCGCAGAATATATCCCAGTGCCAGTCGCGCCAGCATCATCCCCATCCAGTAGAGCGACAGAATGATGAGCGCGTCACGAGCCGCTACCGCGAGCTCCTCGGAAACGAAAGTCGATGTCCAACCGCCGACGCTGATCTCGATTCCACTCTCCAGAAAGAGCATCAGACCCATCAGCAAGAGCAGCGGATCACGCACGAGTCTCCCCGCCGCCGCGATCGGGAATCCCTGTGGCTGCTTTGGCGCTGGAAACCTGGCGATCGCCAGGGCAGCGACTGGAATCAGCGCCAGCGCGCCGACTCCCGCCACTAACGCGGTTTGGGAGTAACGCCCGGTCAGCATCCCGAGTGCGAACGGGACTCCCATCGCTCCGACGCCAAAGAAAACCCCGAGCAGGTTGAGATTCGCGGCGCGTCCGCCGCTGCTGATGTCGGCGACGAGAGCGTTGGTGCCGCCATTGATGACACCGCCGCCAAGTCCAATCAGGAAGATTGCGAATCGCAGCGCCATCATCGACGACGCGCCAGCAGGATTACCCTGTAGCCGTAGCGATCGACGAGCGGGCCAAACACCAGCGACGACGCCAGAATGCCGAACGACATGAGCAGGAAAAGAGAGCCCGCTTCCGCCTTACCGATGCTGAACCGCGTCATGATCGAGGGCAACAGCGATCCAAGAGTGGTGAGAACGACGCCGAAGGTAAGCATCCCCAGGCAGGCGCACGCGAACAGGAAGCGCCGCGAGCTCACGCCGGCGTTTTCTCCGCTGCTAATACAGCCAGTCTCGCCGCGCCGAACAATCCGGCGTCGTTGGCGAGAGAGCTGGTGACCAGTCGCACCTGCTCGATCGCGATCGGCTGCGCCCAACGTTTCGCTTCGGCGTAAATCCGGTCGAGGAACTTTGTGGCCGGTCCGAAGACGCCGCCGCCGAACACGATGATCTCAGGATTGAACAGGCTCACCAGATTGGCGACGGCCATTCCCCACAGCTCGATGGCGTTGTCGATCACTTCACGCGCGATGCGGTCTCCACTCTCGTACGCGGCGAAGATGTCGCCGGCCTCCAGCTCCTCTGGATTCTTTTTGGCCAGCATGCCGTCGTAACTCAGGTCGGGACCAATCAGATCGCGAGCTACGCGCACGAGCCCCGGACCCGAAGCTTGGTCCTCCAGGCAACCGTGGTGTACGTAGCGTGGCTTGAACGGACGATCCACCGCCAGCCAGCCAATGGCTCCAGCGACATCGCCACTTCCGTGCAGGACTTTGCCGCCGGCAAGGATCCCGGCGCCGATTCCAGTCCCGACGGCGAGAAAGATCGCGTTCGTCGCGCCCCGTGCGGAGCCTCGCCAGGTTTCACCAAGGATGTAAGCGGCGCGGTCGCTGTCTATAGTAACGCGCACCTTGCCTCCGAGTGAAGCGCGAAGCTCCGATAGCAGCGGGTAATCGTCCCACCCGCCGATGTTCGGCGCCCAGACGGTCCCACGCTCGGCCCGATAGAGGCCGGGCACACAAACGCCGACAGCCTTGCTCCGGTGTTTCACGCGCATTTGCCCGACACGATCGGCGACGAGCGATCCAACTGCGCCACCCTCACGTCCTCCGAGCGCGGTGACGTCGCGCTCGATCACATCCCCGTCGCCGGTGAAAGCCGCGACGGCGAGCTTGGTCCCGCCGAGGTCGGCTCCGATGAAGTTCATCGCGAGGCTACTCTCCGACTATGGTTGGCGCGCTCAACTTTCTGCCCGCGACGGCACTT
>QHUA01000075.1:0-4234 GCA_003221805.1 Gemmatimonadota bacterium
AAGAGCGCAATCTCCATCAGCTCGAAGATGTGAAGCGATTGCGTGAAGCCACCGCGGCCACGGCGCAGGTTGAGGCCACCCGGCGCCTCATGGCGGAGGACGAGAGCGAGATCGCAATCCTCGGCCGGCGCATCAATGATATGAACGCAGCGGTCGTCGCGTCCAAACAGGCGCTGGCCACTCTCGAGGAGCAGCAGAAAGCGGCCCGCCCCGAGATCGAGGAAAAAAGATCGTCGCTCCAGGCACAACTCGATGCCGCGAAGCGCGACCGGGACGGCAGAGCCGTTTCCGTGTCACGTCCGATGCTCGGAAAGTACGATCGAATTCGAGGCAAGAGGACCCAGGCACTCTACGCACTCCGCGGCGGTTCTTGCGGAAACTGCGATACTGCCGTGCCTCTGCAGCGCCGCAACATCATGAGCGTGAGTGGGCAAATCGAAGTTTGTGAAGCGTGCGGGGTTTTGTTATACGCGGAAGGTTGAGACGCATCGTGTTCCCTCCTAACTTCCGACGGTGACAACACTCGCCTCGGAACGTCCACCGGCCCCCGTCACACCGGGTCGCTGGATCATCCCCAAACCTCCAGACGAAGACGCCGTCCGCGCGCTAGCGGAGGCGTTATCGCTGCCCGACATCGTCTGTCGATTGCTGCTTATTCGCGGCTTCGTGACCGCCGAGGAGGCGAAGAGTTTCCTGCGCCCGAAGCTCGATCGGTTGCACGATCCGCTCAGCTTCTTGTCGATGGACAAGGCGGTCGAGCGGCTGGCGCGCGCGGTTCGTGAGCAGGAGCTGGTCTTCATTCACGGCGACTACGACGTCGATGGAATCTGTTCCACTACGATTCTCACCAGTGTGATCAGATCGCTTGGCGGGAGGGCTACCCCGTTCATCCCCCGGCGAATCGAAGACGGCTACGACCTGAGCGATGCCGGCGTCAACGCTGCGCTGGCAGTGGGAGCCAAGGTCCTCGTCACCTGCGATTGTGGCACTGGTGCGGTTGATCCGGTGGCGCGTCTGTGCCGATCCGGAGTCGATGTCATCGTCACCGACCACCACCTGCCGAGCGGCGAGCTGCCCGATTGCCTGGCGGTTTTGAATCCGAAGCGCAGCGGTTGCGGATATCCGGACAAGGATCTGGCGGCGGTGGCGGTTACGTGGAAATTGTCGCTCGCGCTAGCGCGGGCGCTCGGCGCCAATGAGAATCCGATCTGGGCCATGCTCGATCTCGTCGCGCTGGCAACGATTGCCGATGTCGCCCCGCTGCGCGGAGAGAATCGCGTCTTCGTTCGCTACGGTCTGCGGATGTTGGCCGAGACGCGCAACATCGGGATGAGAGCGCTGCTGCGCGCGTCGGGACTGGATGGACGCGAGCTGACCGCGGGAAGAATCGGTTTCATTCTGGCCCCGCGACTGAACGCGGCTGGGCGACTCGGCCACGCCATTCGCGGAGTCGAGCTGCTACTCACGGAGAACGAGCACGAAGCGAACGTGATCGCTCGGGAGCTCGAGGAGTTGAATCACCGCCGCCAGGAGATCGATCACGCGACGCTCGAGCAAGCGCGTGAGAAGGTGCTGGCGATGGATCTCGACGAACAGTACTCCATCGTCCTCGCCGACGACACGTGGCATCCGGGCGTTGTCGGGATCGTCGCCTCGCGCCTCGTCGAGGAATTTGGACGTCCGACGGTGCTGATCGCGCTGTCGGGGGAGCAGGGAAAAGGTTCCGGCCGATCGATTCCCAAGTTCGATCTCCACGGCGCACTTGGTCAATCGCGCCAGCACTTGCTTCGCTACGGCGGGCACCGTGCTGCCGCCGGAATCACCATCGCCCGCGACAAGGTCGCCGACTTCGCAGCGCGCTTCAATGAAGTAGCGCGATCTGTTCTGACGCCAGCAGATCTTGTCCCCGAAATCCGCGTCGATCTGGAAGTGAGCATCGAGGGACTGGATGGTCGCATCGAATCGCTGTTCCGGCACTTCGAGCCTTTTGGCATCGGCAACCCGACGCCGGTTCTGCTGGCGCGAAACGTCACCATCGCCCGGCCGCCGCGCGCCATTGGGCAGGATGGTCTCAAGCTGGCGCTCGATACGGGCACTGGGTCTCTGGAAGCAGTTGGTTGGGGATTAGCCGATCGCGCGGCGGAATTGCAGCCGGGAACGAAGGTCGACGTCGCGTTCAGGCTGGAGCGAGACGATTACCGGGGAGAGACTTACCTCCAGGCGAGGATTGCGGACATCAGGGCTAGCGCGGCGTGACAACAAGATGCGCTTACCGCGCCCCGCTTCCCCGCCTTTAACGTGCGCATAGTCGCGGGCCGCTGGCGTGGTCGCAAAATCAGCGCGCCCAGCGGGTCGCTAGTGAGACCGACGCTCGATCGAGTGCGGGAAGCGTGGATGAGCATTCTCCAGCTCGATCTCCCCGAGGCCCGTGTGCTCGATTTGTACGCCGGCTCGGGCGCGCTCGGCCTCGAAGCACTTTCGCGCGGGGCGGTCTCGGCTGACTTCGTCGAGAAAAATCCGAAGAGTCTGCGCGCGCTGGAAGAGAACATCGCCGCGCTCGAAGCTGGTGGGCTGTCCAGAGTCCATCGACAATCCGCGCTCGCTTTCGCCGAGTCTCTGGAGCCGCTTTCTTACGATGTCGCCTTTGCTGATCCACCTTATACAACCGGCGACGCCGCGAAACTGGCGGAGCATTGGAAGGCGAGTCCCTTCAGCCGAGTGCTGAGCGTTGAACACGAGGCGAAGGCGGCCATGCCTGAGGGAGGAGTGACGCGCAAATATGGCTCGACGGCAATCACCTTCTACCGCAGCGGGGCGTAAAGTGGCAACGACGGCCATCTATGCTGGAAGCTTCGATCCGATCACTCGCGGGCACGAAGACCTGATCAACCGCAGCTGCGAGTTCGTCGACCATCTGGTGGTTGCCGTAGCCGTGAATTCATCGAAGAAAGCGCTGTTCACTACCGACGAAAGAGTCAACATGATTCGCGCTAGCACCGCTGACAACAAATGCGTCGAGGTTACCTCCTTCGAAGGCCTGCTCGTCGATTTCGCCCGCAAGGTTGGCGCAAAGTTCAATATCCGCGGGCTCCGTGCAGTGAGTGACTTCGAGTATGAATTCCAGATGGCCCTCATGAATCGCCACATGTCGGAGAACTTCGAAACGGTGTTCATGGTGCCGTCCGTGGAGACGACGTACATCAGCTCGAGCGTGGTGCGCGAGGTCGCCAAGCACCACGGCAATCTCAACGGCCTCGTGCATCCCGCGGTGGCGAAGGCGTTGGCGAAAAAATTCCCGAAGTGAGGTTCGTCGATGGCATCCGCCAGCGCGCGGCTGATCTCAAGTGCCGGATAGTCTTTCCTGAAAGCGGGGACGAGCGGATACTCGCCGCCGCCGGCGAGATGGATCGCACCGGGATGGCGGTTCCGATTCTCGTCACCGATAACGCGATGCTGGCGAATGCCTCGCTGCGGTCTGGTCTCGAATCGATCCATGCCGAAGACGAGCCGGCTCTCGAGTTCGCGCATCGGCTGGTCGCTCAGGGGCAGGCGGATGCCTGCGTGGCTGGTGCCGTTTACACGACGGCGGAAGTGCTACGCAGCGCGCTTCGCAACATCGGGCTGGCGCCCAATGTGCGCGTCGCTTCGAGCGCTTTTTACATGGTCGTTACCTCCGGTGCGGACGTCGACGAAGTCCTCACCTTCACCGACTGCGCCGTCGTTCCTTACCCGACTGCCGAGAATCTCGCCGACATCGCCCTCGCCGCCGCACACGACCGGCAATTCATAGTTGGCGACGAGCCACGCGTCGCACTGCTTTCGTTCAGCACCCACGGCAGTGGCAAGGGTCCAAGCGTCGATCTCGTGCGTGAAGCAGTGGCGATTATCCGCGAGCGTGCGCCTGACCTCGCAGTGGACGGAGAATTGCAAGGTGATGCGGCGCTGGCTCCGTCGGTCGCCGCCCGGAAATCACCATCGAGTCCGGTAGCCGGAAGAGCCAACGTGTTGGTGTTTCCATCGCTCGACGCGGGGAACATCGCTTACAAACTGGTGCAGCGAGTGGGTGGTGCCCAGGCGCTCGGTCCGATACTTCAGGGCTTCGCGCATCCCGTCGCCGATCTCTCGCGCGGCGCCGAGCGGGAGGACATTATTAACGTGGCCGCAATTGCAGCGCTGCAATCGGCCGGGCGAGCAGAGCACCGCGCGCCTTAGCAGGCAGATCCGCACTGGAGAA
>QHUA01000075.1:4274-15138 GCA_003221805.1 Gemmatimonadota bacterium
GTCCTCGATGAGCTCGAAAAGGGGGAGAAGAAATTCCTGATCGACTTCAGCCAGACAGGCTACATCGACAGCTCCGGCCTCGGCGTGCTCGTCTCGTTGTCGAAGAAGATTCGGGAGCAGGGCGGCGAGCTGCGTCTGGCCAACCTCAACGATGATCTCCAGACGCTCTTCGAGCTGACCAAGCTCGACACCCTCTTTCAGATCTCCGACACACGGGAGCGCGCGCTAGAGAGTTTTTAATGGGCGAATCGCACGTCGCGTTCGATCTACAAATCCCAAGCGACGTTGAATACATAGAAGGCGTAGTGGAGCTCGCGAGGCAGCGTTGCCGCGAGCTCAAGCTCTCACCCACCAAATGTTCGCTGAACATTCCGGTAGCCCTCACCGAGGCGCTGTCGAACGCAATCCTGCGTGGAAATGGCGCGACGGGCGGCAAGCAGGTCCGCGTCCGCGCCATCATCAGCGAGACTGACCTCGTTTTCGAAGTCGTGGACGAAGGCCCGGGGTTCGACCTCGACGAGTGTACTGTCGATTGCACGACTGATGAGAACCTCACCAGAGAGGAGGGGCGCGGACTTTTTCTGATGCGGCAGCTGATGGACCGCGTGGAAAGCTTCCGCGACAAGGGCAACGTCGTCCGCCTGACGTTGCACCGTCCGTGAAAGAGCTGGAGGCGGTTCTCATAGCGTTTCGCGAAGGAACTCACTGTGAGGCCGCTGTATGGGCAGGCGGTGACGGCCGCTCGGCGCCGACCATCATCGCCCGCTCCAGCCCGAAAGTTCAAATGCCCGACGTGTTGCCCGACGAGCCGGGGCAATCGATACCCACCAACTTCGGGACACAGCTGGTCACACGTGTTCCATCGCCGAGAAAAATCTGGCTGACGGTCGGTCCCTGCGACCCTTCTTTTGCGCCAGAGGAGCGACACATCAGGCTGTTGATGCCGGTCGTGACGCAATTCACCCAGGCAGCGCTGGAAGTCGAGCACGCCGCGACCGAACTGGCGGAGCGTTACGAGGAGATCAACCTCCTCTATACGATCGGCGAAATTCTTGGACGCACCGTCACGCTCGAGGATGCCGCTGCTACCATCCTTACAGAAATCTCGGAGACCGTGGGTGCGCGCGTGGCATCCATTCTAGTGTACGACGCGCGTACCAATACTCTGCAAGCCGTCGCCGCGCTCGGCGTTCCCAAAGAAAAAATTCCGCCGATCAATGCCGACGATGCGAGCAGCGTCTCAGCGCGCGTTTTCCGCACCCAGCATCCGCTGATTGTGGTGGGGAAGGGAGTCACGTTCGGTTCCGAATCCCCTTACGGGCGCGGTGAGATGCTGTCGGTGCCGATCATGTGGACGACGCCGACGGGAGGCCAGCCGCTGGGAGTCGTGAATCTCGCTGATCGACGTTCGCGCCAGCCTTTTACCGCGGGCGATCAGAAGCTCGTCACCGCGATCGCCACGCAAATCGGGACGGCGATTCAGAACGCGCGGCTGGTCAGCGCGTCACTGGACCGACAGCGACTGCTGCAGGAGATGAACCTCGCTCACGACCTGCAGATGAAGCTCCTTCCTTCCACCGACGGCGTTGCACCAGAAGCAGAGGTCACGGCGCGCGTGGTTCCCGCCGAGAGCGTGGGCGGAGACTTCTACCAGCTGTTCAAGCTTCGCGACCGCAAGACCGGAATAATGATCGGGGACGTTTCCGGCCACGGCTATCGTGCAGCGCTCATCATGGCGCTGGCGATGAGCGCGTCGGCTATTCACGCCCAAAACTTCGTCAATCCGGGGGAAATGCTCGGCGCACTACTGAAGTCGTTGCGCGACGAGCTCGAGTCGACAGAGATGTTCATCTCGCTTTTCTATGGCGTGGTCGATCCGGATCAGGGAAAGCTGAGCTACGCCAACACCGGGCACCCACACGCGTTCGTTATCAGTCAGGAAGGAACCGCCACGCGTCTCGCTGCCGTCAATCCGCCGCTCGGCATAGTCGCGGACGTGCCGAACACGGCGTCGCTCAGCTGGGTGAAGCAGAAAGATTTGCTGGTGCTGTTCACGGATGGCATCAGCGACGCGCGCAACCTGAGGGACGAACGACTCGGTGAGGAGCGGGTTCTCGAGCTGATCAAGGAGAACCGCGAAAACGACACCAAGGTGATCGTCGACCGGGTCTTCAAGATGCTCGAGGTTCACACCCGGGCAGTAACGCGGCGCGACGACCTCACACTTGTGGTGGTCAGGAGCTGACCGTGGCGCGCGCGCCCGGCTGGCGTGGTCGAAAACCGCCGGTGCTCAAGAAGTTCGGCCAGCATTTTCTCTCCGACAATAAAATTCTCTCAGCGATCGTCGATGCGCTGGCGCCGACGGCGAGCGACACGGTCGTCGAGGTAGGTCCCGGTCGCGGATCGCTGACGGACATTCTTGCCGAGCGCAGCGGAAAAGTTATCGCGGTAGAGATCGACAGGGCGCTCGCCGGGCTGCTGCGTGACAAGTATCGTGATCGGTCGAATGTCGAGATCGTAGAGGGAGACTTTCTCGAGACGGATGTGCGCTCGCTCGTCGGCGGGGATTACCTGCTGATCGGCAACGTTCCCTACTACATCACGACGCCGATCGTTTTCAAAGCATTAGAGACGCCGATGCCCCGGCGCTCCGTTTTTCTCGTCCAACGCGAAGTCGCCGATCGGATGTCGGCGAAGGCGGGCGACGAGGAATACGGCGCGCTCACCGTCAACATTGCAGTCGTCGCCAAAGTCGAGCAGGTGATGACCGTTCCTGCGAGCGCATTTCGTCCGCCGCCCAAAGTCGAATCGGCGGTAGTGCGAATCACGCCGCTGGAGCGACCGCTCGTTCCGCCCGAATATCTCGATTCGTTCCGAACGTTCGTGCAAGCCGCGTTTGGCCAGCGACGGAAGCAGATTCAGCGCGTTTTGCGATCGGTGCGCGCGATCTCCATCGATCAGGCTGTTGCTATTCTCGAGCAAACCGGCATCGAGCCGACGGCGAGGCCAGAGGTGGTTAGCCCGGGAGAGTTCGCGACCCTTTTCCGGTTGCTGCGCGAAACGCCAACCTGAAAGACAACTGCCTGCTAGCCGCTGACCGCTTTTGCGCTAAGCGCTTACCGCTGCAGGCGACTAGACAGATCTCCTTGGCGCTCTAGGCAACTACGGCAGTTTCCTTAACGCTTGTGTGATCTGTCCCGTCGGTTGCAGCGGTTAGCGACCAGCGGCAGCAGCGGTCAGCGCCCAGCAGGTAGTTGTCTTTGCTTCGACTAGTCGCCGCGATTTGAAAGCGCGAACGACAGCCCCTCCAGCTCCATTGCCATGTTAACCGTGCGCACCGTAACGTCGGCCGGCACCGACAGCTGAATGGGCGCAAAATTCAAAATGGCTTTGATGCCCGCGCGCACCACTTGCTTGACCACTCCCGGCGTGCTTTCCGCGGGTGTGGCAACAACCGCGATGTCGAAATCCTGTTTCGCCGCGTCTTTCTCCAGCTCGGAAACCGGACGAACCGTCAGCGACTCCCATCGCTTTCCGATTTTTGCTTCATCGATGTCGTAAACCGCGGTGACGATGAATCCGCGCTCGGCGAACCCGCGATAACGGGCGAGGGCAGCGCCGATCTTACCAGCGCCGATGATGCAGACGCGCCATTGTTTGCCGAGGCCGAGTATCTCGCGCAGCTTCTCGGAAAGCTCCGGGACTGAGTAGCCCAAGCCGCGCTTGCCGAAGGATCCAAAGAGCGAAAGGTCTTTGCGAACCTGAGCGGACGTCGTCCCACCGAGCCGCGCCAGCTCGTCGCTGGAGACGGTCCGAAGACCCTGGCGGTCGATGCCCTCGAGGAAGCTGAGATAGAGGGAAAGGCGTCTGACAGTTGATTCGGCGATCCGCTTCAAATTCGTGCTTGTGAAGTAATTCACAAAGTAAAGCGGGAAGCGGGAAGCGGGAAGCGGGAAGCGGGAAGTAGGCAACGGGTAGCGGGTAACCGCTGACGGGTACGGATTGCGGGTAGCGGGAGGGCGCGCTTCCCGTTTCACGTACCCGTTTTCTGTTTTCCGTTATCCGCTTCCCGCTTCCCGCTTCCCGCCCTTCGTTACCCCACACGGTGCGGGTATCTTCCCCGCATGCCAGTCCACGTCACTGGTGCACAGCCCGGGGAACGAGCTGCTCGCCGTGACGCCCAGCACGCGCGCCGATTTTCTCTACGACGACATCGTAGATGCAGATCTGGCGAAGCGCGAGCACCGCCGCTTCGTCCAGGTGCTCGAGCGATTTTGCGAAGTGCTGCACGTCCGCGATCTACTCACCGACGTGCTGGAGGACTCGGCCGTTCGTGACCTGATCATCCGGGAAACCCTCGATGTCGTCCCATCCGAGCCACTCGCTTCAGAGCTGCGTGCGTTGCCTCCAAGAGGCGTAGTGGATCTGCTGGTCGAGGGAAAGGAGGAAGAGCCGGGTCCACTCTCCCGCACTCTCAACGAGTTCAGTTACTCGCTACCCCCGCTGCCCAATCTTTTTTTCACCCGCGATTCGGCGATGGCGATCAATCAGAACATGATGATCGGCTCGATGCGCTTTCACGCTCGATGGACCGAAGAGTTGATCATGAAAGCACTCTTCACGTCGCATCCGAAGCTGGCCAACAAGGGAATTCTCTACGATGGCTCGGCAGAGCGGCGGTCGAACCACACTCTCGAGGGCGGTGACGTCCATCCGCTGCGCGAAGATGTGCTGCTCATTGGCTTCAGCGAGAGATCGAGTCCCGCTGGTATCGACGGACTCGCAACGCTCGTCTTTGAGAAGACTGAGGTCAAGAATCTCATCGTGGTGGTGATGCCACAGGAATCAACTGCGATCCATCTCGACATGATCTTCACCCACGTCGATCGTGAGCTGTGCGCTATTTATCCGCCCCACTTCATCGGGCCATATCGGCTGCCCATACTCCACTGGCGAAAGGGCGAGAGCCACATGAAGGAGCAACCTGATCTGTTCGCGGCGCTCAAGCAGTGCGGGATGCTGATGGAACCTCTGCTGTGCGGCGGCACGCGAAGGATCGTTCAGGACCGTGAGCAGTGGGCCTCGGGTTGTAACTTTACCGCTCTGCGCCCCGGCGTGGTGACTTCGTACGCCCGAAACGAGACGACATTGCGAGAGCTGGAAAAAGCAGGATTCAAAATGATTACCGCATCGGATTTTCTTTCTGACGAAACCGGTATCCTGACGCATCAGCGGGCGGCGATCACGTTCGAGGGCGGGGAGCTGGTGCGCGGTGGCGGTGGCCCGCACTGCATGACTTGTCCGATCACGCGGGACGATCCGTGGAAGTGACGCGCGGAGTTTACTCCGAGCCGGAAGAAACGCTCCTCACCACTCGCGCTCTCAATTTTCTCTCGGCAGGTCCGGCCGATGTCGTCGACCTGATTGGGCACATCTGCAGCCTTCCCGGTGCGCCGCGAATAGTGGCCGAGCACATGGCGCACGCGATGTTTGCGGGTCGTCCTCAGTTCGTGCGCGCCGCCGATGGCCGATGGATGCTCGCCGATATCGCCGCTAAACCGTATCTGGAATCGGCCGACCGTTCACGCACAGCAGCCGGCGCCAACGACACCTTGAACCGTCTCTCCTATGTCGTGGTTGATACCGAAACGACGGGCGGCAGCCACTGGCTGTACGACAAAATCACCGAGATTGCCGCGGTCGTCGTCAGGAACGGCGAGATCGTCGAGCTGTTCGAGACGCTGGTCAATCCGCAGCGTCCCATTCCGCCGTTCGTCAGCAGGCTGACCAACATCACGTGGGACATGGTCAAGGATGCGCCGACTTTCGATCGCGTCGTGCCCGACCTGATGCGGGTGCTCGAGGGAAATGTATTCGTCGCTCACAACGCCAACTTCGACTGGCGATTCATTACCAGTGAAATCTCGCGCACGACGGGTCGGCAGTTGCGCGGACGTCGGCTGTGCACGGTGAAGATGGCGCGCAAGGTTTTACCGCAGCTGTCTCGTCGATCGCTCGATCACGTCGCCCGATTCTACGGCGTCGAAATTCGTAACCGGCATCGCGCCGGCGGCGATGCGCTGGCGACGGCGAAGTGTCTGGTGCGGATGCTGTCCGATCTCGCTGATCGCGGCTGCGGAACGTGGGCCGATCTCCAGACGCTGTTGCGCGCGCCTGGCGGTCGGCGGCGAAAACGGCGTCCGCCTGGAATGCCGATGCCGGTGACGCGCGACACCACCGCGTGACAGCACCGACTCCGATGGTGGAGCGCCGCAAAATCGGCGCGCTCACCGTTCACGCGATCCAGGCCGGCGGCCAGAAGCTCGATGGCGGCGCGATGTTCGGCGTCGTGCCCAAACCGCTCTGGGAAAAGCGCATCGCCGCCGACGAGCGCAACAGAATCCAGCTCGGCATGCGGACCCTGCTCATCGAGCATCAGTCGGGGCTCATTCTCATCGACACGGGTGCAGGCAACAAGGAGAACGAGAAGTTCAAGGACATCTACGGGATCGAAAATGAGGGTGCAGCGCGGCTGACAATGCTGGAGGATGGGCTGGCGCGTATCGGCGTGCGCCCGTCCGACATCGTGCTAGTCATCAACACCCACCTCCACTTCGATCACGCCGGCGGCAACACGCGTCTCCGTCCCGACGGCCAGCTGGAAGTCAGCTTTCCCAACGCGACGTACATCATCAAGCGCGGCGAGTACGAGTTCGCCACTCATCCCAACGAGCGAACCGCCGCCAGCTACTTCGACCGCAATTACACACCGGTCGAGGCGGCCAACAAAGTCGAGTTCGTGGCGAGCGAGAAGGAGATCGTGAAAGGCGTCCGTGTGATTCCCACGCCCGGACACACGCCATTCCACCAGAGCATCCTCATCGAATCAGCCGGCGAGCGCGCGTTCTACCTCGGCGATCTCGTTCCCACGCATGCACATTTGCCGCTGCCCTGGATCATGGGCTACGACGTCGAGCCGCTGGTTACGCTGGAGACGAAACGTAGAATCCTGAAGCAGGCGGTCGATGAGAATTGGCTCGTGATATTCGAGCACGACGCGACCACGGCGTGGGGGAGGGTGGAGCACGATGGGAAAGCGTATCGGTTGGTGGGCGGGTCCGGTTAAGCCGGGATAGTAAAAGACAACGGCCTGCTGGGCGCTGACCGCCTTTGCGCTAAGCGCTAACCGCTGCAGACGACTAGACAGATCTCACTGGCGCTCAGACAAACAAATCGGTCTTCCTGTCGCTCCGCGCGATCTGTCCCGTCGAAGGCAGCGGTCAGCGGTCAGCGACAGCTGCGGTCAGCGCCCAGCAGGCAGTTGTCTTCGACCCTGGGCGCGCCAGGATCTGGAGCTGGTGTGATGGCGCTAAGAAAGCGGCTGATACAGCTCGATCCTATTCCCCTCCGGATCCTTAATCCAGGCAAAGCGACCGTAGTCAAAATCCTCCGTTCTCTCGATCGCAATCCCGTCCGCTTTGAGCTGATCGAGAAACCCCTGAAGGTCCTTCACCCGGTAGTTGATCACGCACTCCCGCCTCTCGGCGGGAAGATTGGTTTTGGACTGCGAAATTGAGAACACGGTCGAGTCGACTTGCGACGAATCGCCCAGGCGACGGTACTTGAACTCGGTCCCGTAAACCTTTCCATCCTCGTAAGTTTCGAGCCTGAGACCGAAGTGGTGGGCGTACCAGTTCGACAGCGCTTTGGCGTCGTTGGCGTAGATGAACACGCCGCCGATCCCTTCCACCGAAATCCGCTTCTCGACTTTGCCGCCGATGACGTTCTTGGCCATACGGGCGAATCTAGGGATCAACCGAAGCGCCCGGAAGCTGGCCCGTCAGCTTGCAGATGTAACCTGTGTCGCCTATCTTACGTCCTCACAATGCGATAAGCGGACGGTCCGGGCGGATCGTTCCACCCTCTGGCCCTCGATCTTCGAGGTGTGCTACAGGAGTTCAAGCCACGGGATAACCCCTAATCGGGCTACATCTCTCCGCGCGGACTCCGAAAGGGGGCCGCGTTTTTGTTTTCTTTCAGTTAAACGGGGCTCGTATCCAGGACACAACCAAACGCGTACGCGTCAACAAACAGATCCGCATTAGTCCGATCAGGGTAATCGCTGCCGATGGCGCGCAGCTCGGCATCATGGACGTCGAAACGGCGCTCGCCGCGGCGATCGAACAGGGACTGGATCTAGTCGAAGTCGCACCAATGGCGAGGCCGCCCGTGGCCCGCATCATGGATTACGGGAAGTTCAAGTTCGAGCAAGCCAAGATGGCTCGCCAGGCAAAGAAGAAGCAGCACGTCATCCACCTCAAGGAAGTGAAGTACCGCCCTGGCATCGAGGAGCATGACTTCATGACCAAGACTCGCCACGCGCGAGAGTTCTTGCAGGAAGGAAACAAGGTGAAGGTGACGCTCATGTTCCGCGGCAGGCAGATCGCCCACCCCGAGCTTGGACGTCAGGTCGTAAATCGGGTCGCCCAGGAGCTAACCGACGTGGCGAAAATCGAGAGCGATCCGAAGTTCGAAGGGAAATTCATGACCATGATCCTCGCGCCCAAGTAGCCGCGCGATTGACATAAGGAATCAGCAATGCCGAAGATGAAGTCGCACCGGGGTGCGAGAAAACGTTTCAAGATCACCGGCTCCGGAAAGGTCAAACGCTACAAGGCGTTCAAGAGCCACATCCTTACCAAGAAGTCGTCGAAGAGAAAGCGTCACCTCCGTAAGGGCACGCTCATTCACACTCCCGGCGAAGTGAAGAACATCAAGCGCCTGCTGCAGGCCTAGAGGAATAGACAATGCCACGCGTTAGATCGAATGTCGCGCGCCTGAAGCGCAAGAAGCAGGTGATGAAAGCCGCTCGCGGCGCCTTTGGCGCGCGGAGCAAGCTCTGGAAGGCAGCCAAGGAAAACGTCGAGCGCGGTTGGAAATACGCGTACCGCGATCGCAAGAACAAGAAGCGCGATTTCCGCAAGCTGTGGATCATCCGCATCAACGCCGGCGCCCACCAGCACGGAATGTCGTACTCGGTGTTCATGCACGGTCTCAAGAAGGCTGGTATCGAGATCGACCGGAAAGTTCTTTCCGACATCGCGGTCAATGATGCCGAGGCGTTTACCGCTCTCGCCGAGAAGGCGAGGTCAGCTTTAGACGCCGCGTAACATCTCCGCAAGGATTCAAAAAGGACTCCGCCGGCGCTAATCTCCAACCAGCGCGGTGGAGTCCTTTTGCTTCTGCCCACCCAAACTCTGATCCGTGACGCTTTCGGAATTTCAGCAGCTCGTCACAAGCCTCGCCGCTGACGGCGAGAAGATGATCGACGCGGCGACGACGGCCGCACTGCTCGAAGAGGCGCGGACCTCGCTCCTCGGAAGAAAATCCGGGCGACTGCCGGAGCTCTTCAAGCAGCTGCCGTCGCTCGCGCCGGCCGAGCTGCGCGAAGCAGGCTCGTTGATCAACGCCGTCAAGGCCAAGCTCGAATCGCACCTCGACGATCGGCGACGCCAACTCGAGGCAGCGAGCTCTTCACACCGAAAGGTCGACCTGACGATGCCGGCCAGACGGCAGTGGCTCGGCTCGAAGCATCCGGTGACGCTCGTCATCGAGGAGATCGAGGACATTTTCCGCGGACTCGGCTTCACCATTGCGCTTGGCCCCGAGGCGGAAACCGAGTGGTACAACTTTACGGCGCTGAACTTTCCGCCCGACCACCCCGCGATGGATCTGCACGACACGCTCTACCTCGGCGAGAACGCTCTGCTCAGAACGCACACCTCGCCGGTGCAGATCCGCACCATGCAGAAGTTCAAGCCGCCGATCAGGATCCTCAGCCCGGGCAACGCCTATCGCCGCGACTTCTTCGACGCCTCGCACGCGCCGATGTTCGCGCAAATCGAGGGACTGGCGATCGATGACGGCGTCAGCTTCGTCGACCTCAAAGCGACGCTGACCTACTTCGCCAACAGATTCTTCGGCAAAACCAAGACGCGTTTTCGGCCGAGTTATTTCCCGTTCACCGAGCCATCGGCGGAGATGGATGTTGAATGCCAGCTCTGTCACGGCTCCGGCTGCGCCAGCTGCAAGGGAACCGGTTGGATGGAGATACTCGGATCTGGAATGGTCCATCCATCGGTGCTGAATGCGTCCGGGCTCGACGGCGATCGTTATACGGGATGGGCATTCGGCATGGGCCCGGCTCGGATCGCAATGCTGCGCTACGACATTCCCGACATTCGGATTCTCTACGACTCGGACGTGCGATTCCTCTACCAGATCTCGAGATGAACGCGTCGTACGAGTGGCTGCGCGCGTTCGTTCCGTTCGACATGAGCCCGACCGAGCTGCGCGACTTGCTCACCTCGCGCTGCGCGACGGTCGACGATCTTGTCTCCTTTCGCGAGGATCTGCGTGATGTCGTGATCGGTCGCGTGGTCGAGGTCAAAAAGCATCCCAACTCCGATCACCTCTGGCTCACCAAGGTAGATGCGGGCGGCGGAACTCTGCTCGACGTCGTCTGCGGCGCCGCGAACGTCAGCGCCGACACGCTCTATCCATTCGCGCCGGTTGGGGCCGTTCTCCCAGGCGGACTCAAAATTGAGAAGAAGAAGATTCGCGGCGAGACATCCGAGGGCATGCTGTGCTCGGCAAAGGAGCTCGGCCTGGGACAGGACCACGAAGGCATCATGGCGCTCACGGTAACCGCGGAACCGGGTAGCAAGTTCCTCCAGGCCATGCCGATCGGTGATACCTGCCTCGTGATTGACGTTCTTCCCAATCGTCCCGATCTCCTTTCGCACGAGGGCCTGGCGCGGGAGATCGCCGCGGCGACTGGCGGCTCGGTGACTCGACCGGAGAT
>QHUA01000076.1 GCA_003221805.1 Gemmatimonadota bacterium
CGTCCGCGTCTGACGTCTGGGCTGTGGGCGACAACGGGACGATCCTCCATTACAACGGCTCCACTTGGTCGAGCGTCTCGAGCGGGACAACGCAGAGCCTCTCCTCCGTTTGGGCATTCTCCCCGTCTGACGTGTGGGTTGGGGGAGGCACGATCCTCCATTACAACGGCACGACCTGGTCGAGCGTCCCGAGCGGGACAATCCGGCCCGTCGGTCGCATTTGGGGCAGCTCCGCCTCTGATGTGTGGGCCGTAGCCGGCGACGGCAGTGGCGGGGAAATCCTCCATTACAACGGCAGCGTCTGGTCGAGCATCTCGACCGGATTTGTCCTCTTTAGCGCCTTTTTCGGCCCCTCCGGATCCGATGTGTGGGCTGTCGGCTACGATGGGGCGATCCTGCATTACAACGGCTTTACCTGGTCGAGCGTCTCGAGCGGGACGATTCAGCTCCTGTTCGGCGTCTGGGCCAGCTCCGGCGCTGACGTATGGGCTGTGGGCGGCGCCAACGGTATGATCCTGCATTACAACGGCTCGACCTGGTCGACCGTCTTCAGCGGCGCAACTTCGCCGAACTTCCTCACCGGCATCTGGGGCAGCTCCTCCTCTGACGTGTGGGCCGTTGGTGAAACCGGCGACACAATACTGCACGGCACGCCAGCCGGATGACCTCGATGCGTCTCATGTCGGCTGCGGTTGCACCATTGCTGCTCGCGGCTTGTCACGAATCAACCGAGCCAAATCCTCTGGTCTGGTCGAGCTTCTCGGTCGTGACAATTCAGACGCTTTCCGGCGTCTGGGGGAGCTCCGACACCGACATTTGGGTTCCCGTCAACTGTTGTGGTATTGGCGGGAATATCCTCCATTACGACGGGACGTTCTGGACGAAAATCTCGACCGCGGCGACAGAATACCTCACCGGGGTTTGGGGCAGCTCCGCATCTGACGTGTGGGCAGTGGGGTGGAATGGAACGATCCTCCATTACAACGGCACGAGCTGGTCGAGCGTCTCGAGCGGAACGGTGCAAAACCTCAATAGCGTGTGGGGCACCTCCGCGTCTGACGTGTGGGCTGTGGGTGATGGCGGGACGCTGCTCCATTACAACGGTATCAGCTGGTCGAGCGTCACGAGCGGGACGACCGCGCCACTGCACGCTGTCTGGGGAAACTCCGCGACTGACGTGTGGGCTGTGGGCAGCACTATCATTTTCCACTACGATGGCGCGAACTGGTCGGCCCGCACGACCGGGATGACCCAGTCCCTTTACGACGTCTGGGGTACCGACGCGTCTGACATCTGGGTTGTTGGCGATGCCGGGACGTTTCTCCGCTACACCGGCGCGAACTGGTCGAGTACATCGATCACGACGCAGTACTTAAGAGGCGTCTGGGGCACGTCCGCGTCTGACGTCTGGGCCGTCGGCGATGCCGGGACGATCCTCCATTACAACGGCAAGTGGTCGAGCCTTTCGAGCGGGACAACGCAGGCCCTACGCGGCGTCTGGGGCACCTCCTCCACTAACGTGTGGGCCGTCGGCGACCTCGGGACGATACTCCACGGCTCGCCAGCCGGATAATGGTCACCTGACCGGTAAAGAGTAAACCGCTCAACTGAGCGAGCTTCGCTTGATGGGCGTGCGATTCTTTTCGTCGCCGCTACGAGCCTGTGCCGCCCTCAACGCCGCTGGTAACATTCGTCGTGATCCCCGTCATCTCCGTCTTCAACCTGGGCAAGCGCTACGGCCGCACCGTCGCCGTTGACGACGTCTCGCTCGAAGTGTTCGAGGGCGAGATCTTTGGACTGATAGGTCCGAACGGCGCCGGTAAGACGACCACGATGGAGTGCGTAGAGGGCAATCGCGTTCCCGACAAAGGAACAATCTCGGTGCTCGGCCTCGACCCACGGCGCGATGCCAACACTCTCCGGCAGCGAATCGGGGTGCAGCACCAGGAGGCACACCTCCAGAAGCGGATCAAGGTGTGGGAGGCGGTGGACCTCTGGCGGTCGCTCTACACCCGCGTGGTAGATAGTGACACGCTGCTCGCGCGGCTTGGACTCGAATCCAAGCGCGACTCCTGGTTCATGAACCTCTCGGGCGGCCAGAAGCAGCGGCTCTTCATCGCGCTGGCGCTCATCCACGAACCCGAGGTCGTGTTCCTCGACGAGCTCACCACCGGGCTCGATCCGCAAGCCCGTCGCGCGATCTGGGGTTTGGTGACCGGCATCAGAGACCGCGGCACGACAGTGTTTCTCACGACCCATCTAATGGAAGAGGCGGAACGACTCTGCGATCGCGTCGCGATAATCGAGCACGGACGCCTCATCGAGGTCGGCACTCCCGACGATCTCGTACAAAAACATTGTCCCGAACGGACGGTGGTATTCACCAGCGATGATTCCAATGTCGGCGGGAGAATGCAGGCGTTGGGCCCGGTCGAGCGCGCCGATGGGGGCGAGGTAGGCGCGGTGGCCGAGGGGGGCGCAGCGACTTACACGATTCGCGGTGCCGGTGACGACTTCGTGACCGATGTGATCAATATCATCGCGCGCGAGGGCATTCGAGTGCGCGGCTTCCGTACCGAGATCCCGACGCTCGAGGATGTGTTTCTGAAGCTGACCGGCCACGGCATAAGGGACTGAATGCAACCTCGGTTCCTGCAGGGATTCTGGAAGCTCACTTGGCTCGAGACCAAAATCTTCACGCGCGAACCGATGGGGTTCGTGGCGACGCTCGTGATGCCGCTGGTTGTGTTCATCGCATTGGGGCGCGCGTTCGGCGTCGCTAAACCAGTGGCTGCACCGCAGGTCGACATTCCCTTCAACGTGGCAATCCTCGCGGCGGTATTGATCGCGCTGAGCGCGGTGCAATCACTGGTGGCGATCATCTCCATCTACAGAGAAGGAGGCATCCTCAAACGCCTACGCGCCACGCCGCTCTCGCCAGTGACGATCATGGGTGCGCAGGTCGTGGTGAAGCTCGCCTTCACCGTGATCAGCCTGTCGCTGCTCATGCTCGCTGGGCGTCGACTTTTTCCTGGAATAAGGCAGGTGAACGTGTTCAGCTTCACTGCGGCCGTACTTCTCAGCACGTTCAGCATTCTCTCCCTCGGTTTCGTGATCGCCAGCCTGGTACCGACGGCGCGATTCGCCCAACCAGTAGGTGCGGCCGTGCTCTACCCGATGCTGGCCCTGTCGGGGCTGTTCTATCCCGTGGACCGGTTCCCGCGTGCACTCAGGGCGTTCGCGTATCTGTTCCCCACCACGCACGCGGTCTCACTGCTCAACGGCGTGTGGGACGGATCGGGATGGGGCGCGCATTGGGTGAACGTGGCAGCGTTGTTAGTGCTGTTCGCTGGCTACACCGCCCTCTCGACCCGCGTATTTCGCTGGGAGTGATTTGGACGTACACCAGTCGCGCGCGCATTTTGAATGCTGGGTAGTCCTTCACATTCAGTCACAGGAGAACAATGCAATGGCAAATGAACCTAAGCGAAGTCCCAGGCTACTCATGATTGCAGCGCTCTTCCTGGTCTCCACCGCGGCCTTCGCACAGGAGCCAGTTGTCGGCGTCGCCGACCCGGAATCGCTTTTCACGGACGCGAACCCGAAGCTCAACGCCAACAAGCAGGCGACGCTGCACATCATGAAGGACTTGTTGCAATGCAATCATTGGGACGAGGCCGACAAGTGGCTGACAGCCCGGTACGTTCAACACAATCCAAAAGTCGCCTCAGGCCGTGAGGGCGTCGTGAAGTTCTTCGGCACGCGGCCGAGGGCGCCGACGTGCGACAAGCTGACGACGAAGATCGTGGCGGTCCTGGCCGACAGGGACCTTGTCACGGTCGTCATCCCGCGCGAGCGCGCGGATCCGAAAGATCCGTCGAAGACCTATACGACCTCGTGGTTCGACATGTGGCGATTTGTCGGGGGGAAGGCCGACGAGCATTGGGATCCCGCAACGAAATAACCGCTCGGATCGAGCGCTTCAACGCGGGGCGCGAGCCGGAGCGACTTGCGCTCAAATATCGGGAGATGTGCAAATCTCCCTTCGCGTTCTTTCGGGGCACCGCGCATCTGTATTGGGAAGACCTTGCTTCCCGAAGCACCGCTATGCCCGACGGTCCGCTCGTTTGGGCATGCGGAGATCTTCATTTTGAAAACTTCGGCAGCTTTCAGGGCGACAACGGCCTGTCCTACTTTGACCTGAACGACTTCGACGAATCTTGTCTTGGTCCAGCAACGTGGGAAGTCTCGCGTTTCGTGGCGAGCGCATACGTTGCAGCTCCGTCGCTCAATCTCACCGGCGCCGAAGCGAACGAGCTGATGAAGTTGTTTCTTGACGCATATCAGTCCGCCCTCGGCGACGGCAAAGCGCGCTGGATCGAGCGCGCCACTGCGAGCGGAATGGTGCGGATACTTCTCGGGCGGGTGAGCAAACGGACGCGAGCGATGCTCATCAACTCACGTACAATCTGGAAGAAGCGGAAGCGACGCATTGTGATCGATGGCGAGCATGCGCTACCGATCACTGATAGCCAGCGAACCAACGTCACGCGCCGGCTCCACGAATTCGCAAAGTCGCAGCCCGATCCCGACTTCTTCAGAGTTCTGGATGTGGCGCGGCGTGTGGCAGGGTTAGGAAGTCTCGGCCTGGAACGGTATGTCGTGTTGGTGCGAGGGGATGGCGGTCGCGACGGCAACGCCCTCCTCGATGTAAAACAGGCGGCACCCTCGAGTCTGGCCAGAGTCGAAACGATCCGGAAGCCAGGATGGAAGAGCGAGGCCGATCGGGTCGTGGCCATCCAGCAACGTATGCAGGCGATCGCGCCCGCGTTGCTCCACGCGAAGAAGCTCGGGCGCGCTGGTTACGTGCTGCACGAGCTCCAGCCGACCAACGATCGTTTGAGCCTAAAGGACGCGAGGGGTAATCACCGCCATCTTCGCTCTGCGGTGAAGTCGATGGGCCGCGTGATCGCCTGGGCCCAACTCAGAAGCAGTGGACGTCAAGGCTCCGCGATCGCAGACGATCTCATCAAGTTCGCCGGAGCAAGCGGCTGGAAGCGACGGCTCATCGACTACGGCCGCTCGTACAGAACCGAGATCCAACTCGATTACAAGCAGTTCGTGGACGCGCAGAAGTGATGTGTCTTAGGAAATTGCGGCGGCCGACCGCTGCTCCTTGGCGCCCATGATCACGAGCCAGAGCATGGTCGCCACTTCTCCCAACATGAAAGGTTGGCCGTAAGCAAAGACCTTGTCCTCCAGTCCCGGCGACAGAAAGCCGGCGATGCTGAACGCAAGCCAGCCAAAGCAACCGATCATCAGCCAGACGCCGAGGAAGCGCGGGAGGAAGCGCGATCTGTACACGAGCAGGCCGAATGGAATGAGCCAAATGCCCCAGAAGATCGCGTTCGCCAGATCGAGTTGGTGATGCAGGTTAAGGAACAGCATGGCGGAGGCGTCGCGCTGCGGTTTGTCGAAGGCTGAGAGGAAATCCGCGCCGTGGACGAACTGCAGCGCAGCTACGTCGGTGACGGAGTTGACGACGAAGATCGTGGTGGGGATCAAACCGCCGAGGATCACCATCAGGATCGCGAGGCGCCGGTCGACCGGCTCGAGCAATCGATAAAGGGCGAATGTGACGAAGAGAAACAAAACGCTGGCGATCAGGTAAGTGACGATGCCCCAGCGGAAGAGCGTCTCGTGCGCAGTGATGTTGCTCGCCGTCGCTGCGGCGTTCCCGCTCACGATCAGATTGTTGGGAATGTAAATGAGCCGAAGGAAGCCAACCAACGAGGCGAGGATGTAAAGGAGTCCCGCAATCCTGGCCTTCCTGCTAAGCGCGGTCATAGGTCTCCATTATGCAGAGCTTCCCTTCGAAGTACGTGAAGGCGCGGGCCAGGTTTCAGGAGGTCATCGTGTCGAACAGAAAATTTGCACTGCCGTCGATCGTGTCCTTTCTCGCGATCGCGGCGTGCACTCCGCCGGCACGGCTGAATGCGCCCGGCAGCACCGGCGCCGCGGGCGATTGGCCCTCCTACAATAGGACTCTACCCGGCGACCGGTTCTCTCCTCTCGCGGAAATCAATCGCTCGAACGTCGCCCAGCTCAAATCGGTGTGCACCTACACGCTGCCCGAAGTGACCTCACTACAGACGGGGCCCATTGTGGTCGGCGGCACCATGTTTTTCACCACCGACACGATTTCGTACTCAATCGACGCGGCGACCTGCACCGAGAAGTGGAAGCAGGTTCGCCACAGCGCATCACCGAGCCGGCTCGCTGTCCACCGTGGATTCGCGTACATGAACGGCCGATTGTTTCGCGGGACATCGGACGCGCACGCGTTGGCGATGGACGCAAGCGATGGTCACGTGATCTGGGACACGCCGCTCGATGTGAAGGGACCGGGAGTCTCTTACCCAATGGCGCCGATTGCGGCGAACGGCCTGGTCTTCATCGGAAATGCGGGCGGCGACCAGGTCGGCGTCACCGGACACGTCTACGACGGGCTCTGCTCGTGCGACCTGGACCAATCCGCGATTGCCGATATCCGGTGGGGCGTTCTGGACATCATTCACCTACGATCCCGCCAACCGAATTCTGTACGTTCCTGCCGGAAATCCGGCCCCTGATTTCGATGTCCAGCTGCGCACCGGGGACAATCTCTACTCGAACTCGGTCATCGCGATCGACGTCGACACCGGCCACATGCTCGGCTACAACCAGCTGGTCAAGCGCGACATGCACGACTGGGATGTCGACAGTCCGCCGATTCTCGCAACTACGCACGCGGGACGCGCGATCGTCGCATCCGCGAACAAGGACGGACTGCTATCGATCGTCGATCGATCGCGTCTGACGGGCAGCGGCGCCGGAAGCGCGGGTGATGTCGCATCCACACTGACTCTTCTCTCCCAAACGCCGACGACGACGCGCATGAACGCGGACGTCGTGCTATCGCGCGACACCACCACCACTTTCTGCCCGGGTATCCAGGGTGGGTCCGAATGGAACGGCGCCGCCTACAGCCCGCAAACCAACTCACTATACGTCGGCGCGGTCGACTGGTGCATGCGCGTCAGGCTCAAACGCGATACCACCACGCTGCCAACCACTGGCACCTGGCTCGGCAACGAGAACACCGATACGCAGACTCCAGTCGCGAACGCGAGAGGTTGGGTCACCGCGTTCGACGCCGAGAACGGGAACGTGCGCTGGAAGTTTCAGGCTCCGCGTCCCATCCTCGCCGGAATCACGCCCACTGCCGGCGGAGTCGTGTTCGCGGCCGACATGGGCGGAGAGCTTTATGCGCTCGACGCAGCGAGCGGCCAACAGCTGTGGCAAACGAATACCGGACAATCAACCGGCGGTGGCATCATCACCTACAATGCGGGTGGGCGTCAGCTGCTCGGCATCGCATCCGGGATGAAGTCCTCGGTTTGGCCCGGCGCGGCGCAACAGAGTCGCGTCATCATTTACGGATTGTGATGAACTGCCCATTAGGCTAATGTCACCGCCCGACGTAGCTACTCCTGGTTTTGTCACACAAAGTCATCCGACGGAGGTGACCGACAGGACCTCCGAGTGGCGTGAGCTGGCGCGAATCGCATTCGTCGTCCTGGCGGCTGTCGCGGTCTGGTTCCGAGTCTGGGAGCCGTTCGGTCGCGTTAGCGTCATCGGGCTGATAGGCATGCTCGTCGGCGGATGGCCCATCCTCGCTGAGGCATGGGAGAACATCCGCGAGCGCCGCATGACGATGGAGCTGTCGATGGCGATAGCTCTCCTCGCGGCACTCGCCATCGGCGAGTTCTTCACCGCCCTCGTGATTACGGCTTTCGTGCTCGTTGCTGAAGTTCTCGAAGGATTGACCGTAGAACGCGGCCGCCGGGCAATTCGAGAGCTGCTCGATTTTCTCCCCCCGACCGCAACCGTGCGCCGAACCGGTGGACCGCGTGAGATTCCCCTCAGTCAGGTGAAGGTCGGCGATATCGTGCTCGTCGAGCCGGGCGAACGAATTGCCGCCGACGGTGAGGTACGAAGTGGCCGCTCATTCGTAGATCAGGCGACGATCACGGGCGAATCGACGCCCATCGAGAAGTCTGCTGGAGACACTGTGTTTGCGGGCACGATCAACCAGGCTGGTGCACTCGAGATCACCGCCCAACGGTTGGGACGCGACACGAGTTTTGGCAAGATCATCGAGACAGTCGAGAAGGCCGAGCGGTCGCGCTCGCGTGCGCGGCCCTGACTTTCGCCATCACGCGCGATGCTCGTTCTACGATCTCCGTCATCATCGTCGCCGGCGCGTGCGGGATCGCAGCCGGGACACCACTCGCAGTACTCGGCGCGATCGGACGGGCGGCCCGAACGGGCGCGATCATCAAAGGTGGACGCTACCTCGAAGCACTGTGGGCGGTGGACACGGTTGCATTCGACAAGACCGGCACCATCACCGTGGGAGCGCCCGAGGTTCGCGAGGTTCGGCCGTTTGGTGGTATTGGCCAGCGGGATGTGCTCGAAGCGGCGGCGATCGCAGAGCGTCGCTCAGAACATCCGCTGGGTGCCGCGATCGTGCAGCGCGCCGAGTCGCTTGGACTTTCGCGCATCGAGCCAGACTCGTTCGACTACACGCCTGGCCGGGGAGTGGTGGCGCGACTAGCGAGCGAAATCATTCTTACGGGGAATCGTGCCCTTCTGATCGAGCACGGGATCTCGAACGGTGCGCTGGACGGGCTTCAGCTCGGGCGGACAAGAGACGCGCTATCGGAAGTGGTGGTGGCGCGAGGCCGCCGTTTTCTTGGCAGCATCCTTATCGCGGATGCCCTGCGCCCTGAAGCGGCGGCCGCTGTGCGCACGCTCAAGGACATGAACATTCACACTATTTTACTGACCGGCGATGCTCGCACCGTTGCCGATGCAATCGGCGCCGAAGCTGGCGTGGATGAAGTCAAGTCGGAGCTGTTGCCGGACCAGAAAGTGGACGTGGTGCGCCAACTCGCCGCCAGCGGTCGCATCGTTGCCATGGTAGGCGACGGCGTAAACGACGCGCCCGCGCTGGTGGAAGCCTCAGTCGGTATTGCCATGGGCTCGGGAACCGACGTTGCCCGCGACAGCGCGGACATCGTGCTCCTCGGGAACGACCTGTCGAAGTTCGTGGACACTGTGCTTATCGCGCGCCGTGCCCGGAGCATCATTCGCTTCAACTTTGCTGGAACGATTGTGGTCGATGCGGTCGGCGTCGGACTCGCTGCGTTCGGATTCCTGAACCCATTGCTCGCGGCATTCATCCACGTCGCCTCCGAGCTCGGCTTCATCCTCAACTCGGCGCGCCTTCTCCCTGGGCGTCAAGCGGCTCGATAAGCACCGTCACGAAGAATCGGCGCCGTCGCACTGACGTCGAGCTCTCCA
>QHUA01000077.1:0-6537 GCA_003221805.1 Gemmatimonadota bacterium
GAGCCCAGAACAAATTCTGGCCGATGCACGATGCTCTTTTTGCCACCCAGACACGCTGGGAGAACCTGCCCTCACCAGCGCCCGTCTTTGACTCGCTCGCCCAGTCCACCGGCGTCGACATGAAGCGGTGGCGGGACTGCGTGACCTCGGGCAAGATGCGGCCCCTCATCGAAGGGGATCACGACCGCGCCCAGAGAGCGGGCGCCAGCGCTACACCCAGCTTCATGATTGGCGACAAGCTGCTGGCGGGCGCGATGCCGATCGCCGAGCTGCAGAAGGCCATCGATTCCGCCATGGTGAAGAATCGCAAGCAGTGAATTCGCTGCTGCGAATTCCCTACACTTTCGCGGGCTTCGTCACGGAAGGACTCGTCCGGGTAGTACCGGCCGGAAAATCCAAATTCCGCCGCGGGCTGAGCGCGCGAAGGGGGCTAGTCGAGCGATACTCGCAGTGGGGGTCGGCTTCTCGTAACCCGACCCGCCCGCTCGTCTGGTTTCACGCGCCGTCGGTCGGTGAAGGTCTTCAGGCGCTTCCCGTCGTCGAGCTCCTGCGCGCGCGCCGACCCGACATCCAGATCGCTTACACTTTTTATTCGCCGAGCGCCGAGCAGTTTGCTCGCACGGTAAGAGCCGACTTCTCCGATTTTCTGCCTTTCGACACCTTCGCGCATGCGGCGTCAATAATTTCGGCGATCCGTCCCAACGCGCTCGTGTTCAGCAAGCTCGACATCTGGCCCGCGCTCACCGAGCGCGCTGCCGCTTCGGGCGTGGCTGTTGGAGTCATCAGCGCGACGCTGCCTGAATCCTCCGGCCGTCGCGGACCATTTGCGCGAGCCCTGCTCGGCGACGCGTATCGCGCCATCGATCGCCTCGGAGCAATCGATGCCCAGGACGCTGAGCGTCTGCGCGAACAGGGCGCGCGCGCCGACAGAATCAGTGTGACGGGCGACACTCGCTACGACCAGGTGTGGGCGCGAGCGCAGCGGCCAACATCAGCCCTGGTTGAATCACTCCGCTCGTCGCGGCCAACGCTGGTTGCCGGCTCGACCTGGCCTGCCGACGAGGAGCATCTCCTTCCCGCCTGGCTCCGCATCCGGGAGAAAATTCCGGACGCTCGCCTCGTCATCGCACCCCACGAGACAAACGACGCGCATCTCAAGTCGATCGAGTCATGGGCGCGCGCGAGTGTTTTGACGCTGGCGCGTCTCGATGCTCCGAGCGCCGCACGAGCAGATGTCATTCTCATCGACCGCTACGGGATCCTCGGCGACCTTTACGCGCTCGCTGACGTTGCCTACGTGGGCGGCGGATTTCATGCCGCTGGCCTGCACTCCGTGCTCGAGCCTGCCGCGTTTGGAGCACCGGTTCTATTCGGGCCTCGCCATGAAAGGAGTCGAGACGCCGCCAAGCTCATTCATGATGGAGGCGGTGCAATGATCAAAGGCGCCGTCGACCTGGCGATCCGTCTCGCTGACTGGCTCGGCTCCAGCGCGGCGCGCGATTCCGCCGGCTCCTTTGCGCGCTCGATCGTCGAGAATGGCCTGGGTGCCGCGGAGCGCTCCTACGACCTGGTGACTACTTTGCTCAGTCTGCGAGAGCGCGCGCCGGATGTATCGGCGGGCGGTACGTAACTCCGCTCGTACTCGGCTTGTGCACGAAAAATCCCTGCACGAGATGCACGCCGAGTGATTTCACCATCTCATACTCTTCCTTGCGCTCGACGCCCTCGGCAATCACCATCGCACCGTGCTCGTTGGCGAAGCGCACCATCGTCTCCACCAGATTCTGCTTGATGAAGTTCTGGTCGATGCAATTGATCAGGGACATATCGAGCTTGATGAAGTCAGGCTCGAGATTGGCGATCGATCCAAGGCCGGCGTAGCCGCTTCCGGCATCGTCGACGGCGAACCGATAGCCTTTGTCGCGGAATTCCTTGAGACGCCCGCGGAATTTCGGGTAATCCTTGATCGCGGTCCGCTCGGTGATCTCGATGACGACTTTGGTCGGATCCTTCACGTTGAGAGTGTTCACGTCGAAAGAAGGATCGGCGAAGTCCGATGGATCGACATTCATGAACAGCAGCTCGCCATCCTTCAACAATTTGCCCATCCCCTCGATTGCCCGTTCCCGACAGAGTCGGCTGAGGTCCCAAACAAGGTCTGACTGCGCCGCAATCTCGAACATCACTTCCGGACTTCTCATGCTGCGCATGGTGCCGCGAGCGAGCGCCTCGTAGCCGAAGACCCTCTGGCTATCGGTGATGACAATCGGGTGATACTCGATGTAGAGCCCGCGATCGCGGAGAGTCTCGCGCAGGTCGGAAAGCTTCTTCGCCTGCTCGCGGTGCTCGAGGCTCTTTGATGCGTTCGCTGCTTCGCGAATGCCGCGATAGATCTGTCGCTCGAGTCGCAGCTTCGGATTGTAGACGACGAGTGCGCGTCCGACGAAGATGTCGAACAAGGCGGCGATGTCTTCGCCGTGGACACGCTCGATCTCCGAGGAGACAGCGTCCTTCAAGCCCGCAGTGAGCTCCGTGATCTCGGCGTCGGTCGCCGCGGGGGTGTCGTCCTGCGGGACGTGAAAGAAGACGAAGTCGTCGTCGTTGGGAAACGCGACCATCAGCTTCGACGACGCGAGCGGACTCTTGCTGAGAAAATCCCGCATCGCTTCGCCCGTCGTCTCCAGCACGCTGTCCAGTTTCTCCCAGCCGTAGACTTCTTCCACCTTCGAATAGCGGTCGAAGTTGAAGTAGAGAATGACGACTTCACCCCGGTCCTGAACGGCTTTCCGGATGCTGTCGATCGTGGCGGCGACTGTCGGTAGGCGCGTCAGCGAGTCGCGCAGTAGCTGATGATAATCCACGCTCAGCGAGTGGGAGCGGAGGTTGAAGCGCCGGACTTGGCGTTGGGGGCGAGCTGCTTGACGTTGCGCTCCACCGTAGCAGCGAGTTTCGAAAGCTCGAACGGCTTCTCCACGAAATCGTCGGCCCCCGTCTGCAGAGCCTGGCGTTTGTTGACCCAGTCGTCGAGCGCGGTGACCATCACGACTCGCACGTTTCGACCAAGCGTCGGATGCGATTTGATCTCGCGGCAGACCTGCCACCCATCCCGACCCGGCATCATCACATCGAGCAGCACCAGCGAAGGCTTCACCTCCTCGAATGCCCTCAACGCGTCATCGCCGTTGTAGGCGACGGTGATAGGGAAGCCGCGCGCCTCCAGATAATCCCGAATTATGTGGGCGTTGTCGGGATTATCGTCGACCACCAGAATCGGTGGGTGTGAAGTGTCTGTCATAAGCGATTGTCTGAAATGATGTTATGACCATTTTGGGCGCAATTCGCAAGCCACGCGAGCCGTCTGAAACGATGGGTATATAAAAAAAAGGAGGTATATAAAAAAGGAAGTCAGTTCGACTTCGCTTTCGAGTTATGCCCTGCCAGCGCGACTCTACTCGATACGCGTCCAGATCAGCATCGTCCCGCATTCTGCGCGATAGGACGCATACTGAATCGGAGTTTCCTCTCGGCTAGCGTAGTACTCGATCCCCTGTATAGTCGAAGGTGGAATCGAGTTGATGTTGAAGAGGGCTTCATTCACGTCTGAAGAAAACACTCGCACGTTATCGATGTAAACCTGCGAGTAGCAGCCGCGCGGCGCACCCTTCCTTCTGTCCATCGCATCACCGCCCCGCGACTGCTGTGCGGAGTAGCGCGAGCTGGCGACGGCGCTCTCCGCACCATAGCGGTTGACGCGGACGCCCGGAAGCCTCGCCAGTATCTCCCCGAGTTGCCGATCCCTCTCTTTCTCGAGATCTGATCGCGTCAGAAACGCCCCGCCACCATGAGTCCGTCGCTCCTCGAACTCGAGGAATTTTCCGTGCTGAGTGCCACCACCGATGACATTGACGGTGTCGAGAGAAACGGCGACGGGAGTCAACGCGAAATCAGCGGCGAGCGTGTCGGCGCCCGAGAAGCGCGCGTTGATCGCGATCGAGTTGTAACCGACTCGTCGGATTATGACGCGGAAGACTCCTTTCGGAATCGCGTTGAAAAAGAATTTGCCGAGCGAATCCGTGCGCGCGGCGAGGTTGAGGACCGGAATGGTGATCTCAGCGCCGGGGAGGGGAGGAGAGGGATCCCCATCAGCGACAATCGCGCCCAGGAAAACGGACTGAGCGCGGGCAGCGGAGGCGAGGCACACTGCGAGTGTGATTTGAATCCAGACTCGAAGAGTGCGTTTCACTCTGCCTCCGCTGCCCTGTGCTACAACACGCTATTTCACTACTAGCGTGCCTTTAGCTCCGTTGGTGGTGCTGGTGAAAGTATAAGTACCAGGTGTTACAAAAAGTCGCGCCTGCGACAGGCCGTTGCAGAGCGGCGGGTTGGCGCTGCCCGCCCCACCCGTGCCGATGTTGCCGGAGTTCCCGGTTGGGGTGGTCGACAACGCCGCGGTCGGAGTGTCGAACGTGACGTTGAAGCAGTCGGTGTTGTTCGGAGTGGTGGTCGTCGTGAACGTGTTCGGGAACAGCGTCGTTCCTACTACCGCCCACGTCACTACTGCGCCCGGCGTGGTTGTGTTCGGCCTGCCCTCGACCACAGCCTCCGTCGCCGACACCGTTATCGAGTCAGGGAAGAAGATGATTCCAGTGCCCGAAGTCGCCGTGGTCACCGATATTGTCGCCGTGACCGGGTCGGTGATCGTGACTGGGAACGTGGCCGTCTTCGTCACGCCGCCGACGGTGTTGCTCGCCGAAATCGTCGCGGACCCAGGTTTTACTCCGGCAATGATGCCAGTGGCTCCGACCGTGGCGACTTCAGGATTGCTGCTGAAGAACGCCGGCCTGCCGATCCCGCTGGCGTTGGTCGTGGCCCGCTGCGTTGCCAGTGTCGCCCCGCCCGCATCCGTGTAGGTGATCGTCAGCGTGTCATTAGACCCAGCCCCGTTTGTCGAGCGCGAAGATGTGAGCGTCATTCCCGCGACCGCAGGGGGTGTCGCACCGGTTGCCAGAACAGTGACCGGAGTCGTGTCTGCCAGCGTTACCGACGGTTTGCTCGTCGCACCGGGAATGTTCTGCAGCGTCATGATGATGTTGGCCGCGCCCGCTTTCGGCTGCGCGGTTACAACCCCGTTCGCATCCACTTTGGCTACGGTGGTGTCGGTCGAGCGGAACGTCGTGACTCCGTTCACCGTGACCGGATTACCGGGAGCCAGCGGGTTGCATGGAGTCGCGGCTGGCCCGGGGCAGCCGCCGTCGAACGCAGTCACGGTCATGGTTTGCGTTCCACCCTGAGCCAGCGTGACTGCCTGCGGATCGAGTCTTACGGAGAAGAAGTCCGAAATCTGTAATACATCAGTGATTTTGTCGTTGCTGTTACAGGCGACAACGACAATGGCTATAGCAAGAAGACATAGTTTCTTCATTGGTCTCATCCTGAGGGGTGAGGGACGGTGGGTTGAGGCTTACGGGTTCCGATCGAGGCAGCCATGGAACTGCGGATTGTTTTGCTCTGCCAGAGGGATGACCAGGAACTTGTCCGTCCCGTACGAACCACCCTTGTAGTAGGGGCCATTCGGAAAAACCGTGTTTTCTGCCCGACCGAATCCGCCGTCACTCGTTGGGCGAACCAGTCTGCGCATGTCTGCCAACCGGTGACCAGTGCTCCAGAGCCAGAAAGCGCGTTCGCGGAAAAGCAGATCTTCGCGAGCTGCCTGGGTTCCCGGATCGGCGAGCGCAGGCAGCGCACCGCCGACAGGGACCGGCGGGCAACCGCTGACCTGCACTGTCGCCGAGCAGGGATTTGACACCTGCTTGAAGGTGGGGAAGTTCGCGCGCAGCTGATTGAGCTTGGCCAGCCACGTCGCGATATCGCCCGTTCTCAGCGCGACTTCTGCTTCGATCAGCCGGGCCTCGGTGCCGGTGGCGATGGAGATATCCGCCTCGCGCGTCGGCCAGTTCAGCTGAACGAGAAAGGTTCCCGGACCAAAGTTGTTGTCGAACGAAGTCGTACGCGTCTGGTTGGCATCGAAGGTCTTGCACGCCGCACTACCACCGATGCACATCGGCACGCGCGGATCGTTGGCGCTGAAGAAATTCAGACCGACGATACCCTCGTTGTTACCCGGCATCCATCTGCCGGCACTGTTGTTAAGCGCCCAGATCTGATTGTCGCCCAGGGCCTGGGTGTAGAACATTGTGAACTTGAAGTTGTCGGGAACGGCCACCGCGCTGATTGTCGTTCCCGCGCCGGTCACGTCTCCGAGGTCAAGCTGGACTCTCGCTTTCTCGATTGCGACCAGCCACTTGACCGTGTCGGCCCGTGCATCACCTGCCGGCGCATTCTGCAGCGCGGTGTCGAAGGTGGCGATGGCGCGAGTGTAGATCTGTACGTTCGTCTGCGGATCGCCGTAGACGATGTTATTGCTGGCGTCCAATGAGCTGATGGGCATTCCATTGCAGAAATTCTCCGCCAGCGTCATCTCCGCCCAGCCACGGACCCAGTACATCTGGCCGACGTCTGAGACGTTGTTGGGCTTGA
>QHUA01000077.1:6546-8521 GCA_003221805.1 Gemmatimonadota bacterium
CATCGCAGTGTTCGCGTCGGTGATCGACCGCGAATCCGCTTCGTCGCGCTGGACGAAGGTATCGGTGGAGCGCCACTCGTCGGCGACGACTCCACTGAAATGGAAGATGCCCTCGTTCAACGAGCCGCTTCCCTGCAGCCCGCCGGTCACGTCGGAGACTCTCGACAGCGCTCCGACGCGCAAAGCCTCGGCGGCTTCCGCCGAACCTAGGTTCGACGGATTGATGATGTCCGGATCAGTGACCGTAAGAATCTTATCTCTATTGCACGCCACAAGAGCTACCGCCGCAAATACAAGCGACATAGCTCCCCTGAGGCGCGCTCGATGGTTCACGTTTGCCATTGTCTATCCCTTTGGTAAGCGCTAGCGCGCGTCAGAAGCCGAGGTTGAAGCGAAGCGTTACATAGCGAGGTGGCGGTACGGCCTGGAATGGATCTTCGACTTCGACACCGGTTCCGCCCGGCGCCGTGACTGCCTCGGGATCCATACCCGTGTACTGCGTCCATGTCTTGAGGTTGCGTCCGGCCAGAGTGATGCTGAGCCTGTTGCCCGGCATAAAGCGGTGCTCTAGCCAGCTCTTTGGCGCGGTGAAAGTGAGTGCGAGCTCACGAAGCTTCGAGTAATCCCCCTTCTCCCAGAATCCACCCTCGGTTCTCAAGGGGTGATCACGTAGCGCCACGACGCGCGCCTGCTCCCACAGCGGAGACTGAGGGTTCGAGAGTCCACTGCAGTTCAAGCGCTGGTTGCAGCGGATGCGCTCATTGGAGTTCTTGAGCCAGTAGCCGCCCTTGTAGTCGATCTGCGCCGTGAGGCGGAACATGTTGTGCCAGAAATCCATGCCCGGCGTGAAGCTCATCTCGACGTGAGGAGCTGAGCGGCCAATGAACATCGCCGAGTCGCTGACGATGATCTCGTTAGCCGTCAGGATTCCATCGCCATTGAAATCGTTGTAGCCAAGGATGCGACGCTGCCAGACACCGAACAGCGGATAGCCGGGCACCTCGCGGATGTCCGCGCCGATGATCGGCGGGACCGTTCCAAGGCTCACCAGCTTGTTGTTGTTGATCGCGTAGTTGAACAGACCGTCCAGCCCAATGTTGCTCAGCTGGAGCAGCTGCGCTCTGATGCTCGCCTCGAAGCCGCTGTTCGATACCGAACCCAGGTTCTCGAATCGCGTAGCGGAAACGCCGGCCGACGGCGGGAGAGTACGCTGTACGAGGGCGTCGCGAGTCTTCTTCTTGTATCCGGTCAGAGTGACAGAGGCACGGTTATCGAATAAGTCGACGTCCATTCCGCCCTCGAACTCACCCGCGCGCTCAGGTTTCAGGTTCGGATTGCCGACCGCGCTGAACACGACTGCCGCGGTGCCCTGATCCTGCACGTTCGCGTTTGCCGCCACGAAGAACGGCAGCGCGTCGTTGGAGCCCGGCGAGTTGCCCGACTGGCCGAACGCAGTGCGGAGGCGCAGCTGGCTTAGGAATCCAAACTTCGGGAAGAACGGCTCCTCCGAGATCACCCACGAAAGGCTTCCCTTCGGATAGAACGCCGACGACTGCTTCGTGCCGAAGGTGCTGTTGTTGTCGACGCGGAATCCACCAGTTAGGAACAAGCGGTCGTGAAGTGCAAAGGTCTGCTCCATGAAAGTGCCGGCGTTGACCTTGAAGGTCGACGCCTCGTCGGCACCCTGAACTGCGCCGGCATTGACGGTGGTCGCGCCGGGGGGCAGAACCGAAGAGTTGGCGCCGTTACGCGCGAAGATGCTGCGGAAGTACTGCGCACCGAAAGTTGTTTTCGAGGTAAGCGCGTCGTTCAAGTGGAACTGCGCCGTTCCGCTCGCGTCGAACGTGTAGAGGAAGAAGTTGGTGCGGTTGTTGACCTTGAAGCCGAGGCGGCTGCTGCCGAAGTCGGAGCACTGCCCCTGCCGACAAAGGTCGGAATCGACACGATTGATGAAATCGATGCCGAAGTTGCCGCG
>QHUA01000243.1 GCA_003221805.1 Gemmatimonadota bacterium
GCGATCGCCGCACGCCGGATGTGGAATTCACCACGAGAAGGATTCACTGTGATACGTGCGCTGGACATCTAGGATCTGGACCAGGTATTTGTGCGGAGGCATTCCGATCAGCTCTCGTGTTCAATTATTCGACGCCGGGTTCCTCCGAATTCAGTCCTTCGTTTGGGTAGGTAAGATCGCCGCACGGGCCGTTGAAGTATGCAGCCGGATGCAATGGGGATTGGAGTAGTGCGTGCATCTCCTCGTGCTTAACCAGTTTTTCGCTCGCGGCCCAGGGTCCCGCGAGAACAATCCTATCCCCTTCTTGGATCCAGTATCCCCAGTAAGACTCGCTTCCGACTCGAATGGTCGAATCGTTGGGAAGCACGTAGAAAGCGACCGCGTAAACGTTGCCTGAAAGGCCCGAGCACGCCTCGAGCTCATTCCACCATGCGATGTATTGCGCGCTCGGTTCGACCCTCACGGCGTTCGAAAGATCGATCTCTTCCCACGGCGCTGAGGGCTCCTTGCAGCCAATGAGCAGCGCTACCAGCAGAAATAGTCTAGTCAGGGAGTTCGTCCGATAGTCCGGGGGCCTGTTCTTCCAGACCGCGATTTACTGCACGGTGAGGGTCGCGGTCATTCCCGCGTCAGCGATCTGGAGCCAACCAGGAATTGGTACGAAAGCCTGAATAAGGTCCCGGGGGCAATGCGAGGGCAAACGTGTCCCGGCAACTGTATCAACGGAGCCCGTGAGTGACAGTCGCTTTCGGGTGAACGTGTCAGGCAGTCGTCCGTCACGCGGAACGGTCGGTGTGTGAGCATGAAATCGTTCCATTAAGACTCCGCTAAGATTTGTCGTAGACGGCGGGGATTGGTGACGCCGCGGATTTCGGCAGAGTCTTAGATCATTGAAAGGTGCCGTCTAGCCCTCTTAGCGACTTAACCTCATCGGGACAAACCCGACGAATGCCGATACATGGCCTCTCTTGTTCGGAAAACACTCGCGATCGTTCTCCTCTTTTCCAGTTTTCGGGTCGCTGGAGCACAAGCCGGCAAGTCAACTCTCGCTGACACAGCAGAAATCCAAAGTGATGTCGCCTCTCCACGATTTTCGAGCGGTGTGACGGCCGGTGCCATGAGCTTCAGTGGTGGACGGAGCGAACAGGCTTTCAGCCTTCTCCTCGCGTTTCGGCCCGTCTCGTGGCTGTCCTTCAGCGCGGCGCCCGGCTTCGGCCGGACGACGTTCGGCACTTTGTCGTCGACGGGACCGACAGATATTCCGCTCGCCTCTGCCGCGCGGTATTCGGTTGCGAGCGCACCATGGTCGCCAGCCTTTGTCGGTTCCCTTTCTACTGTGATCTCGAGCGCACCTGCTGGATCGACGCTCGGCGTTGGCCGTACAGCCATGATTGCCGGCGCCGGACTGAACGTGTCGCACCCTCTGACAACCGCGAGTGGAAACGGCTCGGCGGACGTGTGGGTCTCTCGTTCGCTCGGGTTTGCAACGCCGAGTCTGGGCTATAGCGCGGAGATCGGAACCGCTGACTCGGCGGCAACGCTCGCGCGCTCCGTTGCGGGTGGAATCTCTTTCCGTATTGCCGACCCGCTCACCCTGGCGATCGATGGTGGGCACGGTCTCACACCCGGAGCTCCGCGGTGGACATTTTCTGTAAGCTTCGGCACAGCATACGGAGGAATCTCCTCCGTGAGCGGCGGTTCGCTCTTTGGCCGTCTCAAGAACGCGTTTGGGTCGAGAGCGACGTCGTCGAGTGGGTACTCCAAGTCATCGACTGGCGGCAGCAGCTGCCGAAAGATCGGGACTTGCTAATCGAATCATCCAACCGAGGTAATCAACCATGAAGACGCTAAACATTTTCGCTCTCGCGGCTGCGATCATTGCCACACCGGCGCTCGCCGTCGCTCAGGGCAAGGCACCGCATCCGGCCCCGCCCGTAGTCATGGGCAAGAGCGCGCCAGTCCGTCAGGACAACCGCCCCGACAAGATCGCCGACAAGGCTGAGCGCGTGTCGGACCGCAAGGCTGACCAGGCCGCCAGAAACGCTGACAAGGTGGCGGACAAGACAGAGCGCGCGAGTGAAAAGACCGAGCGCGCCGAGCTCGAAGCCGCGCACGAGCAAAAGCTCCTCACCAAAGGCATCAAGCTGACTTCTGCCGAGAAGAAGCAGATGAAGGCCATCGAGAAGAAGTACGACGCGCAGTTCCGCAGCCTTCGCCAGTCCGAGCTCGCCGCTGATAAAGCCGCGAAGAAGAACGGAACTACGGATGATGATGCAAGCTTTTCAGCGCAGCTCTCCCAGCTCCAGACCCAGGAGCGGGCTGACATGCGTGCGGTTCTCACTTCGCAGCAGCAGTCGATCTTCGACAGCAACGTCACCAAGCAGTCGACACACAAGTAA
>QHUA01000140.1:0-28543 GCA_003221805.1 Gemmatimonadota bacterium
GTACTCCTGTTCCGATTCAACGTCTAGTGGCACCCGAGTTAGTTGCTCGGATGGACCTGATCGCGGATCTCCCCGCCCTGATTCGCAGTGGTGTGCACGTTCACGTACGCCATGCCGTTGTTGAAAAGCACTCTCAGCGAGTCCAGCGAAACGTTCCCGTTGTTGGCGTTGGTGATGCTACCGTGAGCGACCTCTCCGTTCACCGTTCCCGTCGCAACGTTGGGCAGGAACAGGTTGATGATGACACTCGCGTTCGTGCCAGCCGGCGCCGGTCCGTGGATGTGCGACATGGTCACCGCAGTCATGTTAGTCAACGTCAGAGTCCAGTCGATTTCGCTGCCGAGATCGGTAAACGTCGCAACGCCGGTTCCCGTCGTCGTCTTCTGCGGCACTTCATTGGCGGGGGAGAGATTCGCGACGTACATCTTGGGTGCTGGTGCCGTACTGCTGCCGCAACTCTCAGCGGCGACAAGAATTATGACCGCTCCGAGAATGGCCGCGGCTATTCCCACTTCTCTCCTGCGCATGTAACCTCCGGGATGGCGCAGGATTGAAGCTAGGCCCCACCACTAGAGCAGAAAGGCTGCCGACGCCAACGACCGCAGTGGCCCGGCGAGGAGTGGGTCCCGAACGGCGGACGGTCTCCGTCCGGGTTGCCCTGCTCAGTAACTCGCTTTCTTCGGAGCCTTCTTCGTCGTCGATCTCTTCGTCGTCGACTTGGTGGTCGTAGACACCGTACTCGTGTCCTGCATCCCCGGCGCTGTCGAGCTCGCTGTCATCGTCGACGTCGTCGATGTCGTGTCCACTGCCGCCGCTGATGTGTCGGCCGCGGAGTTGCCTTTCTTCGAGCAGCCACTGAACGCTGCTCCGACGACGACAAGCGCCGCAATTGTGCCGAGCTTCCTCGTAATTCGCTGCACTCTGCTTCCCTCCCTCTCCGTTGCTCGCGTGCCGCACCAGTGCCAGATGAGTCGAACCGCCGGCGGCTCGGCGCCCGCTATCGTGCGGCAACAAGAATGCCGAATCACGCCTGAGCAATACGTTGTCCGTTGCTTCGGCAACCGGTCGAGTTTAGACTTCAGCTTCTCACAACGGCTGCAATTGCAGCCTTCACACCTTCCTCCTGCATCGGCAACCTGCGGGAGGCGGTAACGACCAAAAGGAGGATTGCCGAGTGCCTCGCACATACGAGGCGGTCTACATCTTCGATTCGACGCTCGAAGACGCCGCCATCACTGACAAAATCAACCGCTTCAACGGACTCCTGCACGCTACGGAGAAGCCGGAGGTCGCGCATTGGGGCAGGCGCCAGCTCGCCTACTCCATCGGCCCCAAGGACAACGGCTACTATGTCGTCTCCAAATTCGCGACCGAGCCCGCTTCGCTCCCGGAGTACGAGAGAGCTCTCAAGCTCGACGACGGCGTCATTCGCTACCTCATCACGCTGCACGAGCACGAAGTCGGTGCTCCGCCGCAGTCCGAAGAGGATCTCGCTGCAGCGACACGGCGTGACGACGATGACGACGACGAGGATTAATCACCAATGAGAAGACCAACAAAGAGCTGTCCGTTCTGCGAGAGCCGGGTTCGCTGGATCGACTACAAGGACGATCGCACGCTCGGCCGTTTCATCACCGATCAGGGCAAGATTCTGCCTTCCCGACTGAGCGGCGTTTGCGCGCGGCATCAGCGGCAGCTTGCCACCGCCATCAAGCGGGCGCGCTTTCTCGCGCTCATTCCATACATCCGCGGTCACCAGGCGTAATGGCGGAAGCCACCACGAGGGCAGAAAAAAAGCAATCGTGGTGGCCACTCTTCTGGGGGCTGGTCGCCCTGCTGATTTGCCCGTACCTGCCTTTCTTCGTTTCGCTGTTTCCCATCCAGCAAACGCTATTGTTGCTGGTACCGATCGTCGCCGCCTGCTCCATCGTCGGCTGGAAAGTCGGTGGCCGTGCCGCCTTGGCGCTGATCTGGATCGCCTTCTCAGTCTGGATGCTACTCCAGCCGGCGGGCGAATCGGGGACGCAGTACGATCAGATGGCGCGCGGCTGGGCGGTGCTCCTGGCCGCCAGCTTCGGTCTGGTGAGCCTTTGGAGTACGACGACGCCCTTCTTTGCGAGGTCGCTGACATCAGTAGGGCTCGCCACCGGAATCGCATTTCTGATCGCGCTCGCCTCACCCAGCGGCATCGCGAGGTTTCAGCACGCCGCCGGCGAGGAGCTGACGAGGCGGACGTCCAACATGATCGAATTGATCCAGGCCAGCCTGGACGATCCGGAGTCCCGGGCGACGCTGGATAGGTTGCCGGGTGTGGAGGAGGTCGACGAACGCGCGATCGACATGATGCGTGAGATCCCACCGCGCGCCGCGACGCTGTTGCCCGCCTTGCTCGCTCTGGAGTCACTTGCGGTCCTCGCCCTCGGCTGGGGCTTATACAGGAGACTGACGCCCGTCGAGATCGGACCGCCCTTGAGTCCGCTCACCGAGTTTCGCTTCAACGATCAGCTGGTATGGGGTCTCGCCGTGGGTGCAACGCTCTGTCTGTTGCCGGCGTTCGAGGAGGGGAAGAATGCCGGTTACAATCTGCTGTTGTTTTTCGGAGCGCTCTACCTGATCCGCGGTATCGGCGTGCTGGCCTGGATAGCCCGCGGCAAATGGCTGCTCATCATCGTCCTGACGCTCATCCCACAGGTATTCATCATCGTTACATTGGCTCTCGGACTCGGAGACACCTGGCTCGATCTGCGCAAGCGGGTGAAGGCCGGCTGACTATGCGATTTCGTCCGGGATTGTGCTACAATTAGCCGTTCTCAACGATCACCGAAGGAATTTCTGCAAATGGAAGTCATACTCAGACAGGCAGTCGAGAAGCTTGGTCATCCGGGCGACATCGTGAAGGTCTCCGCGGGGTACGCGCGGAACTATCTGCTGCCGCGCGGCTTCGCCTACGAGGCTACGACCGGCAATCGCAAGCGCATCGAGCAAGAGCGTCAGCGCCTCGAGCAGGCGGAGGAGGCGCGGCGGGGCTCCGCCTCGGAGCAGGCCACCAGACTCGAGCAGGTCTCGCTCACTTTCTCGGCGCGCGTGGGAGACGAGGGCAAGCTCTTTGGTTCAGTCACCTCGGCTGACATCGCCCATCAGCTGGAGGCGCAGGGCTTCCACATCGAGAAGCGTCAGATCGACTTGCACGAGCCGATTCGCGCCCTCGGCGTTTATCGCGTCCCGATCCGCCTCCACGCCGACGTGCACCCCGAGATCAAGGTCTGGGTCATCAAGCAGTAACGTGGGGGAAGAGGCCGACCTGGCTGTCCTTATCATGAGGGGCGGCCAGGTCTTTTTTGTTGCCAGACTTGGCGTGCGAAATGCGCTCTGGCCCTCACGGAACTTTCGCAGTACAGATATGCTACATAGAGTGTTGCGGCGCTCGATGCCGCGAATGAACCTTCACTGAACCGCATGGCCACATCCCTACCATCCGTAACCGCCCGTGAAGGTGCGCAAAGAGTACAGCGCGCCGGCCAGCTTTGCCTGGATATGAAAGCAAACGACGTCGTAATACTCAATCTGGCAGGCGTCACCGACATGACTGACTACTTCGTCATTGCGAGCGGAACCTCCGACACCCACGTGAGATCCATCGGCGAGCACGTAGTATCGGAGATGAAGAAGGCGGGGCTCACCGTGCATCACACAGAGGGGTTACAGCAAGGCCGCTGGGTGCTGCTCGATTTCTTCGATTTCGTAGTTCACATATTCCATCCGACGCTTCGCTCGTTCTACCAGATAGAGCGACTGTGGAGCGATGCGGAAACAGTGGCGCTGGAACCACAGGAGTAAGCAAAAAAATGAAAGCGGCTCGGATTCTCATGGTTCTCGTTGCACTGCTCCTCGGCGCTCGCCTCGACGCACAGCAGTACTTCGGGATGAACCAGGTGCAGTACAAGCACTTCAACTGGCGAGTGATAGAGACCGAGCACTGGCTCGTGCACTACTATCCGGAAGAGTACGCCGGTGCCATGGACGCCGCCCGGATGGCGGAGCGCTCCTATACGCGACTGTCGAAGGTGCTGGACCACCAGTTCCGCGAGAAGAAGCCGATCGTCCTCTTCTCCTCTCGGTCCGAGTTCGCCCAGAACAACATCTTCGGCGATCTTGGGGAGGGCACCGGCGGCGCCACCGAGCCGCTCAAGCACCGCATGGTCTTCCCCATGACGGGCGATCTCGGAAGCCTCGAGCACGTGCTGACCCACGAAATGGTGCACGAGTTCCAGTTCGACATCTTCGCGCGCGGGAAAGCCGGCGCGAACCTGCAGTCTCTCAACCAGATCGATCCCCCGCTGTGGTTCATGGAGGGGATGGCTGAGTATCTGTCGAGCGGCCCGCACCACATTCTGACCGAGCAGTGGGTTCGCGACGCGGTCGTGAACGGAAATCTGCCGACGATCGAGCAGATGACCGAGCGCCCGGATCAATACTTCCCGTATCGATTCGGCGAGTCGCTCTGGGAATACGTCGGTTCACGCTGGGGTGACGCCGCAATCGGCGAGATCCTTCAGAATGCGACCACCCTCGGCATCGCTCGCGCCTTTCAGCGCCAACTGGGGCTGACGTTGCACGAGCTGAGCGACGACTGGCGTGAGGCGATGAACGCCAAGTATTTGCCGCAGGCAGCGAGCCTGGACAGGCCTCGTACTTTTGCCCAGCCGCTTCTGACCGAGAAGAAGAGCGGCGGCCAGATCTTCCTTGCGCCGGCCCTTTCCAACGATGGTAACCGGATCGCGTTCCTCTCCAACGGCAGCTTTAAGCGCGGTGAGGTCTTCATCGATCTGTGGCTCGCCGACGGTCGCACCGGCAAGAGACTCAAGCGCCTGGTGGAGAGCACCACCAATCCGAATTTCGAAGAGCTGAGACTTCTTTATTCACAAAGCTCATTCTCGAACGACGGACGGAGTCTCGCTTTCACCGGCGAGCGCCAGGGCAAAGACGTGCTGTACCTGATGGACGTCGCCACCACCGCTATCCGTCGCGTCGATCTGCCGGTCGACGCCGTGTGGAGTCCCGTTTGGTCGCCCGACGATCGACAGATCGCGTTCAGCGGAACTCACGGCGGCATCACTGATCTGTACATCGTCGATGCCGACGGAAAAAATCTTCGCCAGCTGACCAACGATCAGTACGCCGATCTACAACCAGCGTGGTCACCCGATGGTCGCCGCATTGCCTTCGCGACCGATCGCAGCCCGGAGAGCAACTTGTCCGTGCTGAAGCTGTCCAAGTGGCGCGTCGCGGTAATGGATGTTCAGAGTGGCGCGATAAGCGTTCTACCCGGGCAGGACGGGCTCAATCTGAATCCGCAGTGGTCCCCTGACGGACGAGAAGTCGCGTTCATCTCCGACCGCACCGGCATTCCGAACGTGTTCCTGTACGACTTTACTACCAACCAGCACTACCAGATCACCAACGTGCTGGGTGGCGTCGGCGCGATCACTGAATACAGCCCGGCAATTACGTGGGCCCGTGGCGCGGACAGAATGGCATTCACGTACTACGAAAAGGGCGACTATACCGTGTGGACGTTCGACAATCCACGCGGATTGAAGAGAGCAGCGTTCAGGCCGGGCTCTGCGAACACCGCTGTCGCCATGGCCGTCGATTCCGCTGCCGCGGCGAAAGCAGCCGCTGATTCATTGACGCTTCGACCCCGCGCGGGTGAACCGACCTCGGTCTACCGCGCACCGACTGGTACTCGTCAGTCGTCGGTGCTGGCCGCCCAGGAGATGGTCGCCGAGCTTCCACCGACGATCGGCACTCTGATGGCGGATCCGAATTACGGCTTGCCCGACACGTCGCGGTTCAAGGAGCACCCATATCACGTCTCCTTCCACCCGGACTACATCGCTGATCCGTCGGTCGGATACACGCCGAGTTATGGCGGAATGTTCGCCGGCGGGACGGCGTTCGTCTTCAGCGATCTATTGGGCAATCACCAGCTGGCGGTCGCCGGAAACGTCTACGGCCGGCTGAGCGATGCCAGCGCGTTCGTGGGCTACGCCAACCTGAGCCACCGGTTGCAGTACACAACGGGCATTTCGCAGGACCCCATCTACGTTCCGATCGCCGGCGGCGCTGGACCCCTGGCCGGAAACCCGAACATTGTGCGATTCGAAACGGAATATCTCCGCTACGTCATCAGAAACGTTTTCCTGTCGGGGCAATATCCCTTGAACCGGTTCTCCCGGTTCGAAACCGGTCTTCAATTCAACAGCATTGGCGAGAGCTTCATGAAGGTCTTCCAAGACTGCAACCTGGCCGGCTATTGCACCGACGTCCAGTTCAAGACAGACACGACGCTGGCGACTTTGAACTATGTCACTCCGTCGACAGCGTTTGTTTCGGACAACACACTGTTCGGAACGACGGGACCGATCATGGGGCGTCGAATGCGCTTCCAGGTTTCGCAGAGCGTCGGCAACGTGCGGTTCACCGATTTCCTGGCAGACTATCGTCGCTACGATCCGATCATCTTCAACACTCTCACTTTCGCGACGCGCTTCCTCAGCTCGGTGTCCGTTGGTCGCGACGAAGGATTCTTCCCGAAGTACATCGGGCGCCCGGATTTCGTCCGTGGGTATGATCGTGCGAACTTCAACTTCGTCGATTGTACGTCGGTGCTGAACTCACAGGCGACGTGCAACAACGCCCAGCTCGCGGGCAGCAGAGTTGCCGTTTTCAACGAAGAGCTACGCTTCCCGATCATTCGGCGGTTCGACGTGGGAAGCAGTTTTGGATTGCCACCGGTTGACGGACTCCTCTTCTACGATGCAGGACTCGCCTGGAGCTCAACAGAGACTCCACACCTGGGCAGCGCACCGGCAGGTACCGATCCCAACAAGGATCGCTATCCGCTCACCAGCTGGGGCGCCGGAATTCGAGTGAATCTGTTCAATCTGGCGATTCTACGCTGGGATTACGCTCGGCCGATGGTTGGCGGACGCAAGCCGAACTGGACCTTCTCGCTGGGAGCGAGTTACTAAACGTTGCGCCGACTCCTACTGCTGGCGCTGCTCTGTGCAGCCTGTACCAATGACAGGGCAGCGCCTGACAGCACCAGTCAACCAGTAGCTCAAGCTCTTGGACCCGACCAGCTCCTTCTGCGCGTACCACGCGCGGGAGGAACGCTCTCCAGCGCGTGCTGGCGTTCGATCCGGATGCGGGAACAATCGCGTTCGTCGATGTGAAAGGATTTCCAGGGCGGATAGATCTGAGAGAGACCGACGTTGGTAAAGCGTCGAAGGCAAAGCTGACTTCTCTCTCATCCGCCAACGGCACCGACATCTACGGCGTCAATGCAAAGGGCGAGATCGTTCGCCTCAATCCCAACGGCGGTGACTGGCACTTCAAGCCGCCCGTGCCCGCCCGCACTGTCTTTGCCCAGCCTAATGGTGAGCTCGTCGTGGCAGCCAACAAGGGCGCGCAGACGCTCGTCTGGAAAGTGCGTCCGCCCGACGATGTCATTCAGGACAGCACCGTTCTGCCGCTCTCCGGACGCGCCGTTAGTACGCAGATGGGAGATCGCGTCTACTTCACCGTCGACAGCGGGCTCGTCGGACTGAAGGTGAAAGATCTCTCGCCCACCGGAGCGATCGAGCTCGATAGTCGCGTGCGCGCTCTCGCGCCCACACCCAGCGGCGACCGGATTTACGTCGCCACGGCGGCGGACAGCGGCATCTCTATCATTGACCGCTATACTGGTCGCGTGCAGACCGGCGTGGTTCTCGCTGTGCCACCGCTCGATCTCCGCATGGACGCACTGGGCCGATACCTGATTGCGCGTTTCCCAAAGTCCGACTCGGCCTGGGTTGTCGCAATCGGAACTAACAGACTGGTGGGCGCGGTTCAGACCCGGTGGGCACCAGATCTCCCCGCCGTCACGCCCGACGGGGAACTCGCCGTGCTTGGCGACAAGGACGTCACCCTGCTCGATCCGGAGAAACTCACGGTCAAATCCACCGTGCAAGGCGGAGCCAAGGATTTCTGGTACTTCTTCGAATGGAATGGATTCCGCCCGCGGGCTCAGGGACTCGATCAGCCGGTGACCTTCCCGGGCGAAGTCACTGACTCACTCACGGCGAGCTCGACGGCATCCAGCACTTCACCGACGCCCGTAGTCGTTGATACTGTCAAGCCAACTTTGCCGGCCCAGCCGCCGACACCGGGTTTCTCCGTTTCGTTCGCCGCACTGCTCAGCCCGGAAAAAGCGCAGCAACTGGCAAGCACGATCAACGTGGGGGGAACCGTCGCGCACGTCGTCACCACGACAACTGCCGGTTCGCTGATTTACAGAGTGGTGCTGGGGCCGTACCCGACGCGCGATGAAGCAGTAAAGGTTGGACGCGCGTCGAGGCGTGAGTACTGGGTTTACGAGGGCTCCCCTTGAATGCGCGTGTGTCCGGCGGACGTCCTGTCGCATGGGAGGATGCCGGACGGCAGATCGCTTCAATTCTGGGCAGCTACGCTGCGGTAGTTGTCACCTCTTCCGATCCATTCGCGGCCGCCTATGTAGCACTCGGCATCGCCAAGGCCGAGGCTAAACACAGGCGCACAGTCGTCGGCGACCTGGTCGGCGACATTCCTCCTTTGCGAGATCTCGTCGCCGAGGACGCGCACGGCATCACCGACAGCTTTCTCTACGGTGTTTCCCTCAACAAGATCGGCTACCGCGTCGAGGGAACTCCCAACCTCTACGTGATGCCGAGCGGAACCGATCCGGATATTGGAGAGGAAATTTTCCGCAGCGCCCGCTGGAAGAAGCTGGCGAGCGGTTTCTCTGAAGTAGGAGCGCTGCTCCTGCTCGTAGCGCCGAGTGACTCGCCGCGTCTTGGAGATCTCATCGATCAGGTCGACGGCGCAGTGCTCGTCAAGGACCTGGAAATTCCGAAGGCGCCTTCGTCGCTGGTGCTCGCGCGAGTGCCGACACCCACGCCGACGCTGAAGATCCCCCTGCATCGGATGGGAGAGCGGATGGGCGAGCGCGCCGCGAGCTGGAAGCAGCGCGCATCGGTTTGGAGGGAGCGTGGCCGCCTTTTGCGACAGCGACGCTGGTTTTACCCATTGCTCGGAACCTTCGCGGTGCTGGTCATTGCCGCGCTGGCCGCAGCTCTGATACTCCCTCACCTCGGCTACGGCGCTCGCTTCGGCTCGCGCGGTGTCGCTACGATTCCCGCTCCAACACCTCCGCCGCCCCGACCGCCGCCGGAGACCCTGCATGTTGCGCCGCCCGCAAATATCAATGACTCATCCTCGGCCGCGGCGTTTGCGGTTGAATTGTTTAACGCAAACACGCCGGAAGGTGCTAACTTGTTCGTCAGGAAAAATGGCGGCGCTTTGCCCGCCGCGGCTGTGTCGCCCATTTCAATTGAGCCGGACCGGACGATATGGTACAAGGTTACTGCTGGCGCTTACACCAGGAGATATCAGGCTGACTCACTGTTGCTCGCTCTGCGCAACTCGACGGTGCTCACGGATTCAGGCGGGACGGTCACCCGGACGCCCCTCGCACTGCTCGTCGACAGCGTTCCGACGCAGGGTGGCATTGTCGATGCGGTTCGCGCAGCCGTGCAGAAGTACGAGGCTCGCGGGTTGGCGATCTACGCGTTGATGCAGGACGATGGAGGCGCCCGGATTTACGCAGGCGCTTTCGCCCGGGCCGATCAGTCGGCCGAGCTTGTCAGACAATTGCGCGGTGCGGGACTAAATCCAGTGCTCGTTTACCGAACCGGGAGTGCGCCTTAGTGCGTTTGACGAAACTCGAGATTCACGGCTTCAAGTCGTTCGCCGACCAGACTGACATGGTCTTCGAGCCGGGCGTGACGGCGATCGTCGGCCCGAACGGCTGCGGAAAGTCCAATGTCTCCGACGCCGTGCGCTGGGTCCTCGGCGAGCAACGCGCACGCGCTCTGCGCGGCGCCAAGATGGAAGAAGTGATCTTTCAGGGATCGTCGGCGCGGCGCGCGGTGAATCTCGCCGAAGTGTCACTCCACTTCGAGAACGATGACGGTGCGCTCGACATTCCGTTCCGCGAAGTCGTTATCAGTCGTCGACTGAGCCGGTCCGGAGAAAGCGATTATTTCCTCAACGGCGCGGCGTGCCGCCTTCGCGACATCCACGACATGGTGCGCGGCACCGGACTCGGGGCCGACTCGGGAGTCGTTATCGAGGCGCGGATGGTGGACGCACTGCTCAGTGATCGCCCCGATGACAGACGCGAGCTGTTCGAGGAAGCGGCCGGCGTCGGCCTCTATCGCGATCGCAAGCGGAGCGCCGAACGACGCCTCGAGGAGACGACGACCGATCTTGCTCGCATCGACGATCTCATTGCCGAAGTGCAAAGCCAGGTTCGCTCGTTAGCGCGTCAGCGCAAACGAGCCGAACGTCACGGCGAGCTGATGGCGCGGAGATTTACACTCGAGGTCGCGCACGCTGCGCGCGAAATGTCCGCCTGGTTCGGAGAGCTCAATCGTCTCGAGGAGCGTGTGACGTTATTGCGCGCCAAGCTTCCCGCTGCGGAGGAAACGCTGCGGACAGCTGAAGCAACCCGCGAGACAGACTTGGCTGAACGTACCAGCGCGGAGGCCCGACGCACCGAGCTCGCGCGATTGGTAGCCGACCAGCGCGAAGCTGCGCAGCAGCTTCGCGGCGAAATCGCCGTTGCCGAAGAAAGGTTGCGCAATGCGATGTCGCGCCGTGAGCGTGCCGAAGAGGAGCGTCGCGAAGGTGACGCGTTCGCCGGCCGCGTCAGCGGAGACCTCGAGCGCGCATCGACCGAGCTGGCCGAGCTACAGGCGGCGTTCGACGCTGCAGAGGAAGCGCTCTCGGCACACGCTCAGCACGAGGACCAGGTTCGTAGCGGACTGACCACCGCCAGATCGAATCTCGAGCAAGGCGAGCGCGCGTTGCGCGAGCTGCGCGAAGAGGTTCACCGGGCGCATCTGGATCGCCAAAGCGCGGAAAGGGAGCGAGAGGAAGTTGCAGAGAGGCGCGCTGCGCTAGAACATGAGCAGGCGCACCTTTTCGACGCCGCTGAAGCCGCGCGCCGCGAGCTCGCCGCCGCTGACGATGCTGCAGCAATCGCTGCGACCCGTGTCGCCGAGACGAACGAGCTGGCCGCCAGCTCTCGAGAAGCGCTGCAGCAGGCACGTGAGCGAGAGGTTGCCGCGCGCGAAGAGCTGATTCGCGCCGAAGATCTGCACACCGCTTTGAGCGCCAAGCTCAATGCACTGGAAGGGCTTGAACGGGAGCGCGTCGGTCTCGCTCCTGCCGCTGCGCGTCTGCTCAAGGAGCGTGGAATATTTGGTGAAGGCGCGGTTCTCGGTCCGCTCAGTGACTTCATCAGCACCGACGCCAACGCCGCTGCACTCGTCGAGCGATTCCTCGGACCCACCGTAAACGCAGTACTGGTGCGCGATCGCACGGTAGCCGAGGCAGTGCGTGCCTGGCACGCGTCGGCCGCGCCGGGGCCACTGCTGCTCCTCCCGGTCGATTCAACGAACGGAGAGACAGCGAACGGCGATGGTCGCTCCGATGATCTCGCCCAACTCGTCACTTCGTCGTCGCCTGCCCGTGGCTGGGTCCGGTCGCTGCTGGGACAGGTTACTTCGATGGAGAGTGGGACCGCGTTCGTAGACGCCCGTGGGGCGGTGTGGCTGCCGGCGCCCGAATCCGGCCCTGGACCTTTGCGTCGTCGCGCAGAGATCGCCGACCTGAGGACTGCGGTCGCCAACGCGGCCACAGCGCGACACACCGCGGGAGCGACCGCCGAATCGGAGCGAGTCACACTCGCGTCCGCCGAGCGCGCTGCAATCGTCGCCCAAGAGGCGGCGTCACAGGCCACACGCGAGAGCGCTGAAGCCGGAGATCGCTCCGGCGCTGCTGGCAGACAGTACCAGCGTGCCGCACGCGACGCAGCCGAAGCGCGGGCCCTCATCGAAAGGCTTTCCGAGCGCGAGACGACGACGCGCGGTCGGATCGATGGTCTGACTGTTAGCTCGCAAGAGATCGAAGCGCGCATCGCGGAGCGCGAGGCGTCGGTGGCTGGCGCTCGCGAGGTGCTGGCGAGCGCCGAGCAGATGCAGGACGAGGCGCGGGAGCACCGCACTGCCAGCCAGATTCGGCGGGCCCAGGCGCAAGCCCAGCTCGAAGTGGCGTCTGACCGGTTCCGCCATTTGAGTGAAGAGTTCGCATCGGCGACTGGCCGCGTTGAATCGTTGCAAGTCGAGCTGACGACGCTTTCGAGTGCAGACGCGAATCTCACTGGCCAGCTCTCGCAGTGGCAAACGGAGCTCGAAGCGCGGGAAAGGACGCTCGAGAACTCTGAGGACAAGCTGGAGCAGGCGCAGCGCGGCTTACTCGAGATCGACGAGCGGCTCACTTCCGACGAGCACTCTCTGGCGGAGATGCGGCGCCACACATCCGCACTGAGCGAAGAGCTGCACGCCGCCGAGCTGCGCTACACCGAACTTTCGGGACGCCGCACGGCAATCCGCGAGCGGCTCGAAGCGGAATGGAAGAAGCCCGTCGACGAATTGCTGGCCGGCGCCGAGTCACTCGAGATGGATGACGAGACACTTCGCTCCGAAGCGGCTCTGGTCCGCGAGCAGCTGGATGCGTTGGGACCGGTGAATCCCCTCGCCATCGAAGAGCACGAGGAGGAAACGAAGCGTCTTGGCTTCCTGACTACTCAGCGGGACGATCTGAATTCGGCGAAGAACTCGCTGCAGCAGGCGATCCGCGAGATCGACATTACTGCGCGCGAGCTGTTCCTGCAGACGTTCGTGCAGGTTCGCGAGAATTTCCGCAACATCTTCATGACGCTTTTTGGCGGCGGCGAGTGCGATTTGCGGCTGGAGAATCCGGAGAGTCCGCTCGAGGGGGACATCGAGATCCACGCCTCGCCGCGTGGAAAACGGACGCAGCGGATCCATCTGCTCTCGAGCGGCGAGAAGGCTCTCGTCGCGCTATCGTTGCTGTTCGGAATATTTCTCACCAAGCCCAGTCCGTTCTGTCTGCTTGACGAAGTGGACGCTCCGCTTGATGATCAGAACATCGGCCACTTCGTTCGCATGCTCAATCGCTTCAAGACCAAGACCCAGTTCATCGTCATAACCCACAACCCGCGCACCACGACGGAAGCGGCGGATGCCGTCTACGGCGTGACGATGCAGGAGCCCGGCGTTTCGTCGCTGGTTAGCGTCCGCATGCGCGGCAAAACTGTCGATGAAACCATCACGCCGGCGCATCCAGCGCACACTCCACAGCTGCACGACGAGCCCGACGCCGCCGAAACAGCGCCACTGACCGCGTAAAATGCTAGTCGTCATGCAGCACGACGCGACGGCGAAAGACGTCGATCGCGTCGTAACCATAATTCAGGACATGGGCTACGAGGCGCGCCCGATGCCGGGTGCGCAACGCACTACCGTCGGCCTCGTCGGAAACGACGGTCGTGTCGACTCCTCCCGCCTCGAGGCACTCCCCGGCGTCGCTCAGATAATTCACGTCACGCAGCCGTACAAGCAGGTGTCGCGCGAATGGCGATCGGAAAACACTGTTGTTGATCTTGGACACGGTGTCACAGTCGGAGGCGACAGCGTCGTGGTAATCGGTGGTCCTTGCTCGGTAGAGTCCGAGGAGCAGATCGTTTCCGCCGCGCGAATCGTAAAGGCCGCTGGTGGCACTGCGCTGCGCGGCGGCGCGTTCAAGCCACGCAGCTCACCGTACTCGTTTCAGGGACTCGGCAAGAAAGGTCTCGAGTTGCTGGCGCGAGCCGGCAAGGCGACTGGTTTGCCGGTCGTCACCGAGGCAATGGATGCCGAGGGCGCACAGATGGTCGCCGAGTTGGCAGACTGTATCCAGATTGGCGCGCGCAACATGCAGAACTACTCGCTGCTGAAGACTGTTGGAAAAATGAAGAAGCCGGTGCTGCTCAAGCGTGGCATGGCAGCGACGATAACCGATTTGCTTCTCAGTGCCGAGTACATACTCGCCGAGGGAAACCAGAACGTAATTCTCTGCGAGCGTGGCGTACGGAGCTTCGACCCGGCGGCGCGCAACATGCTCGATCTCACCGCGATTCCGATTGTGCATCGGCTGTCGCACTTACCCATCATCGCCGATCCGAGTCACGGCACCGGCTTGCGTGACAAAGTGATTCCAATGGCGCGTGCGGCGGTGGCTGCCGGCGCTGACGGCGTGATGATCGAGGTTCACCCCGAGCCCGACCGCGCGCTCTCCGATGGCGCACAGTCGCTGTTCCCCGATCAGTTCACTCAGCTCGTGGGCGAGCTGCGCGCAGTGGCCGCGGCGATTGGCCGCAGTGTTCCAGTAGCGAAAGCAGGAACGGCATAAGCCCTGCCGGGTACGTCCAGTTATGAAAACACTCCTCCTCTCCGCGGCGCTCGTCGTCACCGTGTCGCCAGTTGCGAGAGCGCAAAACGCTGACGCGATCATCGATCGCGCCGTTGCCGCTTACGCGGCCCTGAACAGCATGCGGGCCGAATTTCGGCAGACACTCACTAATCCGCTGACGGGCAGCACGCAAACCACGAGCGGCGTCATTGTCAGAAAGAAGCCGAATCTTCTGAGCATAAACTTCGAGAGCGGAGATCGCGTCGCCGCGGACGGATCGACGCTGTGGCTTTATCTTCCCAGCAGCACGCCCGGCCAGGTTGTGAGAATCCCATACACCGGGCGAAATGCGCTCGCCGTAGATCCCGCCCAGGAGTTTCTGGATTCCCCACGGTCGCGCTTCACCGTCAGCGCCTCCGGCACGGCGACCGTGGGAGGTCGCCCCACTCACGCCGTCACTCTGACTCCAAAGCGCTCGAACTCCGGTTTCACCAGCGCCCAAATCTGGATCGACGACAACGACTCCAGCATCAGGCAGTTCGACGTCGAGACTTCGAACGGGCTGAAGCGGCACGTGGTGATTACGAGTTTCAGCGCCAATCCAACACTTAGTCGCTTGAGCTTCAGGTTCTCCGTTCCCAAAGGCACCAAGATTGTCGACCAGACGACGGCGACGCAGTTCTAGGACCTGCTCTGCCTCAATAAACCGGCAACGGCAGCGAGTTTTTTCTGATCGACGCCACGGCGCTGTGCGATCTCGACCGCAGCGGCCGACAGCGAACGATAAACCTCGAGCGGACCTTCGTGTCCCTGGAGTGCGCGAAGATGTTTGCCGACAGTTTCTATGTCGCCACGCACAACGGGCCCCGTCAACACATCGTCGGGCAGTCCCTGCTTCATGTTGGCCAGTGCTCCACTCATAAGGCTCTCCACCGCCTGATATGCGCTGGCGTCAGGAATGCCGATGTCATGAAGGAGATGGCCGGCGACCGAGGCTAATACCACTGGGAAATTGGACGCTATGACGGCGGCAGCGTGGTACGCCGGCTTCTTCCCCGGCGGGATTTCCAGTGTGCGCGCGCCGAGGTGGCCAGCCAGTCGCCGCGACGCATTCTTTGCCGCGTTCTCCCCGTCGATCCCGATCCACCCCTTTCTCAGTAGCTCCGCGGAAACCTCGGGATCACTGAAAGGCACCAGTGGATGGAAGGTACCTCCAGGAAAGCCTGTCGCACTCAGTGCCCGCAAGCCCGCAGGCTCGGCAATGGCCGACGTATGAAGAACGACCGCTCCTCGCGCGATTCGTCCATCCGCCGCCGCCGCGGACACCTCGGCGATAGCGTCATCGAGCTGCGGATCACGCACGCAGAGGATCACCACATTGGCGCGGGCCGCATCAGCGGGAATGTTACCGACGGAAGTCGCGACACCAGATGGTCGCTTGCCATGCAGGCCGACGACCTCCACCCCTGATGCGCGAAAGGCGCGGAACAGTCCGCGCCCAACGTGTCCGGGTCCGATGATGAAAACCCGTTCGCTCACTCCGTTCCTCCCCCTCCCTCGTCACCAAGGGTGTCGGGCTCATCAGAGGGTGCGTGCGCCATGGCGCGTCGCAAGAGATCGTGTTCGGACTTGGCGCCGTGGGCCAGCTCCAGCGCTTTCTGCAGCGGCTTGTCCACAGATGCCCGGCGCCGGAACTCAGCGTCTCCGCCAAATACGTAGCGCGCGATATCGAAGCCGATGACGCGCGAGACGAGCGACTCAGCATCGTCGTAGACGCTGCGCGGAATGTCGATTCCCCGCGACTTCATTCTGTTCCAGACCTCGTCGCGCATGGCGGCAGTGACCACGAAATCGGGTGCAGTTACGCCGCGCGTTCCTTTTAGAAAGAGCGCGTAATCGGTGACGGCGTCGCGGAAATGAGATGCGTTTGCGCCAAGTGCACGCATGAAATTGCTTTCAGCGAGCGGTGTCGCAGTATCACCAGCAACGACGTCGGGCGTAATGCCGCCACCGCCGTAGACGATTCTGCCGCCGTCTGTATGGAACCGCTCGCGCTTCGTTGGGACCTGATCTTCCGTGTCGTCGTCGTTTGCCTGCCGACGAGTAATCGAGCGGCCCACCGGCGTGAACCAGCGCGCAGTCGTGATCTTCAGCCCACCCTGATCTCCAAACGGTATGACTGACTGCGCGCTCCCCTTCCCGTAGGTCGGCGTACCGACGATCACCGCGCGGTCATGATCCTGCAGAGCGCCGGCAACGATTTCGGCGGCGCTGGCGCTGCGTCCGTCGACAAGCACCAGCAGGGGAAGCTCGGGCCAGCGCTGTTGCGCAGTGTCTGCGTAATCGCGGTTGGCCTCGGGAAGCCGTCCACGCATGCTGACAATCTTCTGCCCCTTATTCAGGAACAAGTCAGAAACTTTCACGCCTTGCGTCAACAAGCCACCTGGATTTGTCCGCAAGTCGAGGACGAGCGTTTTCATTCCGCGCGCGAGCAGCCCCGTGACTGCACCCGTCAACTCGTTCGCCGTCGAATCACTGAAAGCCTTGAGATCGATGTAACCGATGCCGTCGGCGAGCAGCGACGCCCGACGTACGGCACTCTGGTGAATTGTCGTCCGCTGCATCTTGAAATCGAGCGGCGACGAGATTCCGGGACGTTCGATCTTCAGCGTAACGAGCGAGCCTGGTTTCCCGCGCAGCAGCTTCGATGCTTCCTCGTTGGTCCAGCCTTTGGTGGCCTTTCCGGAGATCTCGACGATGCGGTCACCGGGTTGCAAGCCGGCCCGCTCAGCAGGGCCGCCGGGGAGTGGCGCCACGACGATGAGATAACCATCGCGCAGATCGACCTCGACTCCGAGTCCGGCGTAATTGCCGCTCGTGCTCTCGTTGAGCCTGGCGAAGCGGTCCGGTGGCAGGAACGTCGAGTAAGGATCGCGCAGCTCATACAACATCCCGTCAACCGATTTCACGTACAGCGCCGAGTCGCTGACCGCATCGACATAGTCGTCTTGCACTCGACGGAAGACGCTCTCGAATAGCTGTGCACCTTCGTATGTGGTGAACGTTCCCGTACGCGCACCGCGCTGGAGCAGCCAGCCGCCGGTGACGAGCGCGCCGAGCAGCGTCCCTGCGACGATTGCGGTACGCGCGCGCGCGGAGGCGCCAGGGAGTTTGAGCTTCAGCTTCATGGGTGTCTAACTCTTCAAGCTGCCGAAAGGTTGCGGAAAAGCTGCAATGAGTGACGCGACGATCCGGTGATGAACGGTTTTCTCGTCACCGGTGCCATCTATCAACTTGATTGGTCCGCACTCAGGATGGGAGTGCTGCCATTTCGCGTCCGTGAACCGCCGAAATGCTTTCCCGACCCGGTCGTGGAACTCATCGTCGGCGCGCTCCATCCTGTCCCGTGCGCCACGGGCGTCAGCGCGGCTCAAGCCTTCCGCAGCCGGTAAATCGATCAAGAGGGTGATGTCCGGGACAAGACCACCCGTCGCCAGCCGGTTTGCCGCACGCACTTCATCTTCGGGAAGTCCGCGTCCGTAAACCTGGTAGGCGTAGGTCGAGAGAAAAAACCTGTCGACCAGAACTACCTTGCCCTCGACGAAATCGGGAAGGATTTCCCTTGCCACCAGCTCAGCGCGAGAGGCCATGAAAAGGAGGGCCTCCGTGGCGGCGGTGATCTCCTGCTCTGGATGGAGAAGAATGTCCCTGATGTCATCTCCGACCGGAGTCCCACCGGGCTCCCGCACCGCAACGCATGGAATCCCAGCCTTGGTGAGTTGTTCGGCGAGAAGCCGTATTTGAGTTGTCTTCCCCGCTCCCTCGGCGCCCTCGAAAACAACGAGCCGACCCCTTTGCATCTCAGGAAAGCGTGATGATTGGACTCGCCGCGCCCTTCTTCATACCGGCCATGATCCACTGATTCACATGTAGCATGAGCTTGTCGAAGTTTTCCTGGGCGGCAACGGCCCGTTGATAGGTGGGCTGTGACTGGATCCTCTCGAGCATCGTGTCCAGCTGCTGCTCCATCTCCGGTGTCGGGTTCTCGCCGCGCTGGATGAGCTGCTGCGCCTCACCGCGCAGTTTTTCCATCTGCTGCAGCAGCGCCACCGCCTCCTTGTCGTCGTTGAGCGCCTCGCTCGAGCGTTTGAGAGCCTGATACTCGGGACTCTGGCCGATCAGCCGGCCGAGCTCCTTTCCCTTGTCTTCCAACATTCTTTCTCCTTTCTCGAGCGGCTAGACGCGTCGCGCAAAGACGAAGCGCTCGCGGCCGGTGAGATCGAAAAGCACTTCGACCTCGCAGTACCTGCCATCCACTGAAACCATTTCCGCGACCGTGCCGGCCCGGCGCACATCGACCTCGACGGCGAGCAAGCCACGCGAGGTGAGAAGACGCGGCGCCTGGCGAACCAGCTCTCGCGTCACCGACAATCCATCCTGGGCCGACAATAGCGCCAGACTCGGCTCCCAGTCACGAACGTCCGCCGGTAGATCCGGCAGCTCGGCGAAACTCACGTAGGGGGGATTGCAGACGATAGCGTGCAGCTTCTCGCTTTCTAACGGGGCAAGCAGTGAGCCGTGACGAAATTCGACGGGCGACTTGAGCGACTTGCCGAACGTGGCAGCATTTGTGGCGGCGACGTGAATCGCGTCGAGTGAGACGTCGGTGGCGAATACTCGCTCGAACTCGTGCTCGAACGCCAAGGAAAGCGCGATGGCCCCGGATCCGGTTCCGATGTCGGCAACGCGGCGAGTCGCCCGGGTGCAGCGCTCGAGAACCCTCTCGACGAGGACCTCTGTCTCGACCCGCGGTATCAGGACGCGATCATCGACTTGGAGCGTGAGGTGCCTGAACGCTGCGCGTCCAACGGCGTACGGTAACGGCGCGCCGAGCGCACGCTGCATTGCGGCGCGGATCACGGCTCTGGCAACATCGGGCGATGCGTCGGCGACAGAATTCGCGGCCGCCCAGAACTTCGGAACATCGAGGATGGATGCGACGATCTCGCGCGCCTCTCGTGCCGGCTCGGCGACGCCCTCGGATTCCAGCATAGACGTGCATCCGGCGAGCAGATCTCCGATGGTGCCGATTGGCAGCGTTGTCGGAAAGTACAGGGGCACGCCGCTCTTATTCACCGAGCTTCTCCTCGACGTCGGCGACTTTGAGTGCTTCGATGAACGGATCGATGTTTCCGTCGAGCACTTTGGTCAGCTCGTGTAAAGTGAGATTGATCCGGTGATCGGTGACCCGGTTCTGCGGATAGTTGTAAGTCCGAATTTTCGCCGAGCGGTCGCCGGTGCCGACTTGCGTCTTGCGCATGCGCGCGCGCGCCGCCTCCTGCTCGGCGATTTTCGCATCGAGCAGCCGGGCGCGCAGAACCTCCATTGCCTTCAGCTTGTTCTGGAGCTGCGACTTCTGGTCCTGCTGGCTGACAACGATGCCGCTCGGAATGTGCGTGATGCGTACGGCCGAATCAGTCGTGTTTACGCTTTGGCCGCCGGGTCCCGATGATCGGAACACGTCAATGCGGAGATCCTTGTCCTCGATCTTGAGGTCGATCTCCTCCGCTTCGGGGAGAACCGCGACAGTCGCCGCCGAGGTATGGATGCGGCCCTGACTTTCTGTCACCGGAACGCGCTGCACACGGTGGACTCCAGATTCCCAGCGCATCGCTCCGTATGCGCCGTCACCTTTGATCTTGAAGATCGCTTCCTTCATTCCGCCCAGGGTTCCGTCGGACTGTGAGATAACCTCGACGCGCCAGCGACGTCCTTCGGCGAAGCGTGTGTACATGCGATAGAGGTCGGCGGCAAAAATTGCGGCTTCGTCTCCGCCGGTGCCGCCTCTGATCTCGACGATGGCAGGGCGATCGTCAAGCGGATCGTGCGGAACGAGGGCCGGCTTTATCTGTTCGATCAGCCCGTCGATGGATTTCTCCAGACGAGAAGCTTCAGCCTTCGCTTCCTGCGCCATCTCGGGGTCATCAGAGTCGACGAGCTCGCGGGCTTCCGCGAGCTCGTGCTCGTACTTCTCGAGTCTGTTCCCCATCTCGACCAGCGGCTGCAGATGCCGGTGCTCCCGGCCCAGCGCTGCCATGCGTTGCTGGTCCCTTACGGTCTTCGGATCGGAGAGCTCTCGCTCTACCTCAGAGGCACGCTCGATGGCGTCCCTGAGCCGGTCGCGTAGACTCAGCTTTCCGAGCTGGAGCCAGCGACCTGCTTGCCGTACTTCTGGCGGAAGCGCTCAACACGTCCCGCTGTATCGACGAGCTTCTGCTTGCCCGTGAAGAAAGGGTGGCAGTTGGCGCAGATATCGGTGTGAATCTCCGCCTGAGTGGATCTGGTCTGGTATGTATTTCCGCAGGCGCACCGCACGGTCGCCGTCGCGTAAACTGGATGGATATCGGGCTTCATTTTGACGTCTCTTCGGGGTTCAGGAGTAGCTATGAAGTATAGTTAAATGAGGGTCAGTAAACAAGTTACACTGACTGAAGAATGCGGACTAATGGCATTGCGGAGTGCTGACTAATTGCGGATTGGGAGACCTACTGCGGATTGATGAGTAGCTGGCTGCGACTTTGGCTCAGCTATTCGCTCGAAATGACAAAGAAATTTGTTGTTATGGCAGACTTTAATTGGTATGTGCATTGCCGCATTTACGGGCTCGACCATACGGGAAAAACATCAACCACAGGAGACGAAAATGCTTTACGGAATGACGACATCGCCGATTTTCGGACTCCGGCGAGAGATCGACCGGATCTTCGACGACACGTTTACGCGTGACGGATTCAACTGGATGCCGGCCGTCGACATCAAAGAGAACAGCAACGAGATCCGGATGGATCTCGAGCTTCCCGGGCTCAAGCCCGAGGATGTCGAGTTGACCGCCGAAAATGGCATGCTCACGATCCGCGGCGAGAAAAAGAGCGAAAGAAAGGAGGGCGAAGACAATCGCTACCACGTAGTGGAGCGGACCTACGGCTCGTTCCTACGCACGTTCCAGCTCCCGCAGGGCGTCGACGAGAATCAGATCCAGGCCGAGTTCGAGAACGGCATCCTGGCAATCCACATCCCCAAAGCCGCCCTTCCGCAACCGAAGCGCATCCAGATCAGTGGCGCTCAGTCGAAGCAGCAGGCGGCGGTTGCAACCAGCAGCGTTTCCAATCAGTCAACCGGAAAAACTTCCGGGCAGAAGTCGACCACGTCGCAGCGAGAGAGAGAAAACGAAAAGATGGCGGCACAGAATCGCTAAGTGCTGCCGATCACCGGAAAGGCTCACCAGATGGTGAGCCTTTCTGCATCTTAACGCGATGAAATTTCCTCTGATTCTGAAAGCTTTTCTCGGCGCAGCGGTGTTGAGCGCACCACTTGGAGCACAGACTCCTGCCGACACAGTATCAAAGGCCAATGTTCCGGCGGCTCTCCCGAACGAAGCTGGTTCCAACCTGACTGTCTATTTGCTGACGTTCGGATGGGGCGATGTCGTGTGGGAACGGTTCGGACACAACGCGATTTGGATCAAGGATCGCACGCGCGGCACCGACATGACCTACAACTGGGGAATGTTCGACTTCGACCAGCCGCATTTCATCTGGCGCTTCGTCACCGGCGACACACGGTACTGGATGGAGCCTATCGACTACAACTCGATGGTCGCCTACTACAAGCAGCACAACCGGTCCATCCTTGCCCAGGAGCTCAACCTCTCACCCGCTCAGCGTCTCAAGCTGCAGCAATTCGTCCAGTGGAACGCTCTGCCCCAAAACAAGTTCTATCGCTACGACTACTATCGGGACAATTGCTCGACACGGCTGCGCGACGCCCTCGACCACGCGCTGGGTGGTCAGCTGCAGACGGCTACCGTTTCGCGAATGACGCCGGGAACTTATCGCTGGCACACGCAACGTCTGATGACCGGCGATCTCCCGCTCTATACGGGCGTCACGCTGGCGCTGGGTCATCCGGCGGACAAACCGATCTCGATGTGGCAGGAGATGTTTCTGCCGGTGAGAATGGCAAACGATTTCCGCACGGTCACCGTCGCGGATAGCACCGGAAATCAGATCCCATTGGTCAAATCAGAGACAGCGATCTTCACCGCTGGGCGTCCACCAGAACCGTCGACGGCTCCCGGCTACTTGTGGCTGTTCGTGGCCGTCGGACTTTTGTATGCCGCCATCCTGGTGCTTCTTGTGCGTGGCGCAGAAAGCGGCAATCGACTCGCCCTCTTTGGCGCTACGGCTCTGGCTACCGTGTGGACCATCGTTGCGGGCGTCGGCGGCCTCGCACTGCTTTTCGCCTGGGTTTTCACCAAGCATTATTTCATGGGCCGGAACGAGAACCTACTGCACTTCGATCCGCTTTCAATCGCCCTGGTGGTGCTCGTTCCCCTATCCATCTACACTCTGCGCGGGGTTTCACGAGCGCTCAAGCTCGCTGGCTTTATCGCCTTGCTGAGCCTGTTCGGATTCGTGGCGCAGGGAATACCGCTCTTCGATCAGAAGAATGGCGAGGTCGTCGCACTGGCGCTTCCGATAAACCTCGCCGTGTGGTGGACGGTGTACCGTCTCACTTCCTACAGGCGGACTTCCTTACCCTCTTCGGCCGCTTTGTAAATCGCTTCCATCAGCTTGATGACGACGAGCTGATCATCCGGCGATTCGTAAGGGGTGCTCTCGTTCGCGACGGCGATGAAGTGCGCCAGCTCCGCGCGATATGACTGCAGAAACACACTCTCGCGCGCCGCGGCGCCGCTCGGTGATACATCGGTCGGTTTACCGTTCAGCATTTTGACGACCCGCAAAGGAGCAAGCCGCGCACTCCCCCGACCGGAAAGCACCTCGAACCACCAGCGCTCTTCCTGTCCGACGTAGGACCAGGAGACGTCGAAGCTGAAACTGATTCCGCCAACGCACTCGACGTGTACGATCATGGAGTCTTCGACCGTGCCAGCTCCGCGAGCCCGATCCATGTGCGCGGTTACGCGAACCGGCTCGGGGAAATCCGCCACCCACAGCGCCAGATCGACGAGCGGATATCCGTGCTCGAAGAACGCCCCGCCGCCAGCCTCAGGCCGCCTGAAACGCCACCCTGTACGGCTGGTTGAGAACTGATACTGGCCCGCCCGAACTCCGATGAGCCGGCCAAGCTCGCCGCCCTGAAGGAAGCGATAGAGCTGCTGCACGTCGCTACGGAATCGATGGTTGTTGCCGACGACTACTTTACGACCCGCCTGCTTGGCGGCGGCGATGATGCGCTCGACGCCGCGCGACGTTAGCGACAGCGGGCGTTCACATAAAACATCGACCTTGGATTTGAGCGCGCGGAGAACGTGGGGCTCGTGCAGGTGATTCGGCGTCGCAATGACCACTGCGTCCACCTGGTCGAGCTCGAGCAAGTCCTCGATGTCGGTGAAGACGTCGGGAACTTTCAAACGCTCGGCGATGGCGCTCGCCTTCGGACCATCGTTGTCGCAGAGGGCTACCAGCTCGGCGCCTTTGATCTTGGACAGCACCGGTAGATGCGCCAGCTGCGCGATCGCGCCTGCGCCAACGAGGCCGAGGCGGACAGTCTCCTTCGTCGATTTTGATTCCTTGGCGCTAACCGGCGATTCGGCCAATCGTTGTTCCCGGATAATAGGTCTCTAGAATCGTACGGAAATTTTGCCCGGCGCGCGCGCGCCCGATAGCGCCCCATTGGCACATCCCGATTCCGTGGCCGTAACCCCTGCCGTTGATGGTGAGACTCGTCACTTCACCGTCTGCTTTCGCCTCCTGAAAGTTGAAATAGGTGCTGTTGAGGATCGTGCCTTTCGGGTCTCTCAGCACGAAGCGGATGTCATTGCCTCGCAGAGAGTAGCTGCCGGATTCGGTTTGGACGGTGAGTGACCGGATGCGACCGGATGGTGTGCGACCGTCGTCATGAATGTCGATGATCTTGCCGAGCCCTGTCTTTGGCGCGCTGGTATAGGCAGCGAGGTATTTCTCCATCACCGCTTTCAATCCCGCGGCATCATAGTTTTGCGTCCAACTGAATCTCGGCGAGGGATCGCAATAATAGTTATCGGTCCCCGGAATTCGGTCGCTCACCGGACGCAGATAAGGCTCGTCGGGTTGGTTGTACCAAACCTCGGTGACTGCCGCCGTACTGCCGCCGCATGTGGAGTGGTAAGGCGTGCTTATCGGCTGGCCGTTGTAGAGGACGACGACATCGGCGGTCGTCGCGATGGCGCTGTCCGATAGCGGCTTTTCGGCATCCACGCCGCCATAAACCTGGTCCTGAACGGTGGCGTACATGTCGAATGCGCGCGCGTTATTGAGGTGTTTGTACGCGTAGGTGCGCGCCGCAACGGCCTGCGCCTCCACTGCGGCAACCTCAGCCGAGGTCCTATTCCCGATCTCGAGTGGGACAACACCGCGCAAGTACGCGTCCATCAGCAGTGTATTCACGACCTGTCTACCAGAATCGGTGGAAGCGACGAGAAGTTCTCCGCGGTAGCGTTTGCCGCCGAACGTTACGAAGTCGCCGTCATTCAGCGCGCGAATCACGAGCGGCTGCCCTCGCGGCACGCCGGGCGGGGCCGCACCGCTCACCTGCACATCCGTACAGAATCCCGCCGAGTTGCAGTCCCGGAAGACGCGAACACCAAATGGTTCGTTCGCTGCGAATTTGGCGCTGGGAGATTTCTTGTCAGCCACGAAGACACCCCAGTCGCCAGTCGCTGAAATGGTTCCAGTATCGTTTGCTGACGCGAGTAAGATTCGCACTAACTGACGCGATCCAGGCTGCAGACCAACCCTAACGGCCGGAACGGTTCCACCCCCACCGCCCCGTGGCGTCGACAAAGAGACGCAAGCGGCGACAGCAACGAGCACCGACGCCGCAATTGCGACCCGCGACCGAAAAACGGAGGCCTTATGCAATGGCCACTCTCATCGCGTCCCCCATTCTGTCCAGAGCGTCGGCGACATCGTCGTCGCTATGGGCAGCCGACATGAAGCACGCTTCAAAAGGTGATGGCGCCAGATAAACTCCTCGCTCCAGAGCGGCGTGGAAGAATCTCTTGAAGAGCCCGATGTCAGATGCCTTGGCCATCGTGAAATTTCGAACAGGAGTTGAGCTGAAGAAGAATCCCCACATTGATCCTGCGCAGTCAGCGGTGAAAGGAACGGCGAGCTCATTGGCGATCTTTTGCAAACCCTTGACCAGAGCGACGGTCCGCTTCTCGATCCGTCGATGCAGCTCGGGCGTGAGTGCGGTGAGCGTGGCAATGCCGGCAGCCATTGCCAGCGGATTTCCGGAAAGCGTTCCCGCCTGATAAACGGGGCCTGAGGGCGCGATGCGCTCCATGAGCTCCCGTCGACCGCCGTAGGCCGCGACCGGCAGTCCACCCCCGATGACTTTGCCGAGCGTCGTAAGATCTGGCGTAATCCCAAAACGCTCCTTTGCTCCACCAGGCGCAATTCTGAAACCTGTCATTACTTCGTCGAAGATGAGCAAAGCGCCGGCGCTGTCGGCAAGGGCGCGAAGCCCCTCCAAAAAGGACGGCTCCGGGGCGATGAATCCGGAATTACCGACGATCGGCTCGACGATAATCGCCGCAATTGCGCGCCTGTTGTCGCGTACGAGCGTCGTCGCCGCCTCCAGATCATTGAACGGAGCGGTGAGGGTGAGCGTCGCCAGCTCGGCGGGCACGCCCAGAGAGTCTGGCAGGCCCAGTGTGGCGACACCGGATCCAGCATGGACGAGGAACGAATCGGCATGTCCGTGATAGCAGCCGTCAAACTTGAGAATGACGTCTCGTCCCGTGAACGCACGCGCCAGACGCACCGCGCTCATCGTTGCCTCGGTCCCGCTCGAGACGAAGCGCATCATCTCTACGTGCGGCATCCGCTCGCAGATCAAAGTGCCGAGCTGAACCTCCAGTTCTGTCGGCATCCCGAAGGAGGTTCCATCCTGCATCGCTTTTTCCAGCGCGTCGAGCACGATTGGCGACGCGTGGCCAAGCACGAGGGGACCCCACGACAGAACGAAATCGATGTATTCCTTTCCGTCGACGTCCCAGACGCGCGAACCCCGACCGCGCGCGGCCACCACTGGCTCGCCACCAACGCCGAGGAAAGCACGCACCGGAGAATTCACTCCGCCGGGGAACAGCTCCCTCGCACGGGCCATCACTTCCGCGGATCGCACGCTAGCGTCCGTAGCTGCCGATCGTCACCTGCTTGATGGGTAGCTGTCGCGAACCGTGGCGCGGTTGCGGAGCCATGGCCGGCAAGACGACGCGGATGACAGACGCCTGAAAATCATAATCATCGACGACTTCTTCGACGGCGACCTCGGCAATTGTCCCTGGTGGCAGCGCCTCATCGATGTGAGTCACACCATCGATATCGTCCGCCTGCCACGGCAGCCGCGCCATGGATGTTCCGCTGTGCACGTCGACGCGATCTACCAACGCTCGTGCCGTGCGGCCAGTCCGCGTTTCATATCGCTCGGCAGTGATCGCTCGTTGCAGCTCGGTCAAACGCTCTAACCGCTCGCGCTTGACCGCTTCGTGGACATCATCCGGATATTGTGCCGCGCGCGTCCCCTCCTGCGCCGAGTAGGTGAACGCTCCCACTCTCTCGAACTGCATCTCCTCGAGAAACGCGAGCAGCTCCTCGAACTGGGCTTCGGTCTCACCGGGAAAGCCGACGATGCACGTGGTACGAATGGCGACGTTGGGCACCGCATCGCGGAATTTCTTCACGCGATCGCGAATGGTGCGCTTCCGCTCGGGCCGCCGCATCCGCGCGAGCACGACGTCGGATCCATGCTGAATCGGCATGTCGAGGTACGGAAGAACGCGCTCTTCGCGCGCGACGACGTCGAGAAGTCGGTCGGTGATTCCCGCCGAGTAGAGATAGAGCATTCGGATCCACGGAATCGCTGTCTCGGCAACGAGCGCCTCGAGCAGCTCCGGCAGCTTCACACCGTCACGAGTATCACGACCGTAGTGCGCCAGATCCTGTGCAACCAGATTGACTTCGCGTGCGCCCTGCAGCTCGAGCAGTTGGGCCTCGCGCACGACCTCGGTTAGCGCGAACGAGCGATGCCTGCCGCGCATCAAGGGGATCGCGCAGAACGCGCAGCCGTGATCGCAACCTTCGCTGATCTTCATGTAGCGGACGTGCGGCAAATCGCCCGTATAGAGTCGCACGCCCGGATGAACCGCTTCACTCGCCTCTCCAAGCAAGCCGCGCTCGTTGAGCTCGGGCACCAGCTTCTGCATTTCCGACGAGCCGAGAAAAAGATCGACCTCGGGGAGTGACTCGATCAATTCCTCTTTGTGCCTCTCGATCATGCAGCCCACGGCAATGACAGCCTGGCAGCGTCCCGACGTCTTGAAGCGAGCCGCCTCGATCATGGCGTCGATGGATTCTTTCTTGGCGGCATCGATGAAGCCACAGGTATTGACGATGATCAGGTCGGCCTGGCTCAGCTCCGGCGTGTATTCAGCGGAGTAGTCGGATAACTGGGCGAGATATCGCTCGCTGTCGACGGTGTTCTTGTCGCAGCCAAGGGTGATGACGCCGACTTTCATGCAGCGGATGAAATAAAGAGCGGCATCGTGCGACCTGGCGTCAACGATAGTTCCCGAATTTGAGCTCTACGCCGAAATCCTTGGTGCGGAGGAGCGCGATGGCTTGCTGCAGGTCGTCGCGGGACGGAGAGCTTACTCGGACCTGGTCGCCCTGAATAGCGGCCTGCACTTTCTTCAACTTGGCATCCTTGATTGCCGCGGCCACTTTCTTGGCGGTCTCCCCATCGAGCGCCAGCTTGAGCGCAACCTCGCGACGCACGGTATCGCCGCCGGCTGGTTTGATTTCGCCGGGGTCGAGATTCTTGATGGAGACACTCCGCTTGATGAGTTTCGATTGAAGGACATCCCACAACGCGTTCATCTTGAAGTCGTTCTCGGCGGTAAGCGTGATGTTGCCTTCGGCGCGATTGAGCTGGATCGTCGCCGGCGATCCCTTGAAATCGTAGCGCTGGGCGATCTCCTTCTGCGCCTGATTCACGGCGTTGTCGACTTCCTGGAGATCTACTCCGGTCGTGACATCGAAGGATGCCTGCTGTGCCATGGGCGAAATTT
>QHUA01000140.1:28635-31739 GCA_003221805.1 Gemmatimonadota bacterium
TGCCGCCGAGGCCGAGCTGGTCTGCGGAGCTCCGAATGCGACCGGCAATCACTTCCGGCTGCTTTCCGACCTGGCCAGCAATGAGGGCAGCGAGGCCTGTCACGTGTGGCGTTGCCTGGCTGGTGCCGGCAACTCCAAGCGAAAACTGCAAGGCCTGTCCGGTGTTTGGGTTGAAGAAGCGCTGCCGGCAAGCGAGGAAGGGAGTGACGATCGTGAAGCCGGAGCACGCCTCCTCAACAAAGAAGATGCCGCCGCTGCCGCCCGGTGCAGCGACGGTAATCGCGGACCGACCGTAGTTGCTATACGAAGTCAACGCATCAACGTTTACCGGAGCCGCGAATGTCCCGCCCGTGGGGCCGGTTGCCGAGACGCAGATCACATGCGGTGCGTTACAATAGGCGTCGTAGGAATTGCCGTTGTGATCCAGGTCAATTCCGACGCCGTTTTCATCGCCGTTGCCGGCCGCCACGACGACGGTCGTGCCCTTCCCGTAAGCGTAATTGAAAACCGAATTGATGATCGCGATAAACGACGGTGTGAATCCAAGCTGAGGGACGGCACGGGCATCACGCCGATTGAAATCTCCGCCGAGACTCAAGTTGATGACATCGAGGCCCTGGTCCGCAGCGTATAGAACGGCGTTGAGCACCGCGCTTGTTGGGCACGTGCCATTGAAAGCCGGAGAGGTCCCGGCAGAGCAGGCCTTCAGTCCGACGAGAGTGACTCTCGATGTGACGCCGGCGCGAAAGAACGCATTACTAGAGACGATGGCGGCCACGTTGGTGCCATGGAAATGCAGGTCAGCTATGTTGTTGGCGCCAGGGAAAACCGCCTGGACCCGGGCGTCCTCGCTTGGAACGAACGACCTCGATAAGCCAAGATCAACCTTGTTGAACAGGTCGGGAGCCAGATAATCAATTCCGGTATCTATGATGCCAACTTTAACGGTTGAGCTGCCGAGGAATTGTGCTGCCCAAGCCGCCGGAGCGCTGATGGCGCGCAGATTCCATTGTCGGGCAAAACCGGTCGCAATTTCAGGATGGGCCTGGCTGGCAATACCCTCATCGGGAAGATCGGACGACAGTGTTGCCGGCTCTTTCATGATCGTGTAACCATCGGGATCGATCGAGGCGATGTTCGGCGAGGCAGAAAGTGTGTTCGCGCCCGTTTGATCCAGTCCGCTTACGGCGGCGATCCCAACTCCGGCGTGAGCGAAGACGACCTGGCCTCCTACAGCCTTCACCCGCAGTGCGAAGTCAGCAGGAATCCCGTTCCCCTTGAACCGAACGAGATAGTTGCCGGCAGACGGGTCCGAGGCATCTCCGGCCGAGACGGCGAGAGATGGCGCGAGGACCCTCGGTCCCAATGGCGATGGCTGGTCGGAAGAGCACCCCGCGGAAAGCACGAGTAGGCCTACCAACGAGATAAACCGCTTCATAAATGTTCCTCGGAGAGCAGTGACGCCTGCCGCAGCGGGCGGCCAAAAAGCAAAAACCCACCAGCTCCTTCGAGTCGGTGGGTAGGTTGGAGACCCCAATATTTCGCCGAGTAGTCAGGCTGTCAACACGTTTGTTTGGTCCCCTCTTAGAAGGGTTGATGCGGCGCTACTTCTTCGCGGCTTTCTGATACGTTCCCATCAACTCACCAGAATCGAGGACGTGGCCCTTCATGGCGCTCTCGAGATCGGATTTCGTCGCGGCTGATAAACCAGTCAACTCCGTGTCGAGAGCATACAGCTTGAAGAAGTACCGATGCCGGCCGATTGGTGGACACGGGCCGCCGTACTGTGGCTTGCCCCAATCGTTCTTCCCCTGCACCGCTCCCTTCGGCATTCCGCTCTTCGAAGCATTTTCGGCCAGCGACGCGCCGACGGGAATGTTATACGCCACCCAGTGGACGTAGACTCGCTCCGGCTTGGCTGGGTCTGGTGCGTCGGGATCGTCGACGATCATGGCGATGCTCCTGGCGCTGCCCAGTGCGCCGGCCCAGGCCAGTGGTGGCGATACATCCTGCCCCTCGCAAGTGTACTTGGCCGGGATCGAGCCGCCCTGTTGAAAAGCCGACGATGTGATTTTGAGTGTCATTGCGTTGCTCCGTGATGCTGTGTCCGTCGCTGCACTCCCGCTGGCAAGCGCCGTCGAGGAATCGCCCGCCGACGGCGTTTCGCGCTTGCAGGCGAGAATCAGCAGGAACAGCACGCAGAATGCCGAGGCTCTCATGTTTCACTCGCTGGTCGCGGTTCGTCACGCGTCATCACCTTCGCCGTCCAGACGACGCCAGCGCAATGAGCCCGCTTCCCAAAGAAGAAAAATAAGGGACAGTACAAATGCGACTCGGCGCCCCAATCAGGAGCTCCCGGCCACAGGCTCCCCTTTGAATTCGTTCACTATAAACGCCCACGTGATAACACCATCCGCATAATAGCCGCCGATCAGCATCACGTACAAGCTGACGGGTTGCCCGCGGCGTAGCTCCTTCGGGAAAAAAGTCGCGACGGTATCCTGAACCGGGAGCCAGAGCAGCTTTTCGCCTTCCTGGAACAGATACTCGCGATGGAAATCCGCTGCGATCGACGAGTCACGCATGTGTGACATCCCCCACTCAGCGATGAGCCGGTGCCGGATTGGGTCGATGGGACGCGAATCGCCTTTATAAATCACCTTTGCCAGTGTTGCACGCTGATCGCCCATGAAGTGCTGGCTCGGACTTTTGTCGATGAGCGCCCCACGGATCATCGAATCGGCATCACTCGTCACAGCGGCGAGCGTGCCGGGCTTGTACCGGTCCTAGGTACTTTGAGCCAGCGACGTGCGGACTGGAGAGGCCAGTAGTAATGCGACGATGGTCGCACGTCGGATGGTGCGGGACTGCCGGCTAAGACGCATCAATTAGCCGAGGAATGATTCGAGCGACCGTCTCCGCGAATTGTGGCGCAGCTTGAGGAGCGCCTTCTCCTTGATCTGCCGAACTCGCTCGCGTGTGATCTGGAGCAAGGTTCCGATATCCTCGAGGGTCATCGGATCCGCGCCGTCAAGACCGAAGTAGAGACGCAGAATCTTTGACTCGCGTTCTTTCAGTGAAGCGAGTGATTCCTCGATTGCCTC
>QHUA01000055.1 GCA_003221805.1 Gemmatimonadota bacterium
CCGCTATTCCCGTGTTCACAGTGTCGGCGTAGCGAAGCGCCATGCCGCCGACATCAACACTGGCTTCTGCTCGCTGCGCCCGCGTCGATGGCGCGCAGATCAGCAGCGCGGCGAACGCCCCGGAGAAAATTGTACTTGGAAAGGACTTCGCGGCTCTCAAGGGAGATAAACATACAATCCCCTTGCACGCGTGGCGCTGAGTTCTTGGGTCGCCTAGGTCTCGGACTTACCGAGTGGGGCGACACGGATGACCGAACTCTCCGTGCCAAACTCGTCGGAGGATTTGACCGCGAGGGGATCGGCGACCCAGCGCTTACCGTTGACGATGAAGGCGTACTCGTGCCGTCCCGCCGAGAGCGGGACCGATACCGCCCACACACCGGGAGCACCCGACAGCTTCAGCTCAGTCGCGCCTTTTGTCCATTCGTTGAAGTCGCCGACGAGCGCCACGCTCGACGCGTGGGAGTCCACAAATACGAAGCGGACAAGTTGGACAGTATCCTTTGCGGGAGGCGACGGGCTGGCAGCTACCGTGGCGTTCTTACGGAGACTGATTCGGGAGCCGATCGCGATAGTTGACAACGCAACTATCGCACTGATGCCGGCAGCCAACGCCAGACCTGCGATTGGCGAAACCCGCAGTACTCGCTCTCTGCGCCACCACGACTTCTGTGTCGTTGCCCCTTCCGGGTAGAGCGTCGCGCCTTCAGCTCTCACCTTATCCATCAAGCGCTTCTCGAAGGACGGGTGGGCACGCTCGGGCATGCGCAGCGCGGACGCAATCCGCTCCGCGAACGCGTCGTCTTCAGCTCTGTCTTTCGACCCGAAAATATCAACCATGATAAACCCCATCGAGCAAACCGCGAAGCGCGTCACAGGCGCGCTTCACTCTCATTTTAAGCGCCGATACACTCACACCGGTGATCTCGGCCATCTCCTCGTAAGTCATCTCTTCAACGTGCTTGAGCAGAAACGCCTCTCGCTGGTCGGCCGGCAGCGTGCTCAGCGCACGCTCGATGTGTCCACCAACGTCAAGGTCTACCTCTTCCTCGGAACCAGGAGCTACCGCGCTTTCAACGGCCACGGCAGCTGACGGGAATCTTTGCTCCCGCCGGCGCTGTCGCGACGCGTATGTTCTGCATTCGTTGACGACTATCTGGTAAAGCCAGCCCCCGAAATGATCGGGATCCTTACAGCTACGAAGCCCCCGGAACGCGCGCATGAACGCCGATTGCAGAACGTCGTCGGCATCCACGCGGGAGCCGAGCATGCGCACGGCGAACCGAGCGCACGTATCCTGATGTCGGCGGACCAGACCGCCAAACGCATCGATATCGCCGTCGAGGACGGCAGCTATCAGTTCCGCGTCCGAAGAGCCTGTCACAAGTGAATGACTGCAGGAAAGTGAAATAGCGTCACAAGAAAAGGCGGAAATGCGTTCTCGCCTTTCCGCCTGTGCTCAAAATTGCAACCGCCGAGGTTCTTCGAGGCTGGGGTTAGCGCAGGAATCCCCGATCGGATCTTACCGATTGCTTCTGTTCCCTCTGCCGCTTGGCAAGGATCGCCATCGCGGCAGAATCGGTTCGGGGCTTGATCACCACGTCGCCCGGGCTGTCGATGCTCACGACGCTGTCCTCGCACTTCCGCTGATCAAACACCGAACGGGTAGCGCATCCGGAACGGAGAAGTTTCGTCTCGGGATTTTGCGGTGCCGTTGCCGGTACGCATTTTCCGCGTGCCGCGTCGCTGACAACGCACTCGGTCTCCGCGCGCGTCGTAGTTGGACGGCGGGAGACCGAGTACATCAGTGCTGCCAGGGAAGAGACTGCGACCGCGAGCAGCAATAGCGCGATCAGCAGCTCTCCGAACATGAAGCCGCGACGGGCCCTCTCAACAGGGCGTCCGTCGGCGGGCATCAGTACTCCACCCAGTTGTCGACCCAGGTGTTGCGCAGGGTGACAAGAGCGCCCGCGGGGCTTGTCGCTTTCGCGACCTCGCAGGAGTTGAAGTTGTACTGCTTGGTACCGTTCGCCGTCGATGACGGAACGTAGGTACCGAGCTTGATGTTCAAGCCGCTGACCGTCGCGCCTTGAATACCGTTGTTACCGTTCGAGGTGATGTCGCCGCCGACGAGAAGCACGCCTTTCCAGGCAGAGCTTCCGCTGATGGTGAGGTTGCCGGTGGCGATGATCATACCTTGCCCGGAGGTCGGAAGCGTATAGTCTGCCTCGTTGATTCGAATGATCGGATAAAACGTCGTGTCGGCAAACTGTGCCGCCGTCGGGAACGAGCCGCCAGGAATTACAACAGTCGGCGTGATGGCGCTGTGGTTGATGATTGCATCCCAGTCAATGGCGACCGAATCGGGAGGAAGCGTGTCGATCGGCGGATCGCCAATCACCGCGCCTGTCTTTCCCGAGTAGCCCGGGTTAATCGGTACGATGACGCCCGCGACCGTGTCAGCGGCACCGCAGAGATCGATACCACCGATCGTTCCAGCGGCACCGTTCTTCTGAAGTCCCGAGAGAGCTGTCCAACCGGCCAGAACCTGCATCGGAGCCGGCTCCCACAACACATATTGGGCGACGGTGCGGACTGCCTGCGGAGTGCCCGCATACGCGCCGTACGTCTCGGTACCCTTCGAGCGAATTACATAAAGGCCCGACTGGTTCGAGATGGGCGGACGAATCATCGTCAGCGACACGTTGGCGAATCCGCCAGACACCGTGATCACCACGCTGTCCTTCTGCCCAGGCACGTGCTTGCACGGCGTCGAGCAACCCATGCCGGCGCCGATCAAAGAGTCTCTGGCGACGAGGTAAATCTCGAGACCCTGTTCAGCGATACGAAATGCCGATATCTGCGATTTCTGGTCGGCAACGGATCTGCGTTCCGCGCTTACGAGCGAGAATCCGCCAGCAATCATGATGGTCAGAACTGCAATGACCAGGATTGCAATCGGAATCGCGAAGCCACGGCGTTCAGTGTTGTTCAGCATATGGGAAAGCCTCTCGGGCTATTTTGTGCGGTTCTTGAAGAACACCGCGGTTGTGAATGGTGCGCTTTCGTTGGACATCATACCGGGAGCTACGTACTCGCTAATTCCGTCCAGATGCAGCTCGAGTCCACGAACGTCGGCCAAGCTCGCCGGCGGATTATCCTGGGCAACCGTACCACCCTGAAGGGTGAAGAACCGCCACTTCGCGGTATTCGCAAACGGAGCGACGAGTTCTTCGGTCGTCTCAGCATTGTTCGGAGCAATCTTCGTCCGCCATAGTCCAAGTTTGCCGGGTACCGCCACCGACGCTTTGATGTCGTAACGGACCTTCGAGTAAAGGAAGGTTGGAGTCCCCAGGCCGGCACCGACCGGCAGGACAGGCGTAACTTTCACGACGTGACCCCCGGGCACTGTGGTAATCCTGACGCCAGTGCAGACGGCTTGATCGCCGGGCTGCTCAGTGACGCCACCTTCGACATACGTGTAGACACCTGTCGTGGCGCTTCTCCACGCATATCCGTAGAACCCTGCGTTCACATAAGTCGTGGAATCGACCGGAAGCAAAGTCAGGTGAGTGGCCCCAGCGCCGTCGTCGGCGCACTCCACGCCCATGGCGTAAGGAATCCTGATAGTGAGCGACGTCGGGGAGGCGGCGACAATACCGCCGGTGGCCTCGATCATTCGGAAATCCGAGACAATGCGGTTGAGCGATGCGCGTGAGACGTTACGCGCAGCGTTACCCATTCCTTGCCGATCGAAAAACTTGCCCTGGACGGTCAGCAGCTTGGTGAAGAGTGCTCCGACAATCGCGAAGATGACGATGCCGACGAGCAACTCTATCAGCGTAAAGCCGCGACGAGCGCGTCTATTGATGTTGTTTGTCATTGGCAGTAGGTGCAAAGGACCTTTGAGGTCCTGGCTTTAGTACGGGTGAAACCCACAGTGTCAGGCTTGAACCTCGCATTCGTCGGAGTCAAGACGATCTGTATCGTTTTGACCTTTTGTAATACGGGTTCGGCCACCGTTATGGCGGTCGTGTGGGCGTATGACCCCGTGCTGACAGAGTAGGAGCTCGTTCCAACGGCGATTGAATCGTAAGGAATGCCCTCGAGGCGGTTAACCTCCTGCATCAGGACACCGTTCCTGTACGCGTCACCCGAAGTTTTTACGCCACTTTGCGAGACCGACCAGACGAGTGCCGCCAAAGAAGAAACCGCGACAGCCAGCAGCACCATCGCGACGATCACTTCGACAAGAACGAATCCTTTGCGGCCCTCACGAGACTGGACTGCGGTCTCGGTGCCGCGATGAGACTTGCGGATAGAGATTCGCATTAGTGTGACACCCTTATGAAGCCCGCCGTGCTGGCGGTAATTGTTTTGCCGTAATCGCCGTTAGCCAGAGTGACTGTGACGGCGGACGACGAAATGCCGCTGGGAAATACATCGATTGTCGTAGGGTTGAAGACGAGCTCCGTCAGTCTGTATTCCGAGGTGTCGCCGTAAAAAGTTCTGATGCGCAGAATGTTGCCGCTTTTGCGGTCGATGAACTGATAGCTGCGTGTAGTTGCATCAGCCTGGATCCGCACCGGCTCACGCTGACGCGCCGCAACAGCGAAGGCGTTCTGCAGATCGGCGGCGATTACCATCGCCGCGCGATTGGCGCGCTGGTGACGGACGATGCGCGACATGGCGGGTCCCACCATGCTGGCCAGGATCCCGAGAATCCCAACAACGACAAGGAGCTCGAAGATGGTAAAGCCCCGTCGAACATTTTTGTGATTTTTCGACATGATTTTCATGCGATTTTACCCACGCGTGGAGGTAGGCGGGAACGTGGGGCTCCCGCCCTTTCCGGACACAGTGTTGCCGTTTAGGGATGGACGAACACGCTATATGCGAGTCACCCCAAAACGGGGCCAATTGGGACTTGACAGCGTATATGGCGGCTTAAACCATCAGTTTCTAGCTCAGCAGTTTCATCGCGGCCAGAATCTCTTCGTTCTCCCGCCGCTCGCCATTGTTCGACTCGAGGTGGGACCAACGGACCACCCCAGCTTTGTCAATAAGGAAATAGGCCCGATTTGAGTAAAACCGCTCCTCGTTGAGCACCCCATAAGCCCGGGAAATGTCCCGTTTGAAGTCGCTCAGGAGCTCGGTCTTCATGTGCAGTTTGTTCTTGAACTCGCGGAGCGAAGGAACAGAATCGACGGAGATAGGAAGGATTTCCACTCCCTCCCTAGAGAACTGATCGAAGTCCTCAGTGAAGCAAACCAGCTCTTTCGTACACGTGCCTGTGAACGCGAGGGGAAAGAAGGCAAGCAGTACATTTCGCTTTCCGCGAAACGAATCGAGAGACACGTCGCTCCCAGATGTCGAAGCGGCGGTGAAGTCCGGAGCGATGTCCCCGACCTGCGGCGAATTTTGCAGTTGTGTGCTGGTCATGAAACCTGTGGATCTCTGAGGATTGAATGGAGACTGAAACGAAAGCGCCGAGTCTCAAGCTCACGGTGCGTTGTCAGTTTTGCAATACGTGGAACCGCATCGACGCCAGCAAGGTGACCGACGGTCCCAAGTGCGGTAAGTGCACCAAGCCCATTCTCCTCGAGCGTCCGTTTCCGTTGAACGATGAGACATTCTCACGAACCATCAGCGATAGCGACGTGCCAGTCGCCGTCGATTTCTACGCCGACTGGTGCGGCCCGTGTCGAATGATGGCGCCAGCTGTCGATGCTCTCGCCGCGCATTTACAGGGCAAGGCGCTCGTCGCGAAACTCAACACCGACCATTCGTCGCGCACGGCCGCCAGCTTCAACATCCGAGGCATCCCGACCACTGTTGTATTCAAGGCTGGTAAAGAAATCGCGCGTCAATCGGGTGCAATGCCACTGGAAGGATTGAAGCAATTGATGGCGAGAGCAGGCGTCGCCGTCTAACCGCGGTGCGACCGTCAGGAGACGGCCGGTCCCTTCAGCACCGCTTCCACTTTCTTTGCCAAGTCCGCGCCCGAGAACGGCTTGTTCAGGAAATTGGCCCCCTCCGGCACACCGGTGCGAAGATCCTGGTCCGCGTAACCCGACATGAAAAGAACGCGCAAATCAGGTCGAGTTTGCCCCAGCTTTTCTGCCACTTCCGGTCCTCGAAGACCTGGCATGAACATGTCCGTTATCACCAGATCGATTTTCCCCGGGTGAGATTCTGCGATCTTTAGCGCCGCCTCACCGCTTTCTGCTTCAAGAACGTTGTACTTGGCGCGGCGCAGAATTCTGACCACGATCGCGCGCACCGATGCCTCGTCATCGACGAGGAGGATGGTTTCCTTGCTGGCATCGGATGGCAGCCCGGTCATGCAGGTCGCGTCTCAGGTTTTCCGAAACCGCAAGCTATCCCGGACCCCGCCGATCTCGCCAGCCACATCTCGTTGTCCTGACCAAACCGTCGCCGCCCACTGTTGCGTCGCCGCCACACTTCTGTC
>QHUA01000141.1:0-58960 GCA_003221805.1 Gemmatimonadota bacterium
TGAACGTCTGGAAGCGAGTCGAGAGCTACGCCCGCGATGGCTTCACCTCGCTCATTCATGGCAAGTACTATCATGAAGAGACGCGCGCGACGGCATCCCAGGCCGAGAAGTACGAGGGGGGCCATTACTTCATTGTCCGCAATATTGACGAGGCGGCCCTGGTCTGTGACTTCATCGAGGGACGGCTCAGTGCGACTGCGCTGATGGAGCGCTTCGGCCACGCGGCATCGCCGAACTTTGATCCGGCGCGCGATTTACGGCGGATTGGTGTGGCGAACCAGACGACGATGCTCGCCCGCGAATCCCTCGCCATCGGCGAGCTGATTGGTAGATCGATGGCGCGTGCCCGTGGCGAAGACTACGCGCGGGAGAATTTTCGGACCTTCGACACTATCTGCAGCGCGACTCAGGAGCGCCAGGATGCGGTGGTCGAGCTGTTGCGCGAACCCCTCGACCTGATGGTTGTAATCGGCGGTTACAACTCCAGCAACACGATGTCACTGGCGGCGATCTGCTCGGAGAAAGTGCGTACCTTCCACATCGAGGACGCCGAGGACATCGATCCCGACACCGCGACGATCCGCCATCGTCCCCTCGGCGCGAAGGAGGAAATCTCCTCCACTGACTGGATTCCCGGGTCGGGCAAAGTGCGGATCGGCGTGACCGCCGGCGCCAGCACACCCAACAACAAGATTGGCGAAGCCGTTGGCCGGATTTTCGCTACCAGGGGCATAGACCCGAAGACGATCCGGTAAGAAACTGTAACCCGGTTGTGACGGTTTCGAGGTCAGACATCGTCAAACTATTGGACGGTTTCTCCACCGGTTGTACTTTAGCGCAGCGGCTCGAAACCATCGTTTTGGGGTACCGTATGTATGGCAAGGAACACTGAACCCATGGAGGCCGAATGGACGTGTATGGTTCGGATATCGCCCCTGACGAAGAGGCGACTGGTACGAGCAGTACTGGGACGACGCCCGATGTGGGGAGCTGGTTCCAGCGCGGGTCCAGCAAAGAATCCGTGCTGAACGACCGGGGGATAGCGGTCCCGGTCAACGCCATGCTCGACCGCGTTCGTGAGGCGGACGCTCTCACCTTCGACGACGAAGACGTCGAGCAGTAAGCCCATCTTCGTCAAAGGAAAAGGCCACCAGATTGGTGGCCTTTTTGTTTTTCGGCGTGAGTCGCGCCCTCTTTTTTACTTCAGTTGATCGATTGCGTGTCGCAGGGTGGTCGCTAATTCGGTGGCGTCGTCGTTCGCCCAGAAGTGCATGAAGTAGAGACGAGGATCTTCGCCGATCATGTGTGAATGCAGGGCTGTGATGGCAATCCGCCCATTTCTCAGTATTGGAATGACTCGATTGATTTCGCTCTCCCGTAGCACGAAGTCGCCGGTGATCGCCGCGCGGCCGCTACCAGTGGGCTGGAAGTTGATCGCAGTCGAGACGCCCATCGATGGCGGCACGATTTCGCCATTCATTCGAATCGTTTCCCGTCGGGGAACGCTGACCTGATAGACGCCACCGTTCACTTTGCCCGCAATCCCCAGGTCGCGATGGATCACCGCAGTGTCCAGGTCAATCGCGGCTGATGCAGCTGCCACGGGTGGGGCGGCTGGTGTCGCCGTGAGATCCAAAGCCTTCCGAATTGCTGCCGCGATTTTCGTTGCCTCCCCGTGCGCCATGATATGGACGTACGACACCCGCGGTGATTCGCGTAGCAGGTGATTGTGCACCGCTGTCTGAAAAACATCTCCCTGCAGCAGCGCACTGATTACGGGTGACACCTCCGCTTCTGCCAAAACCAAATCGCCCATCACCAGCGCGTTACTCGAATCGATGCGCTTGAACGCAACCCATGATCCGAGCGCAAGCGCGGGCTTAAGCGTCACTCCATCGAGCGAGACGTTCATGTCGCTACGTGGTAAGCTGTACTTCATCACGCCGTCGGGCTGAATCGCACCGGCCCGACCGATGGCGGTGGTCACGCCGGTCCATTCACTGGGCTGTGAGACGCCTTGCGCGCCTGCTGCTCCGGCACACAGGCAGAAGATCGCCATTGCAAAAGGGGAGTGTCTCTGCATAAATCCTCGGTAGAGCGGCACCGTGAAGCGAATCGAGTGATGGCGACTCCGATGCGGGGAAGGGCGGAGCACCGAGGGTTGCTGCTTCAATAATAGTTCCTGAGCGACGAGCTTCCGGCGAACTTCCGACATCCCGACGACCGAGTAATGGACTCACACTCATTCCTGCAAAACCTGGCGGTGGTGCTTTGCGTGGCCGCTGTGGCGACAGTCGTCTTCCAGCGACTGCGGCAGCCGGTCGTGTTCGGCTACCTGTTGGCGGGAATGATCATCGGCCCGCACATCCCGATTCCGCTGGTTGCGAATCCGCAAACGGTCCGTGCTCTCTCCGAGCTCGGCGTCATCCTGCTGATGTTCTCACTCGGCCTCGAGTTCAGCATTCGAAAGCTGGTGCAGGTGAGTCAGAAGGCCGGAGCAGTAGCACTCTTCGAGTGCAGCGTGACTGTGTCGGTGGGATACCTCGTTGGCCAGATGCTGGGCTTCACCCGCGTCGAAAGCATCTTTGGCGGCGCGATCGTCGGCATCTCGAGTACGACGATCATCGTGAAGGCTTTCGAGGAGCAAAACGTAAGAGGTCGCGTCACCGAGCTCGTGTTCGGAATTCTGATCATCGAGGACCTGCTCGCAATCTTCCTGCTCACGGTCCTGACGACCATCGCGCGATCCGGCGCGATCTCACCGTCGGAGCTCGCGCTCACAGCAGTACGACTGGTGATGTTCCTCGCTCCGCTGATCGGATTCGGAATCCTGACTGTCCCGCGCGCGATCCGAGCAGTACAAAAGCTCGGCAGACCTGAAACGACACTGGTCGCAAGCATTGGCATCTGCTTCGCCGCGGCCCTCCTCGCGCTCTCGTTTGGTTATTCCGTCGCGCTCGGCGCGTTCATCGCCGGATCGCTGATCGCCGAGTCCGGTCATGAAACGGAGATATCGAATCTGGTGCGGCCGGTGCGCGACATGTTCGCGGCGATCTTCTTCGTGTCAGTGGGGATGATGATCGATCCGACCGCGCTGACAGAGCACTGGAGAGCCGTTTTGGCGTTGACGCTAGCGGTGATATTCGGAAAGGTGCTCGCGGTTACGGTCGGCGCCTTCCTCGCCGGTCACGGGCGCCGTACGGCGATCAAGGCAGGAATGAGCCTGGCCCAGATCGGTGAGTTCTCGTTCATCATTGCCGGCGTTGGTGTTGCGTCCGGTGTAATCGGTGGGTGGATGTATCCCGTGGCGATCGCGGTCTCAGCGATCACGACGCTGACGACGCCGCTCCTGATCAGACTCTCCAATAAAGCCGCGGCATCGATCGATCATTGGCTCCCGGAACCCATTCAAACGGTCGCCGCACTTTACACGTCCTGGATCGAGCGTGTGCGAAGTGCTCCACGTCCCGCGACCGAGCGCTCGGCAACCAATCGCATCATCAGGATCATTCTGATCGACGCGGCACTCATCACGGCGCTAGTGATTGGTGTCGATGTGGAGATCGACCGCCTCAGCGTATTGGTCGGTGACATGCTCGGGATGGCACCCGACCGTGTACGGTTCGCGATCGTGCTTGTGAGCGGACTAATCGCGGCGCCGCTGATCTACGGTCTGATCACCAGTGCCAAGTCGCTGGGGAATCACCTGGCTCGTCGTGCCTTTTCCGATGCGCAAAAGGGCAAGGTCGATCCAGCCGATGCGCCGCGCCGTGCGCTGGTGATTCTGGTGCAGATCGCGGTACTGTTGGCGGTCGGGATTCCCGTCGTCGCCATCACGCAGCCCTTCTTGCCGCCGCACCAGGGTGCGTTCGTTCTTGGGCTGCTGACACTGGTGATGCTGGTCGCCCTCTGGAGAAATGCCGCCAATCTTCAGGGGCACGCGCGGGCGGGCGCGCAAATCATCGCTTCGGCGTTGGCACACCAGATGGCCTCAACCGACGGCGTGTCCGACGAAGGAAAACTGCTGGAAGATGTGAATGCGGTGTTGCCGGGCCTCGGCGAGCCAGTGGCAATTCGCGTCGTACCGCGGAGCATCGCAGTGGGCAGAAGCTTGGCGCAGCTCAATCTGCGCGGGGCGACTGGTGCCACGGTTCTGGCGATCAAGCGCGGCGATCAGCAAATCCCGACCCCGCTCGGCCGCGAAGTAATTCACTCCGGCGATGTCGTGGCAGTCGCGGGAGCCAAGGACGCGATCTCAGTCGCCCGAGCGATTTTTTCTCCGGATCTGTCGCGGATCAAGGACGACATGGAAGGAGCGGAGATTCAAGCGGAGCTCGAGGCGCTCAATGATGCTCTTTTGACGGAGCGACCCCACAAGTCGACGAATTTTCTTCCCTGACTGCGGACTGCGGACTAACTGCTGCGGACTACGGACCAACGGCACTGCTGATCGACGACTGACTACGGATTGGGAGACTAACTGCGAACTGAGGACTAATTGCGAGCTGCGGACTATGCGAGTTGCCGATTGCTGCGCGGTTCGCAGTAGGTCCGAAGTAAGTGGTTCCGGTAGATGGCTCCCACACAAGCATGGAATTGGCTTTCGGTTCCTATTTCTGATTGCGCCTCGTCGGCGGCGTAATCGCAGCTTGAGGGATGACCGAGTCAGCCACGCCGGGCACGGTGTCGGAGAGCAGGGATCCGTTGATGCGAATGCGCGCCTATCGGCTCGCTTGTGCATTAATAGCAGACGCGTGGAAGGACACCGAACAGCTAAAGCGCGATAAGGGGACTGAGAAGATTGCGGGCCAGCTTTACGCTGCCATTGGATCGATCGGAGCGAACCTGGGAGAGGGTTACGCCCATAGCTCCGGCCGAGACCGCGCCCGGATTTTCGAATACGCGCTGGGCTCTGCCCGGGAAAGTATGGTTTGGTACACGGCGGCCGAGCCTATCCTTGGTGAGGCTATAGTCCGCGATCGGTTCGAGAAACTCGAAGAGATCCGTCGCATCCTCCTAGCCGTAATCCCTCGCGAGCGGGGGCGCCTAATCCGACCTTCGAACCCTTAATCCAACTCGGAGCACCCCGGACTTGTCGTTGTCCGGAGCCCGCAGTCAGTCCGCAGTCCGCAGTTAGTCCGCGGTCCGAAGTTAGTCCCCCAATCCGCAGTCAGTCGTCGATCAGCAGTGCCGTTGGTCCGCAGTCCGCAGCAGTTAGTCCGCAGTCCGCAATCCGCAGAAAAAAAGGCCGGCTCGCCCGGAGCCGGCCTTTCTTACGGGTGGGCCTTACTCGCCCGCCGCGCGCCTGCGCTTGGTTCGCCGCGGCGCCGCGGTTTTCCTGCGACTGATTGGAACGATTCCAACTTCTGCAGCCGGCTCGACTTCCGCCGGTGCTGACGGAGCCGGACGCGGCTGCTTGTAAACGAAACGCTTTCCTTCGTAATTCCGGAAGACCACCTCGTCGTCCGTGATCGACTCCAGGTATTCCGGCAGCAGCGGCACCTTGCCTCCGCCTCCCGGCGAGTCGATGACGAACTGCGGTACCGCCAGGCCCGACGTCCAGCCGCGCAGCGCTTGCATGATCTCGAGACCCTTCTGAACCGTGGTGCGGAAGTGCTCTCCGCCCGCGACCTGGTCCGCCATGAATATGTAGTAGGGCCGAACGCGCGCCTTGAGCAGCTCGTGCATCAACTTCATCATCACCTTCGGGTCGTCATTGACGCCCTTGAGGAGGACGGTTTGGCAACCGAGTGACACGCCGGCCTTGGACAGTCGGTCGAGCGAGGCCACCGCCGCCGGGGTCAGCTCGCTCGGGTGATTGAAGTGCGTGTTCATGAAGATCGGGTGGTACTTCTGCACCATCTCGCAGAACTCGGGCGTGATGCGCTCGGGCAGGTGCGAGGTGATGCGGCTCCCGATGCGAATGATCTCGATGTGGGGAATCGCGCGCAGCTGCTGGAACAGGTACTCCAGCCGCCGATCGCTCAACATCATCGGATCGCCGCCACTCAGGATGACGTCGCGGATCTCGGTGTGCTCGCGCAGATACTGGAACGCCGACTCGTACTGGTTGAGCGGGATCTTCTCCGGATCGCCGACCTTTCTGCGCCGGGTGCAAAAGCGGCAGTAAGTAGCGCAGACCGGACTTACCAGAAAAAGAGCGCGGTCCGGATAGCGATGGGTAATGTTCGGCACCGGCGAGTCGCCGTCCTCATCGAGCGAATCGATAACGCCGTCGACGACATGGAGCTCCTCGACGGTCGGGATGTACTGGTTCCACATCGGATCGCCGACTTCCTTGATCTGCTCCAGCGCCGCTGGCGTGATGCGCATCTGGAAGTTGTCGAAAGCCGGCTTCAGCCCCTCGACGTCGATGACGTCGTGCCCGAACTTGTCGGCCAGCTTCTCGAGGGTCGCGATGCTCTGATCCCTGATGATTTGCTGCCAATCGCTCATGCTTGCACCACTCCGGCCCCGTGAGGGGCGTTGTAGATGATCCGAATCTCCTCGGATCGGGGCGATACTCCGGCGACGAACGACTCGATGCCGGATTCCTGCAAACCTTCGCGAACCATTACAGCTATCAACCGAGTCCTGAGAGCCGAAGCGTTTTGACCCAACGCTCCTGGTAGTTGTCGCCGCGCTTGGCGATCGCCTGATCGCAAATTTTGCGAATGAGATCCGAGAAGCTCAGCGTGGCGACTCCCGCCATGCGAGCGAGACCCGCCGTTGGCGAGATATCCGGGTTGGCGTTCACTTCGAGGAGCCATGGCCGGCCCGAGTGATCGATGCGGAAATCGCAGCGGCCGTACGCCTCGCCACCCACCACGCTCCAGGCGGCGCGGGCGATGGAGACGATCTCGTTGGCGAGATCCTCCGACAGATCGGCGGGGCAATTCGGCTTCGCGCCGAGGTCCTCGTCACTGCCCGTCTCCCACTTCGACCGATACGACACGATGTGCCACATTCCCTGCGGCATCTGGCCGAAGTCGATCTCGGCAATCGGGAGAATCTCGTCTCCCAGAATCCCGACGTTGACCTCGCGCCCGTCGACGAAGCGCTGGATGAGCACTTCGTCCCAGCCATCGAACATTGCCTGAACTCTGGCGTTGAGCGCCCGCATGCTTCTCACGACCGAGCGCTGCTCGATTCCAACCGACGCATCTTCCGCCACCGGCTTGCAGATGGCGGGAAATCCGACGCTCGAGACTTCCTCGCCGCGCCGGACGTGAGTCCACCGCGGTACCGGTAAGCCGGCACGATCGAGAACTCCGTTGACGACGTTCTTTCTCAAGGTGAGGCCTGTCGTCCAGCTCGAGCTGCCGGTGAATGGGATGCCAAGGAGCTCGAGCACCGATATGACCATCGGCTCGTAAATCGCCTCCCCATCGATGCCCTCGACGAGATTGAAGATCAGGTCGAACTTTCCTCTTCGGACGCGCTCGACCCAGCGGCCATCGGTGGTGACGGGGACGCGAACGACCTCCGGTGCCCAGTCGAGGAGAGCGCTCTCCACCGCTTCGATGGAGTCGAGCAGCTGAACCTCCGGTGCTTTGCCGAGGGCCGAGAGACCGTCGAACAACAATGCAATTTTCATCGCGTGTTCCTCCGTCTTCTGTAGGTCACGCCAATCCGCCGGCTACAAGTGCGCGTTCGCCGGGTGTTGCCTGTCTCGAGGAGCTGGATCCGTCCAGATCGACTCCCTGTCGCGCAGCAGCGTATTTCAAACAACTCTGAATGAGCTCGTCGTAGCCGATTCCCGCCGCTCGTGCCGCTTTCGGCAGACACGAGTTATCCACCGGATCGGGAAGAATTCCCGGCAGCGGATTCACCTCCAGCACATTTGGCTTCCCACCAGCGTCGAGGCGGACATCGATTCTCGCCCAGTCTCTGCAGCCAAGCATGCGGAAAGCGTCGAGCGTAACTCGCTCAATAGACGCCCGAAGCTTACTCGTGATACGCGCCGGACACTGGAAAATATCGAGCGGATTCTCAGGACGATCCCACACGAACTTCGCGTCGAAGCCGTAGATGGGGAGTGCTCCTTCCGGAAGCGCCTCGAAATTCATTCCGACGATTGGAAGCACCGTCGCTTCGTCACCATTGCCAAGCACGGCGCAAGTGAACTCCTCGCCGGGCAGATACTCCTCGACTAGCACTGGCTGCCTGTAATGCTCGAGGAGAAGCTTCGCCTGCGCGAGGAGCTTGGATCGATCCCAACACAAATTCCTGTCAGTAATCCCCTTCGATGATCCTTCGTGTAAAGGCTTTACAAACAGAGGAAGCAGCAGGTCCGCAGTCCGTATCTGGAGATCCGTGAGATTCTCAACGACCGCAAACCGCGGAGTTGCAATTCCGTGGAAGCCCAGCGTCTCCTTCGCTCTCGCTTTATCGAGGCAGAGAGTAAGAGTGAAGAACGTGGGCTTCGCGGTTCACTCCGCGAAAGCCTTCGGCGATGTTGAAGACGATGTCCGGTCTCGTCTGGCGAAGCCGCTCCGGAAAATCCTCGGTGGCTTCGAGGCGGACGACCTTTCCGAGCTGAGAGAGCGCCGATTCAACGGCTGCGATCGTCGCCGGTGCGTCCCACTCCGCGAATTCATCGCGGGCGATTAGCTGCGCGATAGAGAGTCCAAAGATTCTACTGGGAGGTTCATCATCGGGACGCGCAAGCTCCCCGTCTTCCTGACGGTCGCCCTCTCCCACTGGGCTGGCGAGCTCGGTTGGCTCGGGCTTCTGGTTGTAGGCGAGACCGATGAGAGTCATCTACCCCCTACAAAAATTTTCGCGCTCGATTCATCGGACCGAGTATATAAACGTCGACGAAGTGGCGCAATAATTATTCCGCGGTTCCGGAAAAAAAATTTTCGCCGAATTTTTTTTTTGGGAGCTCTCGGGAAAAAATTTTCGGGATCAGACCTTGTGGTAGACGATCCTCGCGGCCTCGCGACGATCCTCGGCCTGATAGATCTCGAAGTCCGAGAAGAAAGCGGGAGACTCTTTCTGGAGAAGCTTCAGCATCACCACCGCGCAGCGACGAATCTCGAGCTCGGCTCCTTCGCTCGATCGCAGCTCCAGCATCGTCCGCCACGCTCTCGCGTTGGCGGTCACCACGATTTTCGTCTCCGTGGAGTTGGGAAGAACGCCACGCGCCGCCTCGCGCGCCATTTTCCGGCGATGGACTTTATCTCCGACCCACCCGTAGCGCTCCATCAGGTGCTCGACCAGCCGGACGTAGCTTTTCTGAGCTTCGTCGATCTGACCTCGCCACTCTTTCTCCAGCGAATCGTCGCCGACGATCGCCGGCGGCACGACGAAATTGGCGTCAGACTCGTCGACGTACCTCTGACTCAGCTGACTATAAGCGAAGCCGGCTCGATGCCTGACTAACTCGTGGGTTAGCGATCGACTCACCCCTTCGAGAAGGAGTGAATAGTTGGCGTGCTCGAGGACGCTGCCGTGACCCTGCTTCTTGATGTTCTCGAGGTACTCGCGCGTCGCACGGTTCGCCGGGTTCTTCTGGCTCATGTAACAGAGGCGGCCTGCAAATTCGGCTAGCTTCTCGCCGTCGGTGCTCTCTCCAAGCCAGCGGACCTGAAGATGATCGGGCTCGACGAAAGTCGGGCGCGCGACGAGAGTTATGACTGGTTCGGTATAGTACAAGGCGGATACTCTGGAGAGAAAAAAACTGAAGACTACCAGCCAGGTGCGTTGGGCGGAGCGGCTGGGGGCTGCGAGCCTCCCATCAGGCCCCGCGAGCGCGAGAAAGCTAAGAAGTTCCGCCGATCAGCGACAGCCGGAACCGATCGTACGCTCGCTCATTGACGACATCGTCGAGCGCTGCTCTCGCTTTCTCCGGCAACGCCGGAAGCAATGGGTCGTATTTGATGTCGTTGATCGGCTTTTGGTCTTTGAGCGGAACCTTCACGCCAGGATTCAGAATGTTTCGCGGATCGAAGGCGTTCTTGATGAGGCCGAATGCCCTTATCGCGTCCTTGTGCCAGACGCGACTGAGTAAGGGAGTGCGGATCCTTCCGTCGCCGTGCTCTCCGGTGAGCGTTCCGCCAAGCCGGGCGGTGAGAGCGACGACATCGTCAAGCAGGCGATCAACCCGGTCGCGCCAATCGGCTTGAGTGACATCGACGAGCGGATTGACGTGGACGTGCGCGTCGCCGGCGTGTCCGAAAATCACGCCGCTCACCTCGCGCTCCGCAAGCGCCTGCCGGACTCCCTGGACGTAATCCGGAAGTTTCGCCAGCGGCACCGCGCCATCCTCGATGAACTGCATCGACGTCGAGTGCTCGAGGCCGGCGAGAATCGGGCTCGCGGCGTGACGTAGCTCCCAGATGTCGTGTTCCGCTTCGCTCGTCAGTGCGACGTCAACATCGGTCGCACCGGCCTGCCGGAATGCCCGGGCCAAATCCTGCGCAGCCGCAGCCGCCGAATCGACGCTGGAGGCTTCTACTTCCGCGAGCAGAACCGCGGCGGCGCCTTGCGTCAGTTTGAATTTCGAGCCGGCCGGCTGCCCGCTCGCTGCATACGCCAGAAAAGTCTTGTCGAGGAGCTCACACGCGCTCGCTCCGGCTTCGACTGCTTTCGTCGCCGCCACGGTTGCCTGCTCGAGTGAGGCAAAGATTCCGAGTAGACTGCTCGTCGCGGCGGGTACGGGCTCCAGCTTGAGCTGAATGCCGACGATTATCGCCAGCGTTCCTTCGCTTCCGACCAGCAAATCGACGAGATCAGCCTTGGTGGCGTAGTCGTGAACCGCGTAGCCGGAGGATTCCTTGCGGACTCCGAGATGCATGATCGGCCGACGCTTGTCGCTGGACACGATCTCGCCGTGGACATCGCGCATGAATCGATTGATTGCCTCTATCCGCTTTGGGGGCGGCTCTCCACGCGTGATCACCGCGCGATCACCATCGCTGAAGACGCAGTCGAGCGCGTAAACCCAGGCGCGCGTCGATCCATAACGGAGTGAGTGAGCGCCGGCCGCATTGGTCGCGACCATTCCGCCGAGCGTACAAAATTTTCCGCTCGACGGATCTACTGGAAAGCGAAGTCCCTTTCTGCGTGCAGCCACATCGAGGGTCGACCAAAGAACTCCCGGCTCGGCCCAGACCGTCCGATCACGCTCGTCGATTCTGCCAAGATGATTGATGCGTGACAGATCGGCCACGACTCCTGATCCGACCGCTGCACCGGACATGCTGCTGCCCGAGCCGCGCGGAATGAGCGCGCTCCCCGATTCGGCGGCCCACTTCACCAAGACGACGACATCTTCTGCATCGACCGGTACTGCGACGGCCGAAGGAATCGCACGGGCGATCCCGGCCGCCTCAGAGTAAACCGCGCGGGCCAGCTCGTCTTCGCGAAAGTAGCCGCGGAATCCGGAAACGCTCACAGTCCGAGGTTGCTGACCCGGGGTGGGTTGGAAGAGTAGTCGTAAAACCCTTTCCCGGACTTCTTGCCGAGCATGCCTGCCAGCACCATCCGCCGCAGCAGCGGAGGCGGCGCGTAGCGGCTCTCTCTGTACTCCGTAAACATGATCTCCGCGATCTTATAAACGGTATCGAGGCCGACGAAGTCGATAAGCGTGAACGGCCCCATGGGATGGCCTGCGCCCAGCTGCATCCCCTTATCGATGTCCTCGACGGAGCCGACGTTCGACTCCAGCGCTTTGATCGCGTCGATCATGTAAGGAACCAGCAGCAGGTTCACAATGAAGCCAGAGCTGTCTTTGGCGCGAATCGGCTCCTTACCGAGGGCGCGCACGAAATCCATCGCGCGCTGTTCGGTCTCATCGCTGGTGGTGATGGTCCGCACGACCTCGACGAGCTTCATCAGCGGTACCGGGTTGAAGAAGTGGAGGCCGAGCATTCGATCGGGTCGTCCGCTGGCTGCCGCCATGGCAATGATCGTCAGACTCGACGTGTTGGACGCGAAGATCGCTTCCGGTCGCGCGATTTTGTCCAACTGGGACCAGAGTGTGTTCTTAACCTCCAGATCTTCGACGACTGCCTCGATGAACAGATCCGAATCGGCGAGGTCTTTCAAGTCGGTCACGAAGCGGAGGTTGGCGAGAGCCTTATCGCGCTCGCCTTCGCTCACCTTACCGCGCTCGATTCCTTTGGCGAGGGTTTTCTCGATCGACTGTCGACTTTTGGCGCACAGCGCTTCCGAGATCTCGCGGACCGTCGTTGGAAAACCAGCGGCGGCCGAGACCTGAGCGATGCCGCTGCCCATCAATCCTCCACCGAGGACGCCGACCTTTTCGATCTTTTTCATCGAAGGCTCAAGGAGCGATTTCGGTCTAATCTATCCTCGCGGCAACCGCGCTCGCGAAGCAAGCGCGCCGAGCAGCCCGGCGGACCGCTCGAACTCGCCGTGCTCCAGTCGATCGAGAATCTGCTCGAGCGCGAGCTGGACGCTGGAAAGGACCCCGCGGTGTGTGCGCGCCACCTTATAACCGGCGAACGTGCTGCCCGCAAAAGGGAGGACCGCCGCGCCGGCGGCGATGAACAGCGGCAGGTGGGCGATGACCAACCCGAGGCCGACAATTCCGCTGGCGGCGGCTCCCATTGCGGTTACAAATCCTCCGATCCCGACGCGACGCGCCCTGCTGGCGTGAATGTCGGCGTCGAGTCTCACTACGACGCGGGAAGCATCGACCGCGAGCACCGTTGCTGATACCTGTCCCGCATCCATCAAATAATAGCCGTGCCCGCTGACGTTGACCGTGCGGCGCAGCTTTCCGAAGAGTCCGCGCTGGGGTTCCCAGGTGATTCTGTCAGCGAAGCGTCGCTGCACCTGAAGACATTCGTCGCGTTGCATCCAGGAGTCGATGGTGGCGAGAATGTCGCGCGGCGTCCCGGGAACCGTTCTGGTGGCACTCGCGAATCCGGCACCGGCGATTTGCGCCACCAGGCCCCGCTCCTCCGGAACGTTGATGCGCGTTCTCTCTTCCGCCAACGCCTGATTCAGAACAGCGGGCGCCAAACCAACTTCATTTCCGATCTCGAGAAGCTGGCTCTCGGTGATCAGGTCGCCCGATTCGGGCATCGCGCTCGCGCCCTGCAGCTCCGCGGCCCGGGCAAGTACGCGCTCGAGCGCCTGTCGATCCAAAGGCGGCTGCCGCATCGGAGAAGACGCGGGCAGCGAAGAGTTCTCATCAGCCATGCAGAATTATATCTGCTAAATCCCTCCCAGTACGACGTCCAGCTGGCGGGCAATGGCATCGCGAATGGTGTCGGGAATCGCAAACGTGGATGTGAACGTCGTCTGAAGGTTGGACCCAACCGGCCTGTTTACTGAGCGCAGGTAGTATCGCATGTACCCGTCGAGAATCTCCGGCGATGTGCGTTGAATCAGCAACGCCCCGCCTCTGACCGCCGCCGAGCTCTGATAACGCTCGCCGAGTCCGGAGCGGCGTTGCTCAGGAGTGATGTTGTCGGTGACAGCGGTGCTGGCGAGCTGACTGATCGCTTCGTGCGCGATCACGTAGATCGCTTCAATCGCATCGTTTGGCCGGTCGGGGAATGTTACCGTGATCGTATTCGATCGAGTGCCGTTCGTTTGAGTTCTGCCCTCGCCGTCCAGCGGCAGCGACAGGAGGATGTCACCCTGTGCCTGCTGTGTGTTGCTGAAGAAGCGTTGCATACGTGGACGATAGGTCCGCTGCCACAGAGTGTCGGCAAGCTCGAGGACGTTACCGCGCTCACGCTGCTGCTGCTGCCAATAGGAGTGGTAAAAACGGTTGCTCTCGTCGGTCAGCGATTGGACGAATAGGCGAAGCCAATCACGGTCGGGACCGGTCTGGAAGTAAGCGGCGAGGAACGCGATCGCGTTGGCCTGCTGCTGCGACGACGCCGCGCGCGGGTCACCGTTGGACCGAATGAAAAGATCGACTGTCTGAGCGAGCTCGCTCCATGAGGAGAAGTTGAGCGGAACGAACTGCGCATTTATCAACTGCGGATTGACGGCCAGACGCGCGCGCAGCCTGTCGCGATTGGCGTCGAGCTGGGTTACGACGTTAGCTCTGTTCTTGAGAACGGTCATGTCCGTGCCGTAACCACGCTTGAAGAAAGGAACGAAGGTGGTGTCTTCCTGGAGCATGGCGAAGCCGTGCAGCCACAGGTCGACGTGCTCGCGGACCTTGATCGGCCAGATTACATCGGGCCGGCCGACGTTCTGGTTCGTCGGGGTTCCGCCGCCATTCGTTACTGTCCCCCCGGGCCCGCCGCCCACAGTTGCGCATGCCGCCAGCAACGCGGCGGCCGACGCCGCGGCGAGGGCTCTTAGTTGTCGGTTCATATTTTCCTCGATCGCTGCGGCGAGCGCAGTCTAATGAATGGATTCGACGACCACCGCGATCCCCTGACCACCGCCGATACATGCGGTGCCCAGCCCGTATCGCTTTCCTTGGGCGCGTAAGGCATGCAGTAGATGGGCCGTTATCCGCGCGCCGGATGCGGCGAGCGGATGGCTCAGCGCAATCGCTCCGCCGTGGACGTTCAGCCGCTCGCGCGGGAGCGAAAGCTCGCGCTCGACGGCGCAGGTCTGGGCGGCGAAAGCTTCGTTTACCTCGATCAGTTCCATGTCCTTCATGGACAAGCCCGCTTTGGCGAGCGCAGCCTTTGACGCCGGAACCGGTCCGATTCCCATCACCGACGGATCGACGCCCGCCACTCCCCACGATATCAACCGTCCGAGCGGCTTGAGCTTGCGATCGCGCGCGACTTTTTCGCTGGCAATGACCATCGCCGCCGCGCCATCGCCAATGCCGGACGCATTGCCGGCTGTCACCACACCGCCTTTCCGAAATACCGGTTTGAGTGCAGCCAATCGTTCGGCGGTCGTGTCGGGCCGCATGTGTTCGTCCCGCGCGAGCTCCTCTGGCTTTCCGGTTTTGGGATTGGTGAGCGGCACCGGAACGACTTCGTCGTCAAACACTCCTTCTTCCCACGCCGCATTGGAGAGCTGCTGCGATCTCAGTGCGAACTCGTCGACGCAGCCGCGATCGAGCTTGTATCGCTCAGCGAGATTCTCCGCGGTCTCCGCCATGCCGAGTCCAACGAATGAATCGGTGAGACCCTCCCACAAAACGTCTTCCATCACCGGCGCCTTGCCGAGCGGGGTTCCCCAGCGGAGACCGCGGGTTACGTGAGGCGCCTGCGACATCGACTCGGCGCCGCCGACGAGGCAGAACTGCGCGTCGCCGAAGAGGATTTCCTGCGCGCCGCTGACGACAGCCTGGAAACCGGATCCACAGAGGCGATTGAGAGTCAGCGCCGAAGTTTCCTGTCGCGCGCCTGATTTCAGCGCGACATGGCGCGCGAAATAAATCGAATCGCTGGTGGTGTAGAGAACGTTGCCGAAGATGGTCTGATCGATGTCATCGGGGGTGATGCCGGCGCGATCGATCGCGTTTTTGGATGCGAGAACGGCAAGATCGACGGGGGACGTGTCCTTGAGCTTGCCGCCGAAGGTGCCGAACGGGGTGCGGACGGCGGAAAGGAAGACTACGCCGGGAGAGCTGGACGGTACTGGCATTTTATTAAAGGTAGTGAGCGGTCGGGGGTAACTGAACACTGCCAGCAGTCAGCGAGGAGTGTCGTTCCCAGTTCGCAGTTTACGCCCTCTTCCCGCAATTGATGCAAAACTTCCAGACTGGATCGAGCTCGGCGCCGCACCCCGCGCAGTGCTTCGCCGCAAGGTTCTGTCCGCAGTGCGGGCAGAATGTGACGGCGCGGCCTTCGGGAAGAGTCCCGCCGCAGAACTTGCACCCCTCGGCGACTTCCATCGTGCCGGGAAGGGTAAACGACGTTCCCGCCTGGCCGGGTGCGCCGCCGTTGCCGTTTCCGGCGAATCCGCCTGCATTCTGGGATGGGATCGCGACGCCGAGTTTCTGCAGCGCGTCGGGGGCGAGAGAGATTCTCGTTTCGGCGTAATCACGGAACGCTCCGACATCGGCGTGGGGCGATTCGATTTCCTTTTTGAGCCGATCCTGCATCGCCTTGTCGGCGCGGACGTATCCCTTCTCTCCGGAAAGCAGGCGAGTCACCGCCGCTTCGTAATCCTGATTGGTCTCGATGCCGAGGTCGCGGCGATAGTGACGGTAGGGGACCAGCGTATCGTACAACTCCTGGACAGTGAACGGCACGCTGAGATACTCGGCGTGGCCGTTTCTGATATTGTGCACCAGTCGTTGGAAGAGTCTGTCTAGGTCGTCCATGTCCGCTTGGTCGGCCGGAATGAATGAAGATCGGGGAAGGGAGCCGTCGGTTTCAAGGGAGCAACTCCCGCATTGGTCTCCTCGAGCCACGCATCAAACGATGATTGCCGTAACCCCCCGGAATTCGATTGTTCCGTTGCCGCGCGTGTCGCAAGGAAGTTGGCATACTCGTTTTGCGGATGGCCGGCGTGGCCACGCACCCACCGCCACTGCACTTCGTGGGTTCCCACCGCCGCATCGGCTTCCTTCCAGAGCTCCACGTTCTCGAGCTTTCCACTCTTTCTCTTCCAATCGCGCTTCTTCCAATCCGGCACCCACGAATTCATCCCTTCGACGATGTACTTCGAATCGCTGGTGAACAAGACTTTATATGTATTGCCTCGGCGGGAGATCTCCCGAAACGCCTCAATGACGGAACGGAGAGCCATGCGATTGTTGGTCGTCGCCGGCTCGGAGATCCAGTAATCGTAGCGGGTCACTTCGTTGGACCTGGGATGAAGCCACTCGATCATGCCGCCCGCGCCGCCGGGATTTTCTCCCTCACGGCCGTTGCCAAGGCAGGATTCGTCGGCGTAGATGGCGACGAGGTCGCCCGCTTTTGCCTTCCCGCGAGTCAACGCACTACCTCGAAGCTATCCATCTCGTCGAGAAACAACGTGATCTGTTCGCCGGTCGTGGGATGCATCGCTTCGACCGCTTCCCGTCCGCTGATCATGCGTAATCTTCGCGGTACGACGACGTACTCGGTCCCGCGACGATAAGCGGCGATCTGCTTCCCGTTCATGATCGCCCGCTCGAGCAAATCGTATTGCTTGTGATTCCACTCTGTCACTGAGATCCCCTCAGCCTTCGCCGCTGCACCACTCTCTAACGACTGTCGTCAGGACTTGCGTTGCGACCTCGATCTCTTCCACCTGCACAAACTCTTCCGCTGCGTGCGCCAGCGCGATGTCTCCCGGACCGAAGCAAATCGTCGGCACCCCCGCCTCGTTGAGCAAGGCCGCGTCGGTCCAGGCTGAGAGTCCTTCGATCCGGAGCGGTACCTTCTCGCGCTGCAGCGCCTTGCTCAATCTCTCCACGATGAGGGAATCGACCGCGACATCGCTCGGCAGCTGCGCAGTAGTCAATGTAACTCGCGCGTCGAGGCGTAGGTGACTGGCACGTACCGCCGCGCACGCATCCGTAATCTCTTTCATCGCCTTCTCGGCTGATTCACCGGGGAGCGTACGGCGCTCGATGGCCAATCTGCATTCTTCCGGATAAGTGGACAAACCGACGCCGCCGGAAATTGTCGACGCGTGCAGCGATCCGCGGCCGAGCAAGGGATGGCGTGGCCCCGCCTCGCGGGTCTGCTCGAGCTTGTCCAGCTCCGCTAGCACCAGTCCGGCGTGGGTGATGGCGTCGACGCCGATGTCGTAGCGGCTGCCGTGCGCCGCTCTTCCCTTGAAGGCGACATCCATCCACACGAAGCCGCGGTGCGCTGGACAGATTGCGAGTCTGGTCGGCTCGGTGATAATCGCTGCCTCGGCACGCACTCCCGCTGACAACAACGCGCGCGTGCCGAGGCTCTCGTATTCCTCGTCGACGACAGCGGTGACGAGGATCTGCCTTTCGGATCGCGTGCCGGCCCCAGCGACCGCCGCGGCGCACATTGAGGCGACACCAGCTTTCATGTCCCCAGATCCACGACCATAGATACGACCATCGCGCAGCTCGGCGCCGAATGGCTCGTGCACCATGCCTTCGACGCCGACGACATCAAGGTGGCCGTTGAGCATCAACGCCGGCGCGTCATTCGGGCCGATTCGAGCGACGACGTTGGGGCGGTTCGGGACACCAGTCTCCAACAACCCGACAGAAAAGCCCCAATCATCGAGAACCGATGCCAGGAAGCGAGCGCATTCGCCCTCGCCCGGCGAGTCAGGCGCGAGGGTGGGATTTCTGGAGTCGATTTTTATCAGGGCGCGGGCGAGCGCGACCGCATCGCCACGCGGAATCGCCACGGCCTACCTTCTTTTCGCTTTGCCCGAAGCTTTCGGCTTTGATTTCGTCGCGGCTTTCGCTGTGTGTTTCTTCGCCGCGGGTTTCATAGTCGGCTTTTTGGCAGCGGGCTTTTTGGCCGGAGCTGAATGCTTCGCGGTGGCGTGCTTGGCTGGTGCTGGTGCGTGTCTAACGGGCGCGGCGTGACCGGCGTGCGCCGTGTGGCTGGCGTGCGCTGTGTGACTGGCATGTGCTGAGTGTGCTGAGTGCGTTGCGTGAGACGTCGTCTCGGCGGGACCTCTTGCGCCAAGTGAGGCGGGTGGTGCCGGTGGCTTCCGCTTGGCGTGCGACGCTTCGACCTCACGCATCAGCTTGTCGGCTTCCTCTTGCGTCATCTGGCCGCGACGAACCATGTACTGCAGGAGATCACGGGCGCTCTCGATGACGAGGCCGGTAAGTCCGGCAGCGGCGCCGATCACGTCCTTCATCGCTGCGGCCATCTTGCTTCCGGCCTCGAGGCTGATCTCATGCGCCTTGGCCGCCATTTCGGCGACCGTATCCTTTACGTCGGCGCCACGGTGCCCCGGGCTGCGCTTCGGCGGGACCGGCGGCGGCGTCACGGGTGCGCCAACGGCTGGGGCAGGTGCTGTAGCAGTAGCAGCTGCGGTCTTTTCTTTATCTATCATTTATGGGCTCCGGTCAGCGAACAAGGGTGGTGCTGACGGATCTGAACATCACAGAAGTAGGGTCTAGCCCCGAAATGGGCTCGAACGGCGCTAAGTATATGATTTTTCGTGACTAAAACAAGGTGGGGTAACGTGGCTTCGCCGATGGTCTCCTTGCGCCAATCTGAGGGCTCATTTACGCCAGTCTCGCGACATACGTACAACAGTAACGCGGCATGCGAGGCAAATGAGGCTTAAAGTTCTTGACCTGAGTCGAGTCCTAGCCGGCCCGGTCTGCTCGATGATTCTTGGCGACCTCGGCGCCGACGTCATTAAAGTCGAAAGGCCGGGCGAGGGCGACGAAACGCGCGGTTGGGGACCGCCCTTCGACTCGGACGGCCAAAGCGCCTACTTCCTGGCAATCAACCGCAACAAGAAAAGCATCGCCGTAGACTTGGCCGACCCTCACGATCGGAAGGTTGTGCTCGAGCTCATCCGCGATGCCGATGTCGTGCTCGACAATTTTCTCCCCGGGTCACTTGAGCGTCTGGGCTTCGACCCGGACGAGCTCCTCGCCCGCTATTCGTCGCTCATCTGGTGCACGATCTCCGGATTCGGCACAGATAGTACGCGCCCCGGATACGACTTCGTCGTTCAGGCCGAGTGCGGCTGGATGTCGATCACTGGCGAGCGAGAGGGATCGCCGATGAAGGTCGGCGTCGCTCTCGCCGACGTCATCGCCGGCAAGGATGCCGCGATCGCCATTCTCGCCGCGGTTGTCGATCGCGCCGGTGGACCGGTCGCTCCCGACAAGAGGCGAATCAACGTGTCACTCGCCGAGAGCGCCCGTGCAGCTCTCGTCAACGTCGCGCAAAACGTTCTGGTTTCCGGCGAAGATGCAAGGCGCTGGGGCAACGCGCATCCGAATCTCGTTCCTTATCAATTGTTCGATGCGGCTGACCGGCCGTTCGTGATCGCAGTCGGGAGCGATGGACAATGGCGTGCGTGCGCAGACGCCCTTGGTCTGCAGCAACTGGCTGATGACGAATCGCTGCAAACGAATGCGGGCCGCGTCGAGAACCGTGAGATGATCGTCGACGCGCTCGCCGCGCGTGTGAAGGAAATGGGCGCGCAACACTGGATCGATCGACTCCAGGCAGTAAGCGTCCCGAGTGGTTTAGTCAAAACTGTGGCGGAGACTCTCGATGGCTCGGATGCGAACGCTCGCACCGGAGTTCCGCCGAGTGTGCCGGGATCGGTGAGACTGTCACCGCCCAAGCTCGATGAGCACGGCGCGGCGATTCGCACGCTGGGGTGGCGCGCCTTTGGGTGATTACAGATATTATCAGCCGCCTGTTTCCTGCCTCGCCTCGCTCCCTCCCTCGATCACCCCTGAGGAGTTGCTATGAAGCGTAAGTGGTCTTTCTTTGCTGGTGCTCTCGCTCTCGTCGTCCTCGCTGCGTGCAGTCAGGACAGGACAACGGGTCCGGCCGGACAAGCGGCATTCCAGAGGTTTGTCTCGATCGGCACCAGCGTCAGCATGGGAGTCCAGTCCGACGGAGTGTATTACGCGTCACAGCAACACGCATGGCCGGCGCTTCTCGCGCACCAGGCTTTCGCGCCGAGCTTTAGCACGCCGCTCGTGCAGGGGCCGGGCTGCTATTCGCCACTCATCGCGCCCTTGCAGTTCCAGAGAAGATTGAGCGGCTCGCAGTATCCCGCCATCAACGCCAACGATCAAATCTGCGCTCTGCTCGGCGCTACTACGCTGCCGACCAATAACGTCGCGATTGACGGAGCGACGACCTACGCTGCGCTGCGCGTAACTCCCGACACTGTAGCTGCTGCCCCGACCACCATCGAACCGGACCAGCGCAAGCGCTTGTACAAGGCGGTGCTGCAGGCCAAGCAAAGCCAGGTTACGGAGATGATGCTGCAGAAGCCAACGCTAGTCTCGGTGGAATTGGGCGCGAACGAAGTCCTGCGCTCGGTGACCGGCGGGATTCTGGTGCCCGCGCAGCAGTATCGTCAGCCAGACGGCACGTTCACGTTCTATCCGATCACGCTGTGGCAGCCACAGTACGATGCGATCGTCGACAGCGTCGACAAGACCGGCGCCAAGGCACTGCTCGTTTCGGTTCCTTTGATTCCCAGCCTCGTCGGCGTTTACCCGGGCGACGATTTCTATCTAAACGCAGCCGCATTTCAGCAGTTTGGGATCATCGTGAACGCTGATTGTCAGGGGAACAACAACCTGATTTACGCCTTCGGCAAAGTTCTTACCGCACTGGGAAGCCCGAAGCCCTACAACTTCAGCTGCACCGACAATCCGCAGGCCGCGGATTTCATTCTCACTCCGACAGACACTGCTTTCGTCGACAATCTCATTCGCCAGATGAACGCCCACATTGTGGCGACGGCGACCGCACACGGTTGGTCGTACCTCGATCTGAACACAGCGCTAGCCTCATTTGTCGCGGCGAAGACTCATTTCAGTTTGCCGAACTTCCTTTCCTGCACGAGGCCGTTTGGACAGTACATCAGCCTCGATGGGATTCACCCGACGGCAGATGGCCAGCAGGCAATTGCCAACGCTGCCGCCGACGCGCTCAATTCCACCTATGGGTTCGCCATTCCAAAGGTCGACATACCCGCGTTGACGCCGACGCAGCTTTGCCCATAATGTCGGCCTGATACAGAGCTCCGGGGGCGAGGCCAACAACCTCGCCCCCTTTGCATCATGAGGTACATCGGAAACAAAACCCGACTCCTAACCTTCATTCTCCGCACACTGGAGAAGGAAAGGATTGCGGTCGGGTCGGTCCACGACGCCTTCGCGGGCACCGCCAGCGTGAGCAGAGCGCTCAAATCGGAAGGATGGCGCGTGTACTCGAGCGACCTGCTCATGTCGTCGTACGTGTTTCAGCGCGCGTACGTGGTTGCCGATGCCGCGGATCCTTTGCTGAAGGAAATGGCTGGCGAGCTGGCGCGCGTGGAACCGAAGGTTGGTTTCATCAGTCGACACTTCTCCCCGGCGGGCGGGACCACGAGCGCAGGGAGGATGTATTTCACCCCCGAGAATGCAGGGCGCATCGATGCGTCACGCGAGGCGTTGGACGCCTGGCGAAAGGAGCGGAAGATCGGTGACGACGACTACTACCTGCTCCTTGCCGCCATCATAGAAGGAGCGGACAGAGTCGCTAATACCGCCGGCGTGTACGCGTCGTACATGAAGCGCTGGCAACCAAATGCGCGCCGCCCCTTTGAGATCGCGCCGGAGGTGCCCATCAAAGGAGCGCAGCCGGCCCGGGCGCATCTAATGGATGCGACGGAGGCGGCGAGAAACATCGGCGAGGTCGACTTGCTGTACATCGATCCGCCGTACAACTCCCGCCAGTACGTCGCCTACTACCATATACCTGAGATCCTGGCGCGCGGTTGGTCCGATATGGCGCCGGCGATCCGCGGCAAGGTCGGACTGCTGGCCGGGGAGGAGGGAAGGAGCCAGTGGTCGCACGGGCGACGCGTGCAAAGGCTCTTTTCGGGACTGTTGGCCGATTCGGCGGCCAGATACGCTCTCGTTAGCTTCAATTCCGAGGGTCACTTGAAGCCGGAAGCGCTGGAGTCGCTGCTCGCAAAGGCCGCCATCGACGGCAAAGTCTCCCATTTCAATCAGCGGTATCGCCGGTATCGCGCGGATAGTGACCGTGAAGGCAGGCGATACCACGCTGACTTTGCCCTCGAGCACCTATATTTGGTCAGGCTCAGGTAGCTTGGTTGCTTCCACAAGTGACTAGTCGTCAGAAGGGCGTAACGGTGATAAGGTGTTATCCCGTCGCCATTTGGGCCTTTGCACGCGCTGGCAAAGGGGTTACACTAGGCAGGTGAAGATGACAGCCACACCGCTGCAAAATCAGGGTGCTCAGGTGCTGGGCGCTGGAGGCGCGACGCCGGATGCAGCGGCGCCGCAAATCGATGCCGATCAGGAAGTTATCGCCAAGGTTTTGGCTGGTCACAAGGATGCGTTTGCGGTTCTGATAACCCGCTACAGCGATCCTCTGTACCGACATGCACTTGGCATGACTGGAAGTCCCGATGTGGCGGAAGACATACTCCAAGCGTCTTTTATAAAAGCCTATCAGCATCTAGGCGAAGTTCGCGGTCGATTCGATGCGTGGGTTTTTCGAATCGTCGCAAATAGCTGCAAAGATTGGCTCAAGAACATTCGGCGAACGCACGTGAGTTACGACGAGGACGATCAGCCCTCGACGTACTCGACGCCGGAAGAAGAGATGGACCGCAACGAGCTGCGTACGGACTTGCAGTTTGCTCTGGCCAGACTCGCTCCCTCGCTGCGTGAAGCGTTCGTGATGAAGCACGTTGAGGGAAGATCGTACGAGGAGATGGCGCTGTTACTGGAAACGACGGTTGGCGCGCTAAAGATGCGAGTGCATCGGGCGCGAGAGGCGCTCCAACAACTGCTCGAGGAGAAGTACGCATGATGTTTGATGACGCTGGTTTCGAGAGAAACGAAAAGATTCCGGGCCGCGAGCCCGCTGAAAGAAAGGACAAGCCCGCCGAGCGGCTTTATGACCGCGAAGTTCCGTTAAACGGATCTACCGGTCACGGACTCCTGCATGACTGGCTTGATGGCGAAGTCGACGTAATGCGCGCCAGCGAAGTCGAGGGCAAGTCGAAGGTCGAGCTCTGGACGCGGATCAACGCCGAGAGCGAGATGCTTCGTCGCCGCGTGACGCCGGTTGGCGTTCAGCAGCGTATCATGGCCTCGCTGCCCGATACTCCCGGCACCGCCACCAACTGGTGGAAGCAGATCACGCCGGTTTCGGCGATCGCAATCACCGTGGCGCTGCTCGCAGTCGGCGCCCTGATCATCCAGGCTCTTCGCTAGAGCTGATTTCTCCCGAGCAGAAACGCCCGACTCCTTGCGAGTCGGGCGTTTTGTTTGTCCATTTGTTGCAGCGAAAATACTCCCGCAGGCGTAGACATTGCTGCGAAGTTCCTATGTCGGCGTAGACCTTGCAACTGGACGGCAACTCTTTACTCTTAGGTGAAGAGACCATACCTGATCGGAGGCGTTTCAAAATGAAGAAGACCATCGCTGTAATCGCATTAATGGCTGGCCCAGCCCTGGCTTCCGCTCAGGCTGGACTGTCCAAGATCCAATTCCTTGCCCTGCAGCAGGAGCTGCGCGATCAGGGATGCGGTGTGACGAACGTCGACGGCCACTACGGCCCGCAGACCCGTCGTGCGATCGCGACCTGCGCCAAGAAATTCAACTCGGCTAACAACGCCCAGGCGTTGCTCGTCGCGATGAATATTGGCTTCGGGCCGAACGACAATGCGCCGACCCGCGGCGGCGGCACTGGCGCCATGGGCAGTGAAAACAGCTCGGGCGGAATGGCGTCGGAGGCGAAGGCCGAGGGCGAGAGCATGAAGACCGAGAAGAAGGAACATGTCGCGGCCGGCAAGACTCATCGCAAAGTCGCGAAGAAGACTGTCAGCGATACGACGAAGAAATAGCTTCGCCCGCGCCTCGAGCTAGAGGTCGAGGCTAAGCTGTTTTGGGGGGACGAGAGCGCCAAGCGCCTCGTCCCCTTCTTCGTCTTCACGACTGGACCAGCCGCGTACTCCGTACTTCGCGCACAGCTTCTGGAAAAATTTCGCCAGCCCCTCGCGGTACTTCTCTCCCGCGTACGCGCTGTGCCCGTAAGTATTGCGATAGCGCTCGGCGAGATGCGGAAACTCCTGCTCGATGAACGGCAGGTAGCGCTTCCGCGCGGCGGATTGCAGTCGGACCGCGCAAGCTCCGACAGAAACCGCGCCCGCTTCGGAGACGCGCTTTACCAACGCGTCCAGATCCGATGGATTATCTGTAATTCCGGGGAGCACCGGCATGCAGTTGATTCCTGCTTCGATTCCCGCTTCCCGCAGTCTCGAGAGTGCACGAATTCTCGATTCCGGGGTCGGGGCGCGCGGCTCGATGCGTCGCGCTAGCTCGCGGTCTAGGGTGATCAGCGAGATGTGGATCGACAGATCGGAGAGGTGGTTGATGCGCGAGAGCACATCGATGTCTCTGGTGACGAGCGGACTCTTGGTGATGATCGTAACGCTTAAACCGGGATGTTCGGCCAGCACTTCCAGAATTCCGCGGGTGACCCGGAATCTGCGTTCGGCGGGCTGGTAAGGATCCGTAGCCGTGCCGATGACGATCGTCTCGCCATCGAGGAGCTTGAGATGCCGATCGCTGCCGAATCTCAGCGTTCTGCTCAGAACTTCGGGGGCGTTTTTCTTGACGAAGATGTTCCGCTCGAACGCGAGCCACGGCGGAAGTTTGTTGTAGGCTTCGCCGAGGACGTCCACCATCCTGTCGTCGGTTGCCGCCCGCTCCATGACGTAGCGATGGGCGTAGCGAGCGTAGCAGTAGGCACAGCCGAATGCGCAACCGATGTACGGGTTGATCGACCAGAACCCCATTCCGGTTGTCTCCGGTCCGTTGAGGACGTTCTTGGCCGGGGAGGAGTAGTACCGGATGTCCTTCTGTTCGCCGATGACCGGGAGCTGCCGGGATTGTCTCTCGTACGCCGCGCCGAAGAGTGTAGGGTCCTTCGACTTCATACCCGAATATAGACCGAAGTAGATTGACAGTCTAGCTCAGCGGGAAGCGGGAAGCGAGTAACGAAGAGCGGTCAGCGGGCACGGGTACGGAAAAGGTGTAGCGCCCCACCTTCGGTGTGAGTCAAAGCAATCCGCTTCCCGCTGGCCGTGCCCGTACCCTCCCGCTTCCCGCTTCCCGCTTCAGTAGCTGAAGCCGATTGCCAGTCCGCTATCCGTCGGTCGCGCGAAGAAGTGTGCGTAGCGCGGGTACCTCGAGATCCTCCACGCTTGGATGGCGGAGAAGCCTCCGAAAATCAACGAGAGCTCGGTTTTCGAGAGCGACGACGTGCGGGCCATGACGCTGATGTCGCTCACCGATGCGTTGCGACCGAGCGTGATGTAAAAGAGCGTCGTTCCGATTCCGCCGGCGAGCAGCCCGCGCTCGATTGGTCCACCACCCGCGTGCGGGATATCGAGGATCGCTTCGTTGATCAGCGCCTGCGTGGTCAGCCCCGCCGCGGAGAAAATGAATTGCTGGTGCGGGTACTTGTCGCTGTCGATTCCCGAAAAAACGGTGGGTCGGCCGTGGTCGAGAGCGTAGTAGGGATGGAATCCCATCACCAGGGAGCTGATGACGTGCGCGCTCTCGTGCGCGAGAATGCTGGCGCCGAATCCAAGCGCGAAATGCCGCCAATAGTCATCAGAGTCTGATGCCTGTCGCGACGCGTAGAATTGCAGCGGCGCGGCCAGCGGTTCTGATTGCGCGCTCAACCGGACAGGTGAGGCTGCAAGGAGAACCGCTCCCAGCAAGCCGACACGCATTGCGCCGGCGAACTGCGAACTTAACTTCTTCGGCAGACGCCCTGCGGGGAGAACCGAATCGATGGCTGAGCGTTTATCCGACATTGCGATACAGCGCGAGCTGGGAAGTCTCCAGGGATGGAGTCGACGCGGAGAGGTAATAACGAAGACGTTTCAGTTTCGGAGCTTTCTGACTGGAATCGACTTCGTGGCGGCGATCGCCAAAGCGGCGGAAGCAGCTGACCATCACCCCGACATCGACATCCGCTACACCAAGATCGTCTGCGCCCTCAGCACGCACTCGGCGGGGGGAATAACTCAGAAGGATCTTGATATGGCGAGGCAGATTGATCGCGTCCATGAGAAGCTAGATTAACGCCAACTACTTGCCAGGCGCTCGCCAGAAAAAAGACAACTACCTGCTAGGCGCTGACCGCTGCTGTCGCTGACCGATTACCGCTGCAGACGACGGGACAGATCACACAAGCGCTAAGGAAACTGCAGCAGTTGCTTAGAGCGCCAAGGAGATCTGTCTAGTCGTCTGCAGCGCTCAGCGCTTAGCGCTAAAGCGGTCAGCGCCCAGCAGGTGTTGTCGTTAGTTAGGCAGTTAGTTCCGCCTATTCCCCATGACTCGGAGAATGGCCATGAACATGTTCAGCAGATCCAGGTAGATCTGCACCGCCGCACCGACATACTCATCCGGGCCGTAGAAGTTGCGCAGGCGCCAGGTATCGAACACCAGCAGTCCGCTGAACAACAGCACCGCGACCGACGCCAGCCATAGATCGACGACGCCGTTCCGGAAGAACAAGTTCAGCAACATGGTGCCAATGAGCACCCAGAGGCCGACGATCAGAAAACTGCCCCAGGCGCTGAAATCGCGGCGGCTCACGAAGGCGTACAGCGTAAGAATGCCAAACGCGCCGATGGTCAGCACCGCCGCCTGACCAATCAATCCGGGCTGCTGCCTGCCATAGAAGTAAAGCGCGGGCGAGATCATCACGCCCATCACGAAATTGAAGAGCAGGACAAGACCAATGTTGAACGGGAAATCCGTCTTCTTCCGCGTCGCCAGGAGGAGCGGCGCCAGGGCGGCGAAGAACGCGATGAAGGGATGCTGGGCTACGGCGAGCATCAGATTTGACTGGGAGAGTCCAAACGACGCTCCCACCATCGTCACCAATACACTGACCAGTACCAGCGAATAAGTGCGGCGAACGAGGGTTGCTCTCTCCTCGCCAGTGCGGACCAGCGTTCCGGTTTGATACGAGACACCCATTTTATTGACTCCGAAAAGGGTCGAACGTGCGAAATATATTACCCCGCACTTTTTGCTGTGATTCGATCAAGTAGAGTCGGCAGCTCCTTAATGTCGTCCAGAAAATAGGACGGATGATAAGGCTCGAGCGCCGAGCGCGTAAACGGCCCCCACAGCGCTGCAATCGTTATGACCCCTGCCGCGTTACCCGACTTTATGTCGTGCGGCGAGTCACCGACGAAAACCGCCTCGTTGGTCTGGTAATCGAGTTTCTCCAGCGCCGCCTTCACCGGATACGGATCCGGCTTGTGGATGTGAACCGAGTCGTAGCCGATGGCGACCTCGATGTAATCGTCGGCGCCAATGAACTTGAGCCCGCGCTCCATCATTGCGTTGCCTTTGCTGGTGACGACACCCATTGGATGCCCGCGCTGATACAGGAGGGCGAGGGTGTCGATGACGCCCTCGTATCTCGCCATCAGCTGATCGTGATTCTCCAACTGGAAGGTGCGATATCGGTTGACGAGACGCTCGCGATCTTCGTCTGATTCGACGTAGGGCGTGAGCTGCTTCGGCAGCGGCGTGCCGATTCCCTCGATCCACTCTGCTTCGGTTGGCTGCCGGTTGCGTCCCTGGAATGTGTGGCGCATCGACGCCATCAGCAGAGCGATCGAATCGACCAAAGTTCCGTCGAGATCAAAGAGAACGGCGTACGGGCGTGCGTCAGCCATAATGCGAAAGTAACTGGTAATGCCAGATTCGAGACACAATATTACAGACTATGGCAACCGCTGCACTAAAGCGCACGAGCTTTAGCAAACTTTTCGATGAGATCGGCACCGTAGATCAGGTCGGCATCGAGGAGCGCGTCGCCAAGTTTACCACGCGCAGCATCAAGAAGAGCTCGAAGGTGTGGGGTCTGAAGACCGCGGTCTCGATGGTAGATCTGACCACGCTCGAGGGAAAGGACACACCAGGCAAAGTCGCGTCGCTATGCCAGAAGGCGAGACGGCCGAGTGCGGATCCAGACGTGCCGCCGGTGGCGGCGGTCTGCATCTATCCATTTCTCGTCAAGTACGCGGCGCGATGGCTTGCCGACACGCCGATCAAAGTTGCATCGGTCGCGACGTCATTCCCGTCGGGACAGAGTCCACTGCCGCTGCGACTCGAGGAAGTCCGAACGGCGGTTGCAGACGGCGCCGACGAGATCGACATGGTCATCAATCGCGGGCTTTTTCTTGCCGGCGAATTCACCGCCGTACAGGACGAGATCAGCGCCGTCGTCGAAGCTTGTGGCGATGCAACGCTGAAAGTGATTCTCGAAGTCAGCGAGCTCGACACCTACGACAACGTTCGCGCTGCCTCCTTTCTTGCGATGCAGGCGATTCGAGCCGGCGACTTCATCAAGACGAGCACCGGCAAGGCTTCGGGTAGCGCGACGCTCGCCAACACGCAGGTGATGATCGAAGCGATTCGCGACTTTTATCTGGCGACGGGTGTTGCGATCGGGATGAAGCCGGCGGGCGGCATCAGGAACGCCAAGCAGGCCCTGCACTATCTTGTCGCCGTCAAGGAGACGCTCGGCGATGCGTGGTTGAATTCGACGCGCTACCGCTTTGGAGCGAGTTCGCTGTTGAATGACCTGCTGCGGCAGATCGAGAAGGAAAAGACTGGCGCCTACCAGGCGCCTTACAACTTCACTGAGGCCGCGGAGAGCTACTGACATGACGTCCACCAGGCCTGTCACGAGAGCGACGGGATCAAGTGCGGTTCCGCAGCTGATCTTCGGCGATCTATGGGAATACGATCCAGCGCCGGAGACCGCAGATCCCAGACTGAAAGCGAGGTACGAGCTTTTTATTGGCGGGAAGTTCGTGGCGCCGAAGTCAAACAAGTATTTCGACTCCATCAATCCGGCGACCGAAGAAACCCTGGCCGAGATTGCGCTGGCGAACCAGGCCGATGTCGACGCCGCGTATCAAGCGGCACAGAAGGCATTTGGCGCGTGGAGCAAGCTGCCGGGCGCCGAGCGAGGAAAGTATCTCTATCGAATCGCGCGACTGATCCAGGATCGCGCGCGCGAGTTCGCCGTCGCCGAATCGATGGATGGCGGGAAGCCGATCAAGGAGTCGCGTGACTTCGACGTTCCGATGACCGCTGCGCACTTCTTCTATCACGCCGGTTGGGCGGACAAGCTCGAGTACGCTGTGCCCGGCGCCACGATCGCGCCGCTCGGTGTGGTGGGCCAGATAATACCATGGAATTTCCCCTTGCTTATGTTGGCGTGGAAGATTGCGCCCGCGCTCGCCGTCGGAAATACAGTAGTGCTCAAGCCCGCCGAAACGACTTCGGTGACGGCACTCAAGTTTGCCGAGCTGCTGCAGGAAGCAGAGTTGCCAGCAGGAGTGGTGAATCTGGTTTGCGGAGCTGGAGAGACTGGAGCGGCGGTCGTCAATCATCCGGCGGCGGCGAAGATCGCATTCACCGGATCGACCGAAGTCGGCAAGATCATCATGCGCCAACTCGCCGGCACCGACAAAAAACTCACTCTCGAGCTCGGTGGCAAGGCAGCGAACATAGTCTTTGATGACTCGCCGGTCGATCAGGCGGTCGAAGGTGTCGTCAACGGAATCTTCTTCAATCAGGGCCACGTTTGTTGCGCCGGCAGTCGACTTCTCGTTCAGGAATCGATCGCCGAGATGTTCGTGGCGAAGCTGAAGAATCGGATCGACGTCCTGCGCGTCGGAAATCCGCTCGACAAGAACACCGATGTCGGGGCCATCAACTCCAAGGCACAGCTGGACAGGATTTGCGAGCTGGTCGATTCGGGAGTGAGCGCTGGCGCGGAGATGTATCAGTCGGCGGTGTGCACGCTGCCGGGCCGCGGCTACTACTTCAAGCCGACTGTGTTCACCGGTGTGACGCAGAGCCACCGCATCGCGCGTGAAGAGATTTTCGGACCGGTGTTGAGTGTCTTGACTTTCCGCACACTGGAAGAGGCGGTAGAGAAGGCGAACAACACCATGTACGGATTGTCGGCCGGCGTCTGGACGGACAAGGGCTCCCGGATCCTCAAGATGAGCACCTTGCTCAAGGCCGGCGTCGTGTGGGCGAACACGTTCAACAAGTTCGATCCGTCGTCGCCATTCGGCGGCTACAAGGAATCGGGATTCGGGCGCGAGGGCGGACGCCAGGGTCTGATGGATTACGGGAAGGTGGTTTAGATGGCGCGAATTCCCGTAACCAAGACGCCGAAGGTCTATGTCGGTGGCCAGTTTATTCGCTCGGAGAGCGGGCGAGTATTTCCTGTGCGGGCAGCGGGAAGCGGGAAGCGGGAAGCGGGGCTGCTCGGCAACATTCCTCAGTGCACCAGAAAGGATCTCCGTAATTCCGTAGAAGCGGCGGCGAAGGCCGGACCCGACTGGGCGCAGCGCACTCCTTACAACCGCGGGCAGATTCTCTACCGGCTCGGTGAGATGCTGGAGTCGCGGAGCGAGGAGATGGCGGACGCGTTGGTAGTGTCCGGTGCATCGACAAAAGCTGCCGCCAGTAAAGAAGTCGCAGCGAGCGTCGATCGACTGATCTACTACGCGGGCTGGTCGGACAAGTACGAGCAGGTGCTTGGCAACACGAACCCGGTCGCGGGCCCGTTCTTCAACTTCACCGTGGCGGAGCCGATGGGTATCATCGGGATCATCGCCGATGACAAGTTTCCGCTGCTCGGGTTATTGAGCCAGATCGCGCCCGTAATCATTGCCGGCAATACCTGCGTCTGCCTGGCGTCGCAGTCTTTCCCGTATCCCGCAATCGTGCTCGGCGAGCTGCTGGCGGTCTCCGATCTACCCGGGGGCGTCGTGAATATCCTGACCGGGTTCAGAAAGGAGCTGGTGCCGACGTTTGCCACCCACACGCACATTCGCGGGCTGAACGCGGTCGTCAATCAGGAAGAGAAAAAGCAGCTGCAGCTCGGCGCGGCGGAGAGCATCAAGAGGGTACGGGCACGCAAGCGCGACGATGGGATCGATTGGGCCGGCGAGAAGTCGCAGAGCGTCTACGAGATCCGCGACTTCATCGAGTTCAAGACTACCTGGCACCCAATCGGGGCCTGAGCCGGAGAGATCTGGCCGACGTCATACTCGCTCGGCGAGCGAGAGATTGATCCGCTCCGAAGAAACCCTAGGTTCGCTGCAATCGTCAGGCGAGTGGGCCTGGATGAGCGCATATTCACTTCCCCAACTGGTGGGAGACCACAATGAGACGGATGCCGCTGCTGCTGGTCGTGCTAGTGTCGCTTGCTGGTGTAGCGGGCGCGCAGACGCGCACGCTCAATGTTGGCGGCGGCGCTACCATCAATTACGACGTGACCGGGCGCGGACCGACCGTGGTGTTCATTCATGGTTGGTCACACAACATCAGCGTCTGGGACGATCAGGTTCCGGCCTTCAAGACCAGGTATCAGGTCGTGCGATATGACTCGCGCGGATTCGGGCGGTCGACGGGTTTCGCCGATGAAAGTGCCGAGCCGCACGATCTTCTCGTTCTGCTGGAAGCGCTCCACGTAAAGCGCGCGTTTATAGTCGGGCACTCGCGAGGCGGCAGCGTCGCCCTCAGGTTCGCGTCAGCATTTCCGAATCGCGTGGCGGGGCTAGTCCTCTATGGCGCCTTCCCGGAAGGCTTTCCCGCGCCGCCCGAGGTCGGCCAGTTGTTCGGCTCGCTTCCCAGCATCGCGAAACAGCATGGTCTTGATTCGGTGGGCAAGCTGGTTCTGGCAAGCCCGATTGCCTGGGTCCCGCCGGGACGGAACGATGTCACCGATCGCTACCGCCGACTGTGGGCCGCCTACAACGGAAAGGATTTGCTCGATCCGCATCCCGAATCCGGACGGGTTCCAGCCGTCACGATATCCGATCTCGCGTATGTGAAGGTGCCGACGCTCGTCATCATCGGCGATCACGAAGCGCCCTTCATTGCCGCGGTGGCCGACACACTGACGCGCCGCATACCGGGCGCGAAGAAAGTCGTGATTCCCAACGCCGGACATGGCGCGCACTTCGCGCAGCCCGCTAGCTTCAATTCCGCATTAATGGATTTTTTCTACGACGTGGGGCGGAACAAGAAGAAGTGAACGCGATCGAGATGCGCGCGCTGCGCAAAGTCTATAAAGGAACTGGCAAGGTAAGGGGTGGCGGCTCGAGTTACAGCGCGCGATGGGGGCCGCCCGGGTCGATGGCGCCGCCATCTGGAGATGTCGTAGCGCTCGAGGCGCTCGATCTCGACATTCAGGCTGGTGAGTTCTTCGGCTTGCTCGGTCCCAACGGCGCCGGAAAGACAACAGCGATCGGTATACTCACCACGCGCGTTCTTCCGACGGCGGGCAAGGCAATCGTCGCCGGCGCGGACGTGGTGCAGGATTCGGTGCGCGTCAGACAAACCATCGGCGTCGTGCCGCAGCGGCCGAATGCGGACCTGAGTCTAAACGTTCTGGAGAATCTCCAGTTCCACGCCGCGTACTTCTGCATTCCTTCGGACGTAGCGACGAAACGCGCATACGAGCTGCTCGAGCGACTCGGACTTTCCGAGAAGGCGGACGCCAAGCTGTCGGAGCTGTCGGGCGGGCAGCAGCAGCGCCTGATGATCGTGCGCGCGCTGATGCATGAGCCGGAGATCATGTTCCTCGACGAGCCGACCGTCGGTCTTGACCCTCAAGCGCGTCTCGACTTGTGGGAGATTCTCCGCGACCTCCACAATCGGGGTCGTACCATCGTGATGACGACTCATTACATGGACGAAGCCGATCGACTCTGCGACCGGCTCGCCATCATCGATCGTGGCAAGCTGCTCGCGCTCGACACTCCGCGCAAACTGAAGTCGAAGGCGCCGGGCGGTACGTTGATCGAGCTTGTCCTCGACGGTGACGCGACAGCCGCCGGCGAGATGGCGGCGTCGATCGACGGGATCAATCGCGTCGAGGCAAAGGACGGGTTGCTGCGCGTGCACAGCAGTCGCGGCGGCCAGACTCTGCCAGCGTTGATCGAAGCGGCGGAACGCTCGGGTCGCACAGTGACTGACATCCACTTACTGCAGCCCAGCCTTGAAACGCTGTTCGTGTCGTTGACGGGAAGGAAGCTCGGATGACGGCGATTGCCATGACGCCTTCGCGCGCGGAGGTGCGTGCATCGTCAATCTTCGTCGCCCTGTTGCGGCGCGACATGCGCGTGGCCCGGCGAGAGTTGCCGTTCTTTCTCCTACGGACGACGCTGCAGCCGCTGATGTTCGTCGCCGTCTTTGGGTACTTGCTGCCGCGGATGGGATTCATGGGCCGCGGCTACACGACGGCACTCCTGCCGGGCGTACTGGCGATCAGTCTCACGTTTTCGAGCATTCAATCCGTCGCGCTGCCGATGGTGCAGGACTTTGGCTGGACGAAGGAGATCGAAGACCGACTCCTCGCTCCAGTTCCAATCGTGCTCGTTGCCGCGGAGAAGATCGCTTCGGGCGTGCTCCAGGGAATCGTCTCCGCTCTTTTCGTGTTGCCAGTTGCCCGCCTGATCATGGGGCCGATTCCGAATCTCACCTTCGCGCATTTCGGCGATGTGCTGCTCATCACCATACTCGGGGCCGCTGCGTTCTCCTCGCTGGGACTGTTCCTGGGGACCGCTATCCAGCCGCAACAAATCGGTCTGATGTTCGGCGTGATCCTGGCGCCGATGATTTTCTTCGGCTGCGCGTACTATCCGTGGCAGGGATTGAGCACGGTACCGTTGATGAAGTACGCAGTGCTGATCAATCCGCTGGTCTACGTGGCGGAAGGCATGAGAGCGTCGCTCACGCCGGCGGCGCCGCACATGCCGTTGATGGTCGTCATCGTGGCGCTGATTGCGATCACCGCGATTTTCTGGATGCTAGGGATGCGTAGCTTCCTGAAGCGGGCGGTCGGCTAGCTCGGTCGCCGGAGGGTCAGTCGGCTGCTCGTCCCCGAGCGCGGCAGCGGTAGCCGCCGCCACGTCAGCCGCATTCATTCGTGGCGCGCGCGGGAGTGAGAGCGTAAAGGTCGAGCCTTTGCCGAACGTGCTCTGCAGAGTAATCTCGCCGTCCATGGCATGCGCGAGGTCGCGCGAGATTGCCAGGCCAAGCCCCACACCTTGCGCTGGCTGATTCAGACGACGCTCCGCCTGCACGAAAGGATCAAAGACTTTTTCCAGTTTGTCGGACGCGATTCCGGCTCCGGTATCGGCGACAGCGATATCGACACAGTTGCCGCGGGGCGTCGCGGAAAGCGTAATGGACCCGCCGGAATCGGTGAACTTCACGGCGTTGCTGAGAAGATTGAGCACGATCTGCTGCAGCTTCTCCGGATCTGCGAGAACCGACGCGGTTCGACCGGCGGCTTTGAACGAGTACTTGAGCCCTTTGGCCAGAATCTGCGGCGCAATCATCGACTCCGTGTCGTGCAGCGCCTCGTCGACGGGTACTGCAGTCAGCCGGTATTCCGCTTGACCCGCGTCTACTTTCGCAAAATTGAGCACGTCGTTGATCAGAGTGAGAAGATGCTTCTGACTGCGTCTGATCCGCGCGATGTCCTGAGCCTGATCGGCGTTGAGTGAGCCACGAATACCCATTGCCAGCAGCTCGGCGTACCCTCCGATCGCGTTCAGCGGCGTGCGCAGCTCGTGGCTCATGCTGGCGAGAAACTCGGACTTGGCCTGGCTGGCGGCCAACGCTTCTTCCTCCGCCTTTTTGCGCTCCCCGATGTCGACAGCGATGCCGAGCCAGGCGTTGATCTTCCCTGATTCATCGCGACCGGGGCGGCTGCGGGTTAGGAACCAGCTGTAGCTCCCGTCGTTTTGGCGTAGTCGCAGCTCGGTCTCATAATCCTTTCCGTCCTTCACTGCTGAATGCCAGCTCATGACGACACGATCGTGGTCGTCGGGATGAATCGCGGTCGTCCAGCCGTAGCCGAGCGTCTCCATCTCGGAAAGACCGGTGTAGTCGTACCAGTATTGATTGCAGTAGGTAATCGACCCGTCAGGCTGGGCAAACCACACGATTTGCGGAGCGAGCTCCAGCAAGTTCTCGAACTTCGATTTGGTGGCAATGCTCCAGCGCTCGACTTGCGTTGCCGCGATCGCAATCGCCAGAAGCAGAATGCTGATGATCGAGATTGTTACGCCGAGTCGGAACGTGCCGAGGACGAGGCCATCAGCCGGTTTCCAGTTGATCGCGGCGGGAGTAAAATGCGCCGCGCTGGTACCGGCGAAAGCAATCCCGAAAAAAGTCAAACCGAGAAACACCGACGCTGCTGCTTTCCCGACCCACATCCGGCGTTCCGGATCCGCGATCACATACTGAATCAGTGTTAACGCGTTGTAAGAGACAGCGATCGCGATTAGGAGCGAAGCGGCCACGACAAAGGGATCGTAGACCATGGTGGCGGCCATGCGCATGCCAGCCATGCCGGTGTAGTGCATGACGGCAAACGCAACGCCCATGAAAACGCTTCCCACCGTTAGGAGTGAGAAGCGGGCCGAGTCGCGATTAATAACGAAAAACGCGATGGCGGATCCCATCACGGCGGCGAGGAAGGACGCGATGACGAGAAGAATGTCGTACCAAACGGGGACCGTGAGACGCAGCGCGAAAAGCCCGACGAAGTCCATGCTCCAGGCGCCGAGGGCCATGGCGACAATCCCGCCGTAGATCCAGCGTTGACGGCGCCGGCCTTCCGTGGCACGCACGCGCCGCGCGATTTCTATCGTGGCGTAGGCTCCGATCGCGGCGACTGAGATCGAAAAAACGACGAGCGCGATGTTATATGATTTTTCGAGCATGCTTCAGCACTCGATCGTTCGAAGGACGATGGCAAACGTCACACGTTCCTCCGTGCTTTTTTTTGAAGGCTCCGCACTATAGGGCTCAGGTAGCGGCAAGATGCAAGCCCGCAATTCTGAGTGGATCGCTGAGGGCTAAGTAAGTGACCCCAATGCGTTTATCCGTTTGACGAGACGCAGGTAACACAAACCGAACCGGCGCCAGCAGTGAGTCGGGTAGACGCAAGTTTCAGATCCACATCTAGACTCATTGCTGGCACCCGTTCGGTTTGAGTCAGCAACCGTTTGTATTCGCTGCCCAATCTCCTGCCTGCTGTCCGCTGATACTCCAGTGTCCCGCACCTCCGCCCGTCGTCGCGTTCAGCGTTCCGGTCGCGCCAACGGTTGCATCGTCGGGTGAGCTGACGGTGATCGCTCCCGTCGACGCGTTGTAGGTGCCGGTCAGCTCTATGGCGCCGGAATTTGTTTGCGCAACCCCGCGCAGTTGACCGGCGTCGTTCAACACGAGATTCCATGTACCGGCCGCATTACCCGTGTAATTGCCGCAGAAAACTTTTACGGTTCCGCTCTCCACCGCCCAACTTCCGTGATCGCTGTTGGGACCAGTGTAATCACCGGAGAAATGACTCGATGATTCCGTGTAGTCACCGGTGACGGTGTAGCCGCCGCCACTGAGACTCACCTGCTTCGATGAAACTGTGTAGGTGCCGTTCAGATTGACGGTCGCCGCGCCGGTGAGCGTCAAAGTGCCAGTGACAGCCGTCGCGTTCTGCGTCGCGAAGACAATCACCAACACCCCCCGCGAAGTGCTTCCGACTAGCGTACCTCGATAAGACCCCGAAGGGCCGGTCGCGCCGGGACCGGTTGAGGAATCGCTGCCCCCACCGCATGCAGCTGCTGCGAGTGCGAGGGTACAAATCAGCGCATTGGTTCGAAACCGCATACGCCACCTCCAATTAGTGGTTTGTGTCCGTTGCCCAGTTAGGGCTGCGACCAAATTGAGAGGCGGCTACTACGGGCTCGTCTCACCGGCGTTACATGCGACGTCACCGGCTATGTTTTTTTTGGCGGACGGTCTTGCGTAGATATATCGGCCGATATAACTTCGTCGCTCAAGATATATCGCCAGTAGTATCGGAAGACTGACTGCCGCCCTACTGGCGCCGTAAGGTCCGGTTTCAAGGAGACAAGGCAATGTACGGAGGACGCTGTGGGCCGGGGTTCGCGTGGGCATTCGGAGCGCGACCGGAAAACTTCGGGTTTGACGCGGGCTCATTCTGGGCGGGACGTGGGAAATCGCGTGGTGGGCCGTTCAGCGGCGGCAGGATGTTCGATCAGGGCCATCTCAAGTTCGTGATCCTGCGCCTGCTCGACGAGAAGCCGCGTCACGGCTACGAGATCATCAAGGAGATCGAGGATCGGTTCGGCGGGATGTACTCACCGAGTCCTGGGACAGTCTATCCGACTTTGACGATGCTCGAAGACCTCGGCTACGCGCGTGCGCGACCGGAAGAGGACGGCAAGAAGATCTACGAGATTACCGACGAAGGCCGAAAGTATCTTGCCGAGAACCAGCCGTTGATCGACGACATCTTCTCCAGGATCGCCGAGTTCGCGGCGAACATCTTCGGCGAACCGATGATGGAAGTGCACCGCGGCTTCAAGAACGTTGGTCGCGCGGTGTATGCGTCGAAGAGCTCGCGCACGCCGGAGCAGATCAAAAAAATCAAGGAGATTCTGGAGCGAGCGGCAACGGAAATTGAAGCAGTCTAGGTCCGTGGTCGTAGAAGAAGAATCGCGTGAATTCTGAGCGGGTCAGTCGAAGCTGGGTTCGACTGGCCCGCTTTTGTTTGGAGTGAGGCAATCGCCCGCAGCCATTCCTCGGGTGGCAGCTCCGATTCAAGCAGGGTCTCGAGATCTCGCTCGATCGCCGAGCATTGCGGTGAAGTTGCAACTCTCCGCGCCTGAGCGGCGATGGCTAGCCTGGAAGTGCGCAGGTGTGGGGGTGCGCTGTCGATGCAGGCATCGATGCGGCGGGTGATTTCTTTGCGGTTCAGAGCAGCCGACGCGCCGAGTCCGGCTGCCGCCAACGCCAGCTCGACGCTGAGCCAGTCGGAAATCCTTCTGATGGTGTGCTCGAGCTGAGGCTGATCCGTCGGTGCCTCGATTACTCCGACGGTGGCACAAACGTCGATCTGTCTGTCGACCTCGATCGACACACCGTCTGAACTTCCGACCAGCAATTGCGGCGCGTCGTGCACCGATACCGCCGCAACGAAGCCGGGCTCGACCGCTTCCACTGTTGCAACCACGAGAGTCTGGCTCGTAGTCCCAGTCCTCGAGCAGCGATCGACATGAGCGATTGTAATCCAGCTATCGAGTATGGTGCGCAGTCGTTCGGTTTTTCCGGGTGTGCTCTCGGTGTCGGTCTCAGAATCTGATGCAGCCGAGTCAGGGAACCCTTCCAGCCTGGGACGGGACGCGCTCGTACCTACGGATTCCTTCGCCAAACGCCATTTGCGCTGAACGATCGATTCACCGCGCAGCACTTCGTCCGCTGAGCGAGGCGGGCGCAAAGCATGAACGGTCACTTCTCCGTGAAGCGACCCCAACCTCGCTACGCGCCCGACACGCTGTTCCATGCGAGCGACAGTCCATGGGATGTCGAGATGAATCACAACGTTGGCGTCCTGAAGATTTACTCCTTCACTGAGCAGATCGGTCGTGAGCAGAAGGTCGATCGCGTCGGCTGCCGATGGCTCGCGCTTCCCGGTGGCACGCGGCGCAAAGCGGGCGATCGCCTCCGATCTCGTCAGGGATCCGCCTGCCACTCGCGCCCCGTGCGAAGTCAGCATAGCCACCTTCCCACTGCGGACCAGTCGTCGGAATAGCATCGAAACCGTCTCGGCGTACTGGGCAAAGGCAACGCTTCTGCCGCCCGGATTGGAATTCCTAACCGCCGCGATGATCTGAGCGCGGGCCAGGTCAGCCGTCGATGTCACACAGGATTGGCCGAGAATTCTTTCCAGGGCCGCGAGATGCGCACGAATTGCGGCGAGCAGCTCTTCATGGTCAGCGATCGGTGCAGAAAGCAGCTCGGCAAATCCGAGCTGCAGCGCACCTTCGCCGTAGATCCAGATCTCGAGCTCGCGGGCAGTCGGATACGTTCCGGCTTCGAGTGACGCGGATAACGCGGCTGCGCGCGCGATTCTCCTTTTCAGGGCTTCGTTGAGTGCAGCCTCGCTCGACGACATTTGATGGACGAGGCTTCGACCGATCAGGGCGGCAGCTACTCCACCGTCACGGACAGGCACAGGTGGCGGAAGTTCCATCAGCTGTTCGACGAGCGAGGGGTCGTCGGGGAGCTCGTGATACTCGATCGGAAGAACGGCGGGAATGCGCAGTCCTTGCTCGAGCTGCTTCTGCGCGCGTCGAACGACACACAGCGCCAGCTCCGCCGAGGTGAGTGAGTGGGCGCGCGACCCAAGGAATAGCGAGAGAAGAGCTACGAGATCCCCACGCCGGTTGTGAATTGGAGTCGCGCTCAGCAGCAGCACCTTCGCTCCGCGCACCAGTCGCTCTAAGGCGAAGTATCGGTTTGTGCGTGGATTTCTGACGTGATGGGCTTCGTCGATGATGACAAGATCGTAGCCTGGACCGGTCTCGATCTTGTGGTGGCGCGCGCGCGTGTCCGCTCGGCTCAAGGTCTCAAAAGAGACGAACGCGGCATCGACACGCGTCGCGTCGAGGGCGTTCTGCCACATCGAAGCCAGTGCGGCAGGAGCAACAACGAGGCGACGCGAGAATCGGCTGGCGATGGCGATCGCTACGTACGTCTTGCCCATCCCGACATCGTCGCACAACAACGCTCCGTTGAATTGATCGATGGCAGATTGCAATCGCTCCACTGCCGAACGCTGATGCGAATGCAAAGTGATGGATCCGAGTCTGCGGTCGCTCGAAGGCTCGCCGAGGATTAACTGGGCAATGCGCGAGAGGACTGCAGCCCCGGATGTGACTGTCACGCCGCTGGTCGGATCTAGTCGCAGTCGACACTCCACGACAGCAGCGGCTGCACTTTTTCGCGATCGATGTGATAAGCCTCGAGCGCCGCAGCGAGCAGCTCTTCGTCCGGCGGGATGTCGCCCTGCATTCCACGTTCACCGAGGGGCGCGAGAATCTTTCGCGCGCCGTTCCAGCGAGCCGGAACTGGGAGCAGCGCCATCGTCCAGCCCAGGTAGCGGCGATATCCGCCTCGAGCCGGCTCGGCGATCGCGTTTAGCCAGGCGGCAGCCAGTGGGCCATTGAGGATTGCCGCCAGAGCGTACGCGTCAGTCAGCGTTCGACAACGGGCGACGTAGCATGTGTTGAGAGCGATGTGCTGCTCGCCCTCGGCGACGACGATTGCGCGTGGTCTGAGTCCGAAATCCGCCCACACTACGCGAGATCTCTCGGGATTTGCGCTTTCTGTCCGAAACACCGACCACCACAAGCGGCTTTCGTGGAGATCGGTGCGCTTGATCAGCGCGTCGCGATAGGGCAACAGCCAGCGGCGCGCAAGCGGCGGCAGTTCGCGCCGAGTCGAGCCGTCGTCGCCGTGCGGCCAAACCAGGTACTCGGATCGGCCCACGAGCGTCCATTGCCCGAGCGTCTCGCCGCGAATCACTGGGCGAAGCATCTCGCGCTCGATTTCTCCGACCCGGTCACGGCTGGAAATACGCGCTATGTCGCCGTCGATCGAATCGACGCGGACAAGATAGGCATCGTTGTAGCCAGTCTTCACGCCGAGTAGCGGACGACCAAACCGCGAAAGGCTAAACGGCGCGGCCGAACGAGTCAGACAGTCAAACGATTTTCGCACCGGACCGGGAAGAAGGAGCCACGGACTCCCGGGTGTTCCGTCGACCGACAGACGATGCGGCGGACAACGCCAGGTCCGTGCAGTACCGTTCGATCGAATCGTCACTCTTATCCGCTCGTCGGCAGTTTGGTAAGTCGCGGCGGTGCCCACACTCGTACTGCTTTCGATCCGACGTCGCGCTACCAGGAGCGACGGATAAACCGCCGCATCGAACTGCGACCGTGACTGCGTGAGATCTTCGATCGAGACGATATCAGCACGGTCGAGGAGCAGCTCGCGGACTCCGCCACCGGCAAGGGATCGCCACAGCTTGCTCGGCAGCAGATAGGCCAGTGTGCCGCCTGGTCGCAGGAGATCCCACGCGCGCTCCACGAACAGCGCCGCCAGATCGATCTGCGCGGCAAAACCTCGTCCCGCTCCAGCGCTCTCGGCACCGCTTTCCCAGGCGGCACGGCGATAGACCGTGAATTCCTGTCTCAATCGCCGGCGTGACAATTCGGCAATGCGATGTACGCGAACCCAGGGCGGATTGCCGATGACGATGTCGAATCCACCGGCAGCGGCAATGTCGGAGAAGTGCGCCGCAAAGGAGAAGGGAAGCGCGGCGCCTTCGCGCAACGCTTTGATTTTGTCTCTGATATCTCGCAGGCCGCGGCGGATTCCCTCGAGGCGCAGACGTGTCTGGTGATCGGGCGGATGCCGCAGTCCGAACAAGTCTCTGGCACGTACAAACACCAACAGCTCCTTGCGCTGGGCGTTGAAGCGAACTCTTCGACGCGCCAGGACATCGACGGCGGCGGAGCGCTCGAGCCGGTCAAGAGCGCGCGCCAACGTGAGCTTTCGCGGCCCGGTGGCTCTCATGTATCGAGTGCGAAGACTCGCCAGTTTGCGACTACTTCCTATGGTGCCTCGATCGTCGAATGTGGATCCGCTGAGAGAGTCGCCAACGCGGATGTGCCGATCGAGATTCGGCAGCGGCGCAATCCGCATTGGATCTGGCTCGTCACTCTCGATGACTATCGAGAGCCAGAGACGGAGCTCGCACAGCCACACCGCCATCGGATTGAGGTCGACTCCGAAGATGGACGTCGTCAGAACGCGACGGCGAATCTCGGCGAGCGGTCCGGGCTCACCACTCTCCCGACGAAGTAACGCCAGGCGCTCCAGGATGTGTACCAGGAAAGCGCCGGAGCCGCACGCAGGATCGAGGATCTTGATTCGTTGCAAATCCTTGAGCGAATCCGCCGATTGCTCAGCCAGGGCAGAATCGAGCGAATGTCGAGTGAGCGATTCGACGAGATCCTGTGGCGTGTAGAACGCGCCACTCCTCTTGCGGTCCTCGGCCGCCATCAGCGCCTCGAACGCCTTGCCGAGGATCTCAGGATCGATCGATGCTTCGGACCAATCGGCGGTGTCTTCCCGACCGCTGAACCGATAATGCGACAACAGGGACCCATAAGCGTCGCCGAAGCATTCGTCGGAGAACGTGCTCGATCGTCGCTGCTTCTCGAGGTGCGATCGCGAAAACAGTCCCCCATTCAGGAACGGAATTCGACCAAACTCCCTGGCCCGAGGTGAGCGCGCGCGAATCCGGGTGTTCAACGTGCCGAAGAACAACGGCTCCAGGATTCGTTTTTGATATCGTCCACCCGCCTCCATGCACCGGCTCAATCCGTTGGCGAGAAAGGAGAAGTCGCCGTTCAGCCAGCCCTTTGCTTCAAGAAAGGAGAGGAAGATCAGCCGCGAGATGTAGAGCAGCGCGAGCTCACGTCGCTCGCTGCGTTCGATTCGACCAGTCAGCGAAGCTGAGAGCTCGTTGACTGTTTTGTCCAGCGCGCGGAAGAATCTGTTGGTGATCGCTTGGCGACCGAGTACGTCGAGCCAGCGAGCATGGGTTAGCAAATCTGATTCGCCACCCACGGAGGCTAGGGTGCACAGAGTCTCGGCGTCGCTCTGGACGATCCGATCGCGCCGGCAAATCAGAGACGTTACGCGGACGCGGGAGCCGACAGAGCGCCAGCACAGAATCGCCAGGTCCGCCGGTGCGTGGCGAAAGGCTACAACCAGCCACAGCAGCTGCGACGCAGTTCGGGCCAAAGCGTTGGCGACGTGACGGAGCGTCTCCCGCAGCTCGCAGGTCGCGTCGATATCGAGCGCGAGTCCGCGCAGCGCGCCGATGGCCTGTGTTATGTGCGCGGATCGCAGATTCGCGGGCAGGCCGAGCGCTGAGACGGCATTCCGATCGAGGGGCAGCAGCGGATCTGTGAATCCGAGCTCACTGAGAATCTCCGCGACCCGATCGGGTGAACTTGCGCTGCGCAGGAGGGCGGCGGCGCGCTCGAGACTCTGCATCCGCCGAGCGTACCCATTGGACGCCCTGCGCTCTGCATCGTTTGTCGGCTATTTAGCGCGAAACGCTGCTACGTCTCGATTTTTTTTCTTCCGCCGATCAGTGCCTGAGTCTGGCGTTGAGGCTATCAGCCAACCGACGCGCACGGACGTTGGTGGAGTCGAGCTCGGTAGCGCGTCGATACGCATCGCGGGCAGCAGTGGGATGACCGTCGGCGAGGTACGCATCGCCCATGCTGTCGTAGACGTTTGCGGATGTTGGGTAGGCGGCGATGTTCTCGCGGAAAGCTCTGATGGCGTCCTTGAAGCGTGCCTGGTTCAGCAGTGAATAACCCAGGTCGTTGAGCAACTTCTCCGGTGTTGCCTCCGGATTTTCTTCCTGGAGCCGGTGGTACTCCGCCATCGCTGCATCGATTCCGCCACTTCGGAGCTTGCGTGCTATTGAAGCGCGGGCCAGGGCGGACGGAGCGTTGTAGATCTCGTAAACGAGCAGGGCCAGTCCCGCGTGAGAACCGGGGAAGATGCTCGAGATTTCGCGGACGACGCCCAGGCCGTTTGCACTGTTGGCGAAGTACACCAGTCCACACTGCCTCTCGATGTCCAACAAGGTGAAGGCGGTGAAGCCGGAATCGGAGTTGTCGCCATGGTGCGCCAATGCTTTCCCAGTCGAGTCGCTTTCGATCGCCCAGCCCAGTCCCCAGCTGACGCCGGGAGCGACATCGACCGCCGGCGTTTGCATCAATCGCCAGGTCTCCGGTCGCAAGCCCGCACCCTGCTCAATTGCAACCAAAAAGCGGGCGTAGTCGTTCGCCGTTGTCTGCAGGCTCGACGGAGCGCGAGCGAAGCGCGGACGCGTCCGCTTCCGCACTTCGCCAAATCGTCCGTGTCCGACTGCGGCGTCATCGTCGAAACGCGTCTCCCAGATGAAGCTGCTGCGCGTCATTCCCAGGGGATCGAACACGAGGGTCTTCATCGACTCTGCCAGGGAATGCCCGGTGATCGCTTCGATCGCCTGGCCAAGCAAAACGAAGCCTTCGCCCGAGTACTGGAAACGCGTCCCGGGCGTGAATGAAAAGCGCAGCGAATCGGAGCCGATTCTCTCGTTCTGCAAGCCGGTGGTATGCGAGAGCACCATCTTCGCGGTAACGAGATTCCCCAGCGTGTCCCCGCGAAAGTCCGGATAAGAGGTGTAGTTGATAAGCGGCCGATCGAGATCGAGCTGGCCGGCGTCCACCAGTTTCAGCGCAGCATACGCGATCACCGGTTTACTCAACGACGCCGCCTCGAACACGGTCCGACTGGCACTTACTCGGCCGCTTGCCGAATCGCGCGAACCGAAGCCGCCGCTCCAGACGACTTTGCCGTCATTGATGATTGCCAGAGCCAAACCCGGTATCATGGCGCTATCCATCAGGGCCGGCAGGCGCTGCCGCAGCTCTCTTCCCGAATCCGCGACGCAAGCGCTCGCTGGCGTCTGAGCGCGAGCCGCGTTTGGTAACGCGAGCAGGGCCACCGCGAATGCCCGCGAGAATCTCGTCGTCATTGCGAGATGTAAGTTCGTCCGTTCCAGGTTACTCTCCTGCCGCGAATCACTGCAGTAAAGAAGATGTAAAGCAGCACCAGTGCGCCCAGCGGATAAGCGAGGGCGTAAAGTGGATTCTCGCCAATCGTGACGTAAACAACGATCCACCACAATAGCGTCGCGGCGCAGGATATTAGCGCCCACAGTATCGTGTTGCTGGCGGTTCCCATTCCCAACGCCCAAAGCACCAGCGCGAGCGGCGGCAACAGCTCGAGCAAAGGCGGCAGCAACAGCGCCAATGGAAGGATGCTCCGTCCGATCTTGCCGAATGGAACTGCGTCCAATCCGCCGGCAAATGCGTTCTTGCGCCAGCCGGTGACGATCTCGCTGAGGGACGCGTACATCCGCGTCGATAATTGTTTGACGCCGAGCATCAGCACGACGCGCTTTCGCGCCGCGAAAAATCGTTGTGCCAGCAGGAGATCCTCTGCGACCGACGAGCGAACACTGCCGTGACCGCCGATGGCGTCGTAGCTCGTGCGCCTGACGAAGATGCACTGTCCGTTTGCGATCTTGTTGCCGACGCGCGGTGATTGGTTGACGGATTCGGTCCCGCCGTAGCGCATCGACAGCACGGTGAACATCTGCGGCTGGACCAGTTTCTCCCAGAATCCGCCCAGCTCCTGCCTGCCGGCGACGGAAAACAGATCGGCAGCGGTTCTGCGCATGGCGTTGACCGATCGTGTCACCAGGTCGGGGGCGTGAACGGTGTCCGCATCGGTGAATTGCAGGATCTCGCCGTGCGCGACTTTCGCACCGGTCGCGCACGCCCACTGCTTTCCAAACCAACCGTCCGGTAGTGGAGCGTTTCTGACGACTCTGAGCCGCCGATCTGAAGCCGCAGCTTTGCGAGCGATGTCGGCAGTGCCATCACTCGACGAATCGTCGACGACGAGCACCTCGAGCTGCGGATAGTTCGTCGATAGGATCGATGTCACACAACGCGCGATGTTGTGTGCTTCGTTGCGTGCGGGAACGATGACCGTTACGAGTGGTGGATTTTCGGGGATGCTACCGCTCTCGTCGTCGAGCGAGCGCGAGTGACGCAGCCGGATGTAGGTGATTAACGGAGGGATGATCCACGGTGTAGACCAAAGGAGTGGGGCGATCAGACTCTGGTTCACGGCTTATGAGTCAACTGCAACTGAACGGGTGCGAGGTGTGAGTAGTCTAGTTCTCAGATACCGGTTCACGACGTCGGGACTTGCCGACAGCTCGTCGAAGAAAACAAAAACGGGGCGCCAATTCTTTTGGCGCCCCGTTGGACGGGAAGAGTTAGCGATTCCCGCCGCCCCCGCCACCACCGGGCGGACGACCACCGCCACCGCCGCCGCCTCCCATTCCTCCACCACCTTGTCCGCCCCCACCACCGCCGGGGCGTCCGCCTCCTCCACCACCTTGACCGCCGCCGCCACCACCACCGCGTCCACCTCCGCCACCACCCTGTCCGCCGCCACCCCCTCCGCCGCCCCCGCCTCCACCTTGTCCACCACCGCCACCGGGTGGACGACCGCCGCCACCTTGTCCACCACCACCGCCACCACCGGGCTTACCACCACCGCCTTGTCCACCACCGCCACCACCTGGGCGTCCGCCTCCGCCACCACCCTGGCCGCCGGAAGATCCACCGCCGCCCATGCCGCCACCTCCACCGCCTGGACCGCCACGGCCGCCACCTCCACCACCCTGGCCGCCTTTATCCTTGGCACCAAAGTTCTCTTCCGTACCAGCCATTCTGCTACCCTCCAAAGTTGTTTGTCACCACGCGCGACAAAGGCAATGCATGTGCCATATTAGGGCACATGCAAGACAGAAATTCACTGCGTAATTCGCGCCACAATCAGTAATTCGTGCCAGTAAAACATTTTCGGAGTACAAAACCGCTCGCATCAGGCGCGCGCGTTGCGCTGATTTCGCCCGCTGGTCCACTGCAAAAACCTGAAGAACTTCCGCGCGCCGAGGAAAACGCGCGCGCACTCGGCTGGGAGCCGATAGTCACACCCCACGCCACGGATAGAATTGGATATCTGGCCGGAAAGGATCGCGACCGGCTCGACGACATCAATCACGCACTGAGAGATCCGACGATCGACGCGCTGTGGTGCCTGCGCGGCGGTTACGGGATGATCCGCATTCTCCCCGGCATCGACTACGACGCGCTGGCGCGGTCGCCCAAAGCCATCATCGGTTACTCAGATGTGACCGCATTGCACGCCGCGGTGCAGCGAAAGTGCAGGCTGATCACCTATCATGGCCCAACCGCGCGGGAGACGATGAGCGATTTCTCGCGCGATTCGTTTTCGCGCGCAGTCGTCGACCAGACCGACTCGTGCGGCGTTGCTCCCAACTCGCGCGAGATCAGTCACGGCCACGCCGAGGGACGACTGGTTGGCGGAAATCTCGCCGTGCTCGCATCGCTCTGCGGAACACCATTCGCCCCCGATCTAACGGACGCCATTCTGATTCTCGAGGACATCAACGAACCCGTGTATCGCATCGACAGGATGCTGCAGCAACTGATGCTCTCGGGTTCGCTGAACGGTTGCCGGGGGATCGTCTTCGGTGCATGCGTCAAATGCCCCGACGACGCGGGCGGTGGTGGCCGTCCTTTCGACGAGGTCGTACGAGAAATTGCTGAGGAGCTTGGCGTCCCGTGCCTGGCGGGAGTTCCCGTCGGCCACATCAAGGAACAGTGGACGATTCCGCTTGGCGCAACAGGTACGCTTGATACCCGAGCTCGCAAGCTCACCGTCACCGCGTACGAATCCTGATCGCTACGATGACTCACAAGACGGGCCAGGACCTCATCGACGAAGCGAAGCACCAGATCGAGCAAATGACGCCCGAGCAGGTGCGCGACATGCAAGCGCGGAAAGAGCGTGTTGTCTACCTCGACGTCAGAGAGCCAAACGAGTGGAACCTCGGCCACCTGCCGCACGCGATACATCTGCCGCGCGGAAATCTCGAGGGAAAAGTCGAAGGGTTGATCGATCGCAATCAGAAAGTTGTCATCTACTGCGCGCGCGGTAATCGATCGGCACTGGCTGCTCTTACGATGAAGCAGATGGGATACGACAAAGTCTCGTCGATGGCGCGCGGAATTCAGGGATGGGCCGAGATCGATGGAGAGATCGTGGATTGACGACAACGAACGCGATCAAAGCCGAGACGTTCGACCTTCCGTGCAATGATGGCCTCACCATCCGCGGCGAAGTGTACGGCGCCCAACCCGCGCTGGCCTCGGTCATCATCTGTCACGGCTTCAAGGGCTTCGCACATTGGGCGTTCTTTCCATATCTCGCTCGCAAGCTGGCCGAAGCTGGCCTCACCGCCATCACCTTTGACTTCTCGGGTAGCGGGATCGGTCCTGATCGCGAGTCTTTCACGGAGCCCGCAGCGTTTGCGGGCAACACATTCTCGAGAGAGCTCGAAGATCTCGACCTGGTCGAGGACTATGCGCGGCGCAGGAAGTGGATCGATGGCAAGTTCGGGTTGTTCGGCCATTCACGAGGAGGTGGAATGGCGATTCTTTTCGCGGCAGCCGAAGGATCCCAAGTGAATTCACTGGTGACCTGGGCCGCGATCTCGTATCCGAGCCGGTGGTCGCCCGAGGATACGCTCACCTGGCGGAAGCGGGGCTACACCGAGATCACCAACTCACGTACGGGGCAGGTGATGCGACTCGAGACAGATCTGCTCGACGACGTAGAGCTGCACGGAAGGACGAAACTCAACATCGAAGCAGCCGCCGCAAAAATCAAAGTGCCGTGGCTGATCGTTCATGGAACGGCTGACGACACCGTGCCCAGCACTGAGGCCGAGCATCTGCACACGTTGTCGAAAAGGACGAGCACATTACGATTGATTGAAGGTGCAAACCACGCGTTCGATGCCAAGCATCCATTGACTTACGTGCCACCAATCTTGGAGAAGGTCGTGAAGGAGACGGTAAATTTTTTCGTCCGGAACGCGGCCGCCAAGTGAAGTGAACGAGCTGATCCGCGGCGAGGAAAGGCTGGCGGCGATCCTCTCCCATCCCGCGATCGCGAAGCTTCGCGCATCGCTGAGCTCGCGACGGCCGGTGGAAGCAGAGGAAGAACCCGGCGTTAGCAAAGCTGCGGTCGCACAGTTGCTTTTCATCAAGCGGGCGGACTATCCAGGCGATCCATGGAGTGGCCAGGTCGCATTTCCAGGCGGACGTGAGGAGGCTGGCGACGCGTCGCTTCAGGAAACGGCGACGCGCGAGACGCGCGAAGAAACCGGGATCGATCTGACGCGTGAGGGGATGGTGATTGGCGTGCTCGACGATCTCCGCCCGCGCACTGTCAGACTGCCCGCCGTCGTCGTTCGTCCCTTCGTTGCAGTTCTCGAGCGGAGCGAGCCCCTGAGATTAAGCTCGGAGGTTGCGCTCGCTTTCTGGATTCCGTTCGGTACCCTCGCCCACAAGGAAGCATGGAGCGAGGATACCGTCTTCGCCCGCGGAGTGCAGATCAACGCCCGCGTCTTTCGGCACGAAGATCACGTCATCTGGGGGATGACGGAACGAATTCTGGCACAATTGCTCGAGCTACTCTGATGATAAGCCACTCAAACGCGTAAGTGATTCCGAACTGCGAGCTAACTGCGAGTTACGAACCTGCTGCGAGCTGCGAACGACTGCGAAGCGAGAGCTATGCAGCGCGTGACGGCCGTTTGCTCGCACCTCGCAATTAGCTCGCAGTTCGCAACTAGTTCGCAGCTCGCAATCAGTTTGCGATCCGCAATCCCTTACCCGTCAAAGTGCTTTCCTTTCTCGTTCTTACCGATCCAGCTCAAGTACTACAAACGACCCTGGAATCATCGGCGGCCTCGGCCGCGGACGATCCGCAGTTGCTGCGGGCGTCGGCCCAAAGTCGGCAGTCACCGTGTAAAGCCGGTGCGTTTTCGGATTCACCGCCATGGTGCGCGCGCCACGCTGTGTCGGAACTGTCTCGACGACGCTGAATTTGTCCGGCGTGTCCTCGTGCACGACGGTGATCGTGCCTTCGCCGTTCGAGGTGAAGGCGAGTCCAGTGCCGGGATCGAAGCCGGCAGCATCGACTCCTGACCCGACCGCCGGACTGGCGATGACTTTGCCCGAGCGCATGTCCACAATCGCCATTGTCTTGTTGCCGCATCCGGCGAACAGTCTCTTGTTGACGCGATCGATCGCCAAACCACTCGGCTCCTCACACGGCGCCAGCGGCCAACGTGCCTCCACGGCGAGGGTCTTCGGATCGAAGACGGCGATCATGCTCTTGTCCTCGAGGTTCGCGTAAACCTTTCCGCCGTCACTGACCGCCGTCTCCGGTCGGCGTTGCAGATCGACGGTTCCGACGACCGTTCCATTGGTAGCGTCCAGCGCCGTCGAGTTAGATCGGATTGCGGCCCGGAACCTTGACGACGCCGATCGGGGCCAGCGTTTTGTAATCGAAGATGGTCACGCTCGAATCCCGGCCATTGCTGGTGAATCCGCGATTGAGCTCCGGGGCGAGGGCGACGCCGTGAATTCCGGGAGTGTTGGGGACATCACCGACGACGGAATTCGTGGCGAGATCGATCACCATGGCGTGCGTTCCACGCGAGAGGAAGAGCCGATTGCTGGCAGTGTCGATCGTCATGTAGTCCCACCCACCCTCACCACCGGCTGGGATCTTGTGGATGACGTGATAGCCTGGCGCCTGGGCTTCGACGAACGGCGGAACGACGAGCGTTGCCCCGGCGAGAATGCCGAGCGCGGCAAAATTTTTCGATCTCACGATGGGCTCCGGATTTGAGGGCAGGGTAAATAACTGGCGGGCAACTTACGCCAGGATTACGGCCTGTCTCAGTGTTGCGTTGAGTCGGCCTTCTCCGCTGCTATCCCGGGCGGGAGTCCAGGCGGGGCCTGCTTGAGATTCAGAANNNNCCGGTGGCCGCCAGGGAACCGAGAACGACGCCCGCACGCATCCAGCCCGGTATCAGGTCGGCAGGCCTTTTGAGAGACCGCCACCACGCGTATGCGGCAAAGGCGCCGACAACCAGGATGACCCACATCGTAATAGTTGCGAAGTTGTCGTGTTTGTCGATTGTCTCTGGATGTATGTACCACGGATCGTTGAGGGCGTCGTCGGCCTTGCCGCCGGTGAAGAATACCGGATAGACGACTGCTCCAGCCGCCGTAAGCGCTCCCATCGCCGTCAGCCACAGGCCGCGTCGCCCCAGTATCAGTGCGAGGACGGTGACGGCTAACGCGGAGATGCTGAGCACGACCGGAAAGTGATTGATGAGGAGATGCATGTAGGGCCAGGACATCATTGTCTTACTCTCGTCGGTGCGGGAACGCCGGGCATGTGAGACCTCACAAAAACTTACGGCTGACAGGAAACTGTTGCTGCGAATGACCCGTGAACAGCCAATCGCCGCGGGTGAATGCCACCCAGTCCAAGCGTGAATTACAGTTGCGAAAAAAGTTAGGCTATACTAACTTATTTACTAGTTTCACAATAATCTCAGGGAAATCCTCTTGGCGATTCAGCTCGAACGAACACAGCCCAAACCTCGCGAGGACCACGCCATCGCTGGTCGAGGTCTATCGCACCGACGCCGTCGCGGGGAAAGGCTGGTGGCGAAAGATTCTCGCATTCGCCGGACCGGGATACCTGGTTGCCGTCGGATACATGGATCCAGGCAACTGGGCGACCGATCTCGCCGGAGGGGCACAGTTCGGCTACACGCTGCTCACCGTAATCCTCGCCTCCAACTTGATGGCGATTTTGTTACAGGGGCTGGCGTCAAAGCTGGGCATCGTCACCGGTCGCGATCTCGCCCAGGCGTGTCGTGACAACTACTCGAGGCCCGTCAACTTCCTGCTCTGGGTGGGGTGCGAGATTGCCATCGCAGCCTGCGACCTAGCCGAGGTAATCGGCACCGCCATCGCCCTCAATCTGCTTTTCGGCATCCCGGTCATGCTCGGCGTCGTCATCACGGCGGCCGATGTGCTGATCATTCTTTATCTACAGAACAGGGGATTCCGACTGCTCGAGGCGCTCGTCATCACCCTGATCGCGACCGTCGGTCTCTGCTTCCTGTTCGAGATCATTCTGTCGCAGCCGCCATTCGGCGAGGTGATGCGCGGATTCATTCCGACGACTGACATCGTCAGGAACCCATCGATGCTCTACGTCGCGATCGGAATACTCGGCGCGACCGTCATGCCGCACAATCTCTATCTGCACTCGTCGATCGTGCAGACCCGACAGTACGAGGAGACGCCGGAAGGGAAGCACGAGGCAGTCAAGTTCGCGTTCATCGATTCAACGATCGCGCTCTCGTTCGCACTCTTCATCAATGCCGCCATCCTCATCATCGCCGCCGCCACGTTTCACACCAGTGGCCACGCGGAGGTCGGTGAGATTCAGGACGCCTACAAGCTGCTCACGCCGTTGCTCGGCGCCGGAGCCAGTACGGTATTCGCGCTGGCACTGCTCGCGTCGGGCCAGAACTCGACGATCACGGGCACGCTCGCCGGCCAGATCGTGATGGAAGGATTCCTCAACATCCGGCTCCGCCCGTGGCTGCGCCGGCTGATCACCCGGATGATCGCCATCATTCCCGCCGTGATCGTCGCTTTCTTGTATGGGGAGACCGGGACGGCGAAGCTGCTCGTCCTGAGCCAGGTCATTCTGAGCATGCAGCTCTCGTTTGCTGTGTTTCCGCTGGTGATGTTTACCTCGGACAAGCTGAAGATGGGACAGTTCGTGAACCCACTTTGGCTCAAGTTGCTCGCTTACACCGTTGCGGTAATCATCGGCGGACTCAACATTTGGCTCCTGCTCCAATTCTTTGGTGGATCGGTGAGCTGATGTACCAGCGTATACTCGTGCCCGTCGAGAATTCGCCGTACGACCAGGTCATTCTCGAGCACATCCGCAAGCTGGCTCGCACCTGCAACGATGCCTCGATCGTGCTAATCCACGTCGCCGACGGCTGGGCCGCCCGCAACATCAATCAGCTCGATCTGCGCGAGTCGGAGGAGATGAGGGGCGACCGCGAGTACATCGAGGCGGTCGCCGAATCCCTGGTGAAAGAGGGTTTTCAGGCGGAGGCGATTCTGGCGGGTGGTGATCCGGCCAAAGAGATCGCCGCCTGCGCGCAGCGGGAGAACTGCGATCTCATCGCAATGGCTACGCACGGACATCGCGGGCTCGCCGACGTCTTCCGCGGCAGCGTCGCAAGCGAGCTGCGCCACATTTCCATGCTGCCGGTGTTGATGGTCCGCGGAAATCCGGATTCCAGTCCCGGCGCGCCGAGGCCGGTCACGTGAGCGGCGCGCGGGAAGCGGGAAGCGGGACGCGGGAAGCGGGAGGTGCGACGCGAGAAGCGCTCACAGCACCCGTCGAAGACTATCTCAAAGCGATTTATGCGATCGGGAAGGGAACCGGTGCCGCGGCGACCAACGAGATTGCGCAGCGTCTGGCGCTGGCACCCGCATCGGTGAGTGGAATGGTGAGGCGTCTTGCTGATCAGGGTTTGCTCGCCTACGAGCGCTATCACGGTGTCAAACTCACCGACAGCGGACGCCGCGCCGCGCTGCGCACGCTGCGCCGTCATCGGGTGATCGAAGCATACCTCGCCGAAGCGCTCGGCTACCCCTGGGATCGGGTGCACCAAGAAGCCGAGCGACTGGAGCATGCAGCGTCCGACGAGCTGGTGGACAGGATGGCAGCGACAATCGGCGAGCCGGAAGTCGATCCGCACGGCGCGCCGATTCCGACACGCGATGGTGCGGTCGACGAAACCGAATACAGATCGCTGGCCGACATGAGGGTCGGAGCATCCGGGTCTGTCGTGCGTGTTGCCGACGAGGATCCGGAGATGCTGCGATATCTCGCCGAGCTCGCCATCGTTCCGGGAAAACGCGTCACTGTCAAAGCGCGCGCGCCGTACGATGGTCCGATCACGCTTACAATTGGACGGCAGGAGCTTTCGATCGGACCAGCTTTAGCTGCGCAAGTGCTCGTCGCTCCTCTGGCAGACAGGGCAGGTAGGCGCGGCTAGCTTTCGAGCGTGATCAGCGCGCTCATCGGAGCTCTTTTGCTCCTCCCACAACAGATGCAACAGCCTTCGCCGCGGACGATTGCCATCGACGAGTCGCTCGCTGCGCAAGCGAAGCTCAAAGTAGGCGATCGCGTCACGTTGCTGGCGCGGCCCGCAGCCGAGGATTACGCCGTAATGACGGCGACGCCGAGCGGGTACACGCCCAGTGCCACACCGCCGGAAACTGTCATCGTTGCTGCCATCGTCCGGCGGGGCGCGGATCCGTCCCAGGTGGCGCGCGGCGATCTGCTGGTGAGAATGCATCTCGATCAGCTGCAGGAGATCTCCGGTTACGGGGATCGTGTCGATCGATTCGCCATCGCGACGAAGCCCGGTTTGAGAATCGGCCAGTTGCTCGACCACATCAACGATGTGGCGTTTGGATTCCGAGCCTACCGCTCGCACGACATTGCCGTCGAGACATCGAGAACGTTTCAGGTCGTCAGCCGCTTTCACCGGGCCATCGGCGTGATCACGATTGTCGCGAGCTCGGTCTTCCTCCTTTGCATCATGGTCCTCAAGGTCGAGGAGCGACGCCGCGACATCGCGGCGCTCCGCCTGATGGGTATTTCGCGCTCGTCGATCGTGAAGTCGATCATCGTCGAGGCGGCGCTGGTGGCGGTGCTCGGCAGCATCCTCGGCGTAGCGCTTGGCTGGGCGGCATCGCTGTTCGTCAACTGGCATTATCAGGGGCTGTACCGCACTCCGCTCGAGTTTTCGATCGTCACTCCGGAGATCGTCGCCGTCGCCGTTTCGTTGTCGCTTTTTCTGGGCGCGGCAGCGGGAGTGCTGGCATCGTTACGACTCGTGCGCACGCCACCACTCGTTCTGCTGGGTCGCTGAGTGCGGCTGACGCTGGCTCGCGCATCGCTCATCAGGCATCGCGCACGCACCGTCCTCGCAGTACTCGGCGTCGCTGTCGCCGCGGCGATGCTGCTCGACATGGTGATGCTTGCCACCGGGATGCGCGAGTCATTTCGCGAGCTGCTGGTTTCACGCGGATTCGACATCCGTCTCGCGCCCAAGGGAACACTACCGTTCGACACCGACGCGACGATACCGAGCGTCGGCGCCGTCACGGCAGTATTGCGCAGCAATCCCGACATCCGAGAGATAAGCCCAGTCCTCGGTGCATCAATCCACATCCCGGTCGGGCCTCGGGACGTGAGTGCCACGATTCTTGGCATCGATCCCACTGTGCAGGGCGATTACGAGTTTCTGTCGGGGCGAGACGTCACCACACCAGACGCGATGGTGGCAAACGACAGCTTGATCAAGCGTCTGCACGCCCGGATTGGCGACACGCTCTCTGTCGCCACCGGCTACGATCCGCAAACCCGCACTTACTCGGGACAGCGAAAACTGGTTTTGACGGGTCGGGTGCGTTTCATCTATGGCGCCGCGGAACAATTGTCGGCTGCCGTTCGGCGCGAGACCCTCGAAGACATGGGAGATCCAGCCCGTCGCGACCGGGCATCCCTGTTCATGGTGCGTGTGCGCAAAGGAGCCGACCCCGACCGAGTGCGTGACTGGATCGAGACCTACATCCCAACGGTGTCGGCGATTTCTGTCGCCACGGCAATCGCCCAGGTCGATCAGAGACTCAGCTACTTCCGCCAGCTGGCGATCATCCTCGGAAGTGTAAGTCTACTAGTCGGGTTTCTGCTGGTGACGACGCTGGTAACGGTGTCGGTGAACGAGCGTGCCGGCGAGATCGCGGTCATGCGGGCGATCGGAGTTTCGCGCACGCACGTCGTGGAGCAGATCGTCGCCGAGGGTGTGGTGATCAGCATCGTGGGTGCGTTGCTCGGTTTGGCGCTCGGGCTCGTTACAGCGAGATATCTCAACGGAATTCTCTCCACGTTCCCCGGCCTGCCGATGGCGATCGACTTTTTTCTCTTCCAGCCATTGGCCGCATGGTCGGCCCTCGGCTTACTCGCCGTCAGTGGAATCGCGGCCGGCATCTATCCGGCGTGGCGAGCGGCATCGCTGCCGATCTCCGAAACACTACGGCGCGAGGCGATCGCGTGAGCGAGGCGACGGCAACTCAGGACGTGCACGTCGACCGCGTCCTGGTCTCACTCCGCGACGTGCATCGCGACTACCCGCTCGGCGCCGAGCGAGTGCACGCACTACAGGGAGTGACACTCGATGTCGAGCGCGGCGATTACGTCGCCATCGTCGGCCCGTCCGGTTGCGGCAAATCAACGTTGCTCAATTTGATCGGAGTGATCGATCAGCCGACGTCGGGCACCGTCGAGATCGGAGGGAAGCGCGTCGATCAGATGAGCGATTGGGAGGCGACTTCCTTTCGGCTACGAAACATCGGCTTCGTCTTCCAGCGCTTCTACCTGATGCCGATCCTTTCGGCGTTGGAGAATGTCGCGCTGCCGATGGCGGAGGCGGGATTTCCCAAGGAAGAGCAGCGGATGCGAGCCGCGGAGCTCCTGGAATATGTGGGACTGAGCAGCCGGGAACGTCATCGTCCATCGCAGCTCTCTGGTGGTGAGCAGCAGCGGGTAGCGATCGCGCGCGCACTGGCCAACCGTCCGGCACTCCTTCTTGCCGACGAGCCGACCGGCGAGCTCGACGCGCATACTGGCGCCGAGATCATCTCGCTGTTCCAGCGCTTGAATAGTGACGGGGCGACGATACTTGTCGTGACGCACGACGAGGAGCTGGCTGGCGCCGCGCGGCGGAAGATTCACATGCGTGATGGGAGAATCGTCGACGGAGCGGTGCACCCGTGATTGGCCAGCTCGCTTTCCGCAACATTGCCTACCGGCCGTGGCGGTCGCTGCTGCTGTTCGTTGGATTCGGGATCGGCGTCGCAGTGATGATCGTGCTGCTCTCGATCGGCGAAGCGATGCTCTCTCAGGCGAGAAACGAGAAGCTCGTCGGCGGCGGCAGCATCACCGTGCTGCCGGAAGGATTGGACATCGAGGTGATGAAGACGGGCGGAATCGGCGGTCTCTTCTTCTCGATCGACCATGCGTCGTTCCTTTACAAGCAGGTGATGGCGTCGCCGCGGTACGCGAATCAGATCGCTGCCGTTGCGCCGCAGATCGAAGGAAGGCTGGTCTATCTGCGGACCGACGACGGAACCGAGTACCCGGTGCACGCCAGCGGTGAGATTCCGTCGGCGACGCAGGCAGTGGGCGCGGCCGCTGGGGTCGTGTCCGGAAAGTGGGAAGACGATGAGGGTGATCGAAGATGGATCGCCCCGACGCCGTTCGAGCTGAGAAACGAGATCGATCACTTTCACCTCCTTTCGGATAGCGTCACCAATCGTGAGACGTGGGCCGAGTGGCATTACTTCAACGTCCTGTCGCAGGGCGGCAAGCGGTGGGCGTTCATCTCGTTCATCGTCGGTGGTGACGTCACGAGCCCGGATTGGGGCGGCAAGCTCGGCGTCACGCTGCGCGACCAGGCCGGGCGGACGCGCAGGTTTGGCGTCATTCTCGATCGATCGAAGGTTCGCTTCTCGACGACTGATGCCGACCTGCTTTTTGGTGGCTCACGCGTCACGGTTCTGGAAGACGGAGACTACGATGTCCGTGCGTCCGCTCCGGAGGAGAATGGCGGAGGAAAAATTTCGATGGCTCTACGCGTGCATCCGGCGCCGATGGCGTATTTCCCGGGCGTGGCGATGGGATCGGGCGGATTCGTCTCCGGCTACACCGTACCGGCGCTGCGAGCCAGCGCCACCGGACGGCTCTGCGTCGATGACGTGTGCGAGCAGCTGATCGATGCGCAGTCGTACCACGACCACAATTGGGGAGTGTGGCGCGGTGTCACCTGGGATTGGGGCGCTGGTCGTGCCGGGCAGTACACGTTCCTGTACGGACGCGTTTATCCCCCGGATACGACTGCTTCGATCCCACCGGTGCTGGTGTATCTGGTCGACTCGCTCGGATTCCGAGCGGTGTTCCGGCCGAAGCTGATCGCATATACGGACAGCGCCAGCGTGCGGGTGGCGGGCGGGCAGCTGCACGTCCCGTCGCGGGCGATGTTCGAGGACACGCGCGGCAAAGACACGCTCCGGATCGATATCACGATCGAAGACGCGATCGCTACCGATACGCGGCCAGGGAAGGCCGTGAAAGAGGGTGAGCGAGGCGATCCGCTCGGCAGCCAGAAACGACGACCGTACTTTATCCAGATGAAAGGAACGGCGCGCATTTCGGGGCGGCTCGATGGGCAGCCACTCTCCGGAACAGGGATTGGATTCTTCGAGACCTATCGATGACCGACGCGCATTCCATCCCGCATTTGCTTCTCGTTCTGGCGGCACTACTCGTTACCTCGAAACTGCTCGGCGCACTTGCACAGCGTGTCGGTCAGCCGGCGGTGCTCGGCGAGCTGCTGGCCGGAGTACTGCTCGGCGGGTCAGTCTTCGGGCTACTCGATCCAAACGACAAGGTCATCCAGATGCTATCGGAGCTTGGCGTGATCGTGCTGCTGTTCGAGATCGGCCTGCACACGGATGTCCGATCGATGGCGAGCGTCCTCGGTACGGCAACTACGGTCGCGATCGTCGGCGTCGCGCTGCCGATGATACTGGGGTATTCGGCCTTAGTCGGCGTTCTTGGCCTCGAGAATATCCCGGCGCTCGTCTGCGCTGCTGCTCTCACTGCGACTTCGATCGGCATTTCAGCACGGGTTCTCTCGGATATCGGCCAACTCAAATCGCG
>QHUA01000141.1:58992-69541 GCA_003221805.1 Gemmatimonadota bacterium
GATCGGCGTCGCCACCACCACAATCGTTTCGGTGGGATTCATTGCCGTCGCCCTAACGTTTGGGCGCGTTCTGGCACGTCCGGTTTTTCGGTCAATCGAAACGATTCGCGCGCCGGGCACTCTCGCCGTTCTGGCTTTGGCATTTGCTCTGATCCTCTCGTCGCTTGCTGCGAGTGCGGGCTCGGCGATGATCCTCGGCGCGTTCGCCGCAGGAATGATTCTCAACAACGCCGCCGAGCGTGGAGAAATAGAGAGGGCTACGACGACGATCGGACACTTCCTCGTTCCGATTTTCTTTGCCTCGGTCGGTGCGGCGGTGAAGCTGTCTGCCTTCACCGATTCGACGACCATCGCCGTCGCGGCGCTCTTGATCGCTGTCGGAGTAGTCGGAAAGTATCTGTCGGCTTACGCTCCCTGGTGGTTTCGCGGCAACAAACCGCTGATCGGCGTGGCGATGATCCCGCGGGGGGAGGTGGGCCTGATCTTCGCGCAAATGGGACTCACGACACGCGCAATCTCTCCGTCCTTGTTTAGCGCATTGGCGCTGATGGTACTTGTCACCACCTTCCTGGCGCCGCCGGTTCTTGCCCGCGTCGGCGCGAAAGGGGCGTGGCGCGGACGGGTACGTGACGACGTCGGGATCGATGATCTGGTCGCCGGCGACTGGCAACATCGAACGCCGCGGTCGGTTCCTGACCCGGGTAGCTCTGATTAGTCTTGTCGACGATCTGCATCGCTTGACATTCGGGGATCACGGCTTCCGATTGAACGCATGTCGGCGGAAATGCACATCGGCACGCAGGGCTGGAACTATGACGCCTGGGTCGGACCCTTCTACCCGGATGGCACCCGCCCCTCGGACTTCCTGACGGTTTACGCGAGAGCGTTCGACACGGTCGAAGTCGATTCGACTTTTTACGCGTCGCCGGCGGTGACGACGGTCCGGAGCTGGGCCGATCGCACTCCGAAAGGATTCATCTTCGCCCTCAAGCTGCCGCAGGAGGTCACCCACGAGCAGCGCCTTCGCGATGTGACCGGCGCGACGGAGATTTTCTTCGAGAGGGTCCGCGATCTCGGTGAGAAGTTGGGACCGGTGCTCGTTCAGATGGGGCCTGACTTCCAGCCAGGCGAGCTTCCGGCGCTGGTGGATTTTCTCGGACGGGTGCCAAAGGATTTGAAGGTCGCCATCGAGTTCAGGCACCGTGGCTGGATCACCGAGGGTGTCCTGGCGCTGCTCAGAGAGCACAACATCGCGCTGGCGCTGAGCGACGGCCGGTGGATTCCGCGCAAGCTGATGATCAACCTCGCAGCGCGTCCAACCGCCGATTTCGCGTACATCAGATGGATGGGGCCCAACCGTGATCTCGTCGACTACGCGCGGGTGCAAGTCGACCGCTCCTACGAGATCGATCTCTGGTCCGAAGCGATCGGCGAGATGTCGAAGAACGTCTCGCAGGTTTACGGGTATGTGGCGAATACTTTCTCCGGGCACAGTCCGGCCACCGCTCGCGAGTTCCAGTATCGGCTGGGTCTGACGCCGGTCGATCCGGATCTGTTGGGAGAGCAGATGTCGCTGTTCTGAGACCTAACTGCAACGGAACACTACCGGCCGCCGGCTGATCGCGCCCGGCTGATAGTTGCCCGCCAAGTGATATTTCTGGCGTGACTCCACGAAAAATTATTCTAGGTGTGATCGCGATTTGCCTCGCGATCCTGTTTCTGTCGCTCGGCGGGTGGCAGGTCCGTCGTCTGTCCGAGCGTCAGGCGCACAATGCCTTCCTTGCCTCGAGACGATTCGGGCCGATACTGGCTCTCGATTCGCTGCCCGCCGATACAGGTGAGGCGCACTTCCGCCGGGTTCGCGTAACGGGGAGCTACGACTACGCGCACGAGATCATCTATACTCTACGCGGCCGCAACGGGTCTCCAGGCGTGAACATTCTCACTCCGTTGCTGCGGAACGGGAAAGAGACTGTGGTGCTCGTCAATCGCGGCTGGGTCTACTCGCCCGACGGCACCACGGTCGATCTCAATCCGTGGCGGGAGGCGGATACTCTAAATGCCGTTGGGTTTGTCGAGACCTTTCCAACTCAGGGCCCGTTTCCGAAACCCAACCCGACGCGACCAAGGGCTTTTCGAAGACTCGAGCGGGCAGCGCTGGCGAAGCAGCTTCCGTATCCGATCGCGAATTATTACGTCGTGCTGACCGACTCGTCATCATCTGCAAGCGCTCCACCACGCGTTGAGCCATTGCCTCTCGACGAAGGACCGCACCGCGCGTACGCGATACAGTGGTTTTCGTTTGCGGCGATCTCTATTATTGGATTAGTGATCTTTATCAGGCGCACATGAGTGATAGCTCGGTCAATACAGCAGGCGCAGTAAGCGAGAAGGAGGCACGCGAGACCGCCGAAGCGGCACGCGAAACCGAGTGGGAAAACCCGAGCTTCGTGCGCGAGCTCTTCCTCGGCAGATTCCGCCTCGACCTCATTCATCCGCACCCGCCGCCCGACACGGCGGAAGAAGCACGCGCCAAGCCATTTATGGACAAGCTGCGCTCCTTCATGGAGCGCGTCGATTCTGAAGAGATCGATCGCACCGGCGAGATCCCCGAATCGACAATACAGGAGCTGCGCGACATCGGCGCCTTCGGCATCAAGATCCCGAAGGAATATGGCGGGCTAGGCTTGTCACAAATGAGTTACATCCGCGCGATTGAGATGGTGACCTCCAAGGACGGATCGCTTACAGCGCTGCTCTCCGCACATCAGTCGATCGGTGTGCCGCAACCGCTCAAGCTTTTTGGCACTGAGGAACAGAAGAGAAAATTCTTCCCGCGGCTCGCCAAAGGCGCGATCTCGGCGTTTGCGCTGACGGAAGTCGACGCCGGCTCAGATCCCGCGAATATGCGTTGCACAGCGACCCCGACAGAGGATGGGCGCAGCTTCATCATCAACGGCGAAAAACTCTGGTGCACCAACGGAACGCGCGCCGAGCTGTTCGTGGTGATGGCGAGAACGCCGGAGAAAGTGATTGATGGGAAGCCGAGGAAGCAGATCACGGCGTTCATCGTCGAGGCATCGATGCCGGGGGTGGAAGTCGTTCATCGCCTCCGCTTCATGGGACTCAAGGCGCTCGAGAACGGCGTAATCCGTTTCACCAACGTCAAGGTCCCGCGCGAGAACATCCTCTGGGAAGAAGGTAAAGGACTCAAGCTCGCGCTCGTCACACTCAACACGGGCCGACTCACAATTCCTGCCGGATGCGCCGGAGCGGGCAAGCAGATGGTCTTGATCGCGCGCAAATGGTGCAACGAGCGAGTGCAATGGGGACAGCCGATCGGTAAGCACGAGGCAGTCGCGCAGAAGCTGGCGCGCATGACTGCCTACACCTTCGCCATGGAAGCGGTCGCCGAGCTGTCGGCGGCGCTTTACGAGCGCGGCGGGTACGACATCCGACTGGAAGCAGCGCTGGCGAAACTTTATAACACCGAAGCGGGCTGGCGCATCATCGACGACACGATGCAGATCCGCGGCGGTCGCGGCTACGAGATGGCTGAATCACTGGCGCGTCGCGGCGAGCCCGCGATTCCAATCGAGCGGGCCATGCGCGATTTCCGGATCAATCTGATCTTCGAGGGATCATCGGAGATCATGAGACTGTTCATCGCGCGCGAAGCGGTCGATTACCACTTCAAGCTTGCGTTCAACATCGTCAATCCCGAGTCGACGCTGAAGCAAAAGCTCTCGGCGATGGCGAAGGCGACGCCGTTCTACCTGACGTGGTATCCAACGCGCTGGATCAATGGCTCGCGCTTCAGACGCTATGGAGAGTTCGGCAAGCTGGCGCGGCACGTCCGCTACATCGAGCACGCCACTCGCCACCTTGGGCGCTCGATCTTCCATGCGATGGTGCGGTTCGGTCCCAAGCTTGAGCGACGGCAGATGGTGCTGTTCCGCGCCGTGGACATCGGCGCCGAGCTTTATGCGATGTCAGCGGCTTGCGTGAGAGCGCAGATGCTGGCAAAGCAGGGGAGACCGGAAGCCGTCACGCTCGCCAATGCGTTCTGCCTCGAGGCGCGCGATCGGATCAAGGTTCACTTCGAGCATCTCTTCGGCGCGAACGATCCGGCGATTTACAAAGTCGCAATGGAAGTGCTTGCTGGGGAGCACGCGTGGCTCGAGCAGGGAATCGTCTCGAGTGTGGCTGCGGGAGCGAAACCGCGGCGCGAACCGACGCCCACAAAGCCGAAGCAGGGAGCGTTTAGCGGGGTCGCCTGACACTGGCTGTAGTCGCGACTGCTGGGACTGTTAAGAAAGAAACAAAGACAACGACACCGCCTTTTTGCCCTAACAAGCTCGAACAGCGCTCCGAAACTAAAAAGGCCGGATCTTTCGATCCGGCCTTTTCCATATCGAGAAGCGACTACACCGTAGCGGCTGATGCGACGGGCTTGGCGGTGACGCCGATCAACAGCATCACGATGGCGAGCACGCAGTGCAGGCCAATGTCAGACCCACCGAGCGGTAGCACCCCGAATCCGGCTGGCGAGAGGAAGCCGCCGATGGTGAGAATGAGATAGATCGTTCCACCCCAGACGAAAAACTGTTTCGACCCTCCCCAGCTGCGCGACGCGGCGAGTCCCCAGATTCCGAACACCAGGTGCGCGATGTTGTGAAGAAGATTGACCGGAAACATGCCGAAGATCTTGGCGGCGGTGGCTGGATCGGTAGGCTGCATCGCCATTCCGCCGGGCGCGATAAAACCGACGATTGCTACGAGAATGAACACGACGCCGAAAACCGCTGCCAGCTTTTGAATCGTGGTATTCATGCTGTGCATCTCCTGTTTTGAGGTTCGCGCCGAAGGGGCCGCTTCGCGCAGGCACTAACGTAGGCCCCACTGGAGATTTCCGCCACCGGCTGTCGCGTCGTCTGTTTGCGTCGGCGCCGACTGACTCCGTAGAACCGCTAGAGCATCGTCCCGCGCAGGATCAGCAGCGCAACGTAGAAGTAGATGCTGAGACCGGTGACGTCGACGAGCGTGGCGACGAATGGAGCCGACGCGCTGGCGGGGTCGAAGCCGAGCTTCTGCAAAATGAACGGCAGCATCGATCCGGCAAGGGAACCGAAGGTGACGACGCCCACCAGCGCGGCGCCGATCGTCAGCGCGACCAGGTTCGGATGCGGATAGTTGCCGATCCCCAAATGCTGCCATACCAGAATGCGCGCTATTCCCAGCAACCCCAGAATTGCGCCGAGCATCAACCCCGACGGCAGCTCTCTGAGCGCGACTCTCCACCAATCCCGCAATTTGATTTCGCCCAGTGCGAGAGAGCGAATTATCAGCGAGGTCGCCTGTGAACCGGAGTTACCTCCTGAGCTGATGATCAGCGGGACGAAGAGCGCGAGCACCACCGCTTTTTCGATCTCGCCCTGAAAATGCCCCATCGCCGTCGTCGTCAGCATCTCGCTCAGGAAAAGTGCGGCCAGCCAGGGCGCACGCTTGCCGATCATGGAAAGGAATCCGATCTGCGTGTATGGCATCTCGAGCGCTTCCATTCCACCGAAGCGTTGCACGTCCTCGGTGTGCTCCTCGACGAGTGCGTCGATGACATCGTCGACGGTGACGACGCCCTGAATCACGCCATTATCGTCCACGACCGGCACGGCGACGAGGTCGTATTCGCGGGTCAGGCGCGCGACCTCTTCGCGATCTGCAGTAACGGGAACCGTCTGTACTTCCTGCCACGCCACATCTGAGACCTTGCCGCCCTCCGGCGCGGCGAGCAGCTCGCGCAGCGACATCACTCCCCGCACGCGACCCGCCGCATCGGTCGTGTAAATCGTGTTCATCGCCTCGAGTCTTTCTGACCGGGCGATGCGTCTGACGGCGGCCAACGCTTCTTCGACCGGCGTATCCTGCGAGACGGAGACGAACTCCGTCGTCATCAATCCGCCCGCCGAGGCGGGATCGTAGGCGAGCAGCTTCTCCGTTTCTGCCCGCTCCTCGGCGGGAATCTCGGAGAGAATCTCTTCCGCACTGCTTTCCTCGAGGCCCTCGAGCGTGTCGGCGCGATCGTCCGGAGTCATCTCCGTGACGAGCTCGGCTGCCTGGCGCACGCTCATCGTCTCGAGGACTTCGGTGCGCAGCTCTTCGTTCAGGTACTCGAGAACATCGGCGGCTCTCTCAACCGGCAGCGCCGAGAGGAATGGAGCGACCATCTCGCGCGGCAATGTCTGCGCGACGTCAGCGAGATCCTTGGCGTGCAGCTCTTCGGTCTCGCAGCGCACCCAACGTCCGCTCGTCGTCCTGCTCGATCTGCGGATTATGGGTGGGGGTCATCATGGCGCGAGGGGAAGAGTGCGCCGGTCGTCTTTGAAATCCGTCACTTCGTAGCCCGCGACTGCAATGGCGTCGCGAATCTGTTGTGGTGTGACGGTGCCGTCGTGCTCGATTACGGCGCGACCGATGGAGACGTCGGCTCGATCAATGCCCGGGACCCCGCCGAGCGAAGTGAACACGGCGCGGACGCAGTGCGCGCAGGTCATGCCCGAGATCGAGACCGTGGTCGTCATGGGCATAATAGTAAAACGAAGTCTGGGAAGTCTCGACAGAAATATTTCTTTACGAACGGCCCCTATAGCTCTTACAAGGGACGGGTTGCGCGTTGCGGGTAGCACCGTTGCCGGTTGCCCGTTACTACCGCAAGACCGTCCTACTCGCGAGATGGTACAAGCAACTGCCGTCGATTGTGCCGTAGACGCCGCGCCGACAAGTTCGCACCGCAGTTCACGGGCAACCGGGAACCGTGCTACCCGCAACCCGCAACGCGTTCCTTATAGGTTGGGTAGTGGCTAGTCGAGCCTGTTCGCCGGTCGTGGAACTGGAGGCACTTTCTTCCGCGACACGAAAGTCTTTTCGAGTGCCGGCAAGAACTTGTCGTACCGCGACCCCGGCTCCCACATCACCCACCCATCGAAGCCGGAATCGTACACCGCCCGCTTCTGCTCCTCGATCTCGTGCGCACCGTACGGCGGCTTGCCGAGGCTGAATGCCTGGAGCCAGGGACGCACGTGCTCGCCATTGATGCCGAGCTTCTCGTCGCGCTCACGAGCGCGCGAGATGGCGATGTGGATCACATCGTAGGGATCCGCGTTCGGGTGCGGCAGCTGGAAGGAGCCCGGCGGATAGTGCGACGGATAAACCATCGGCAGCACGACATCAACCGACTCGCTGATCGGCTCCCACTTCTGTCCGACCTCCAGCGCTCCACCGACAGTGGTCACCAGCCCAAAAACGTCCGCCGTCGTTCTCACGCCCAGTTTCGCAAAGCGCTCGCGCGCCGCCTTGAGAAACTCGGCGAGAACTTCGGGCTTGCTGCGGCCGGCCTGTTCGGGGAAGACTTGCTTCGGCAGACTCTTGAACGGCTCCGGGAAGCGGATGTAATCGAACTGGATCTCGCCGAATCCCATCTTGATCGCCTCTTCGGCGACGCGGAAGTTGTACTCCCAGATCGCATTCGCGTAAGGATTCACCCAGGTCTGGCCCTTCTTGTCGTGCCATGGTGAGCCATCCGCTTTTCTGATGGTGTGATCCGGATTGTTGCGCGCCGTCACCGAATCCTTGAAGACGACGATGCGGGCGACGGGCAGGATCCCGTGGGCGCGGATCGTGTCGACCAACGCGCGAAGATTGTGCGCCTTCACCTGCGTCCCGGCGTTCTTCTTCAGCATCGGATCGGCCGGATCGAAGTTGAGCCCGAACTCGTCCTTCACGTCGATGATGAGTGCGTTGATTTCGGTCGAGTCGGCAATGGCGATGAGATGCTTGAGCCGCCGCGTGTTCGCCGCAAAGCGAAAGACGTAGAGTCCGCGGGCGGGGAGTGTGCCCTTGATCAATGAGTCAAGAACCGGCGGAGTTGGATGCTGTCCAACCGCCAGCGCCGCGGGCCGAACCGTATCGGTGTCGGCGGCAGGGATTGGCATGGCTGCCCGTGATTTCGCGCTGGGCGCACTGGGGGTGCTGACTGTGACTGGCGCGGGCTGGAGCTCGGGCGTCGCGCTTTTGGCGGCTACTTCGTGAGTGCCGGTGCAGGCAAGCGCTGACGCTGCCGCCACCGCGGTCATCGCGAGGGTGATCTTCTGAAGACGCATTCTATTGTTGTATGGATCGCGGGTCGGAGACGGCGTCCAATCTAATGAGACAGGCCCGTAATATCCCGTGTCAAATGACGCTCGAGCTCCGGCGGTAATACTACTGAGTTGCGATTTTGGTCCGTGAACGTCGAGAGCGCGAGACTCTGCTCGATCGCGAAAACACCAAGCCGGTCACACCAGGCCGCGATCAGCCCAGCCTACCAGATATATTTGCCGAAATGCGTTTTTCGACTGTTCTGATCCTTTCACTTGCGGGCGCCTGCGCCCTGCCGCCTCCACCACCGCCCGCCGCCGAATTCCTGGTATCGGCGGGCGACCAGACCTATTGGGTGCGGAGCGACAACTCCGGCCTCCGCATCCGCGGCTCACCGCTGATTCTGGCCCGCACCGGTGGTCGCTATTACGAGATCTTCGTCGGCGAAGTCGACCGTTCGTTTCCAAAGGCGCTGCTGAGCGGCGAACGGGTCTTCCGGCGCGACCTGACCACCGGCGATTCGACGATGATTTACGACGACACCGCGGTCGTCAGTCTCGCCGAGGAGTACCATCGGCAGCACCCAAAGGCTCGGCCGCTGGGGCCCGACGATGATCCGGACGACGACGTCGATATCACCGCCGTTGGCGAGACAGACATCCTCAACGTACTCGGTCCGTACATAGCGCTCGAGCACCGGATTTCAGTCGAGCGGCAGGACGAGCACGATCAGGACGACACGACGCGCGCTGTGATCGATCTCCGCAACGGGAAGCCGGTCGAGCTCGATCATATGCTGCGGGACCCGTCGGTGCAGGAAGCCGCGGGCGAGGGAGGGCTCGTCAATCGCCGCTGGAGACACGACGGCTACGACGTCATCTCCCGCTATGACACGCTGCGCAAAATGAACGCGCTTGCGCTCCGGGATCGTCGCGGCCGCGAGTGGAAGCTCGGCCTCGTCGCGACGAGCTTCGTGCAGATATTCTGGCTCGACAAGCCGGGCATCGATCCCCAGACGCGTCACGCCCTGGCGCGCGCTTTCAACGACGCGACTGCGTATGGCGAGACAATCCAGCAAGTCTCACGCAGAGGCGCGAAGGTGAAACGGCCGATCAGAACCGCGGGCCGTCAAACGTGAGAGACGACGCGCGACCGGTTCGCGAGAGCCATCACGAGGCGTCACAGCTGATGATGCCGCAGCACGCCAACGTGCTGGGCAACGTTTTCGGCGGCGTGGTGCTGTCGATGATGGACACCACGGCGGCGGTTTCAGCGATCAGGCATGCGCGGCACATCTGCGTGACGGTGTCCGTCGATCGCGTCGATTTCCGGGAGCCGATCCACGTCGGCGAGCTGCTGATCATGAAATCGAGCGTGAACTTCGTCGGCAGGACTTCAATGGAAGTTGGAGTCAGGGTGGAAACGGAGAACCTGCTCACTGGCGTCCGCCTCCACACCAATTCCTGCTACCTTACGTTCGTCGCCGTCGATCAAAATGGGAGGCCAGTACGGGTGCCACCTCTGAAACCGGAGACTCCCGATGAGATACGCCGGCACGAAGCGGCAAGGTCTCGACGTGAAAGACGTTTGCACGAGAGAATCTCCGAGGAGAACTCTCGACGCTGATGACTGAGAGCTTCCATACTCGCATTCTGCTCTTGACCAGGAATCGGCGGTCATACAGAGTTCTTTCACATGGATAGAACCTTCACGGTCGACGAAGCCAACCGGACTCTCCCGTTAGTCAGAAGGATCGTCGAAGATCTCGTCCGTGATCACCACCTCTGGGAAGAGAAGGTGCGGGAGTTCGAGCTGGCGACCGTCGGCTCAAGTCCCGAGCATCCCGACGTCATCGCCGAGCTGCTGCAGATCGAAGCGCAGCGACTCGCCTCAGACATCGAGCACTACATCGCCGAGCTGAACGACCTAAGTGTCATCTGCAAAGGGATGGACACGGGGCTGGTGGACTTTCGCGGGCAGATCGACGGTCGCGACGTCTTCTACTGCTGGAAGCTGGGTGAGCCGAACGTGCAGTACTGGCACGAGGTCGACGCCGGATTTGTTGGGCGGCAGAGATTGCATCCGCTGGCGCTGACGCCTTCCAACTGAACGGGGGGGGCGATGGCGAGACAGATCAGACCGTTCCGCGGACCGGACGGGACGAATTGGGGAGTGGAAGTGCAGGTGCCCGGCGCCAGCAACGCGATGATCGTGTTCCATCATCCAGGCGGCAAGACCGCGCGTCTGGATCGCTACGCGTGGGACATCTGGAGCGGACCGGAGTCGCGCAGCGTGACGTCGCGTGTGGCCCCGGAGAAAGTCATGCAGTCGCTGACGGAGGAGAAGCTCGCGTTGTTGTTTCGGCGGTCGATGCCCGTGTCGAACGATCTCTCGCGAGTCAACGGGAAGGCTTAGG
>QHUA01000056.1 GCA_003221805.1 Gemmatimonadota bacterium
CGGATGGGTTTGCGGCCCTCGCCGATGTAGAGCTGCATGTTTGGGGTCAACCGACCCTGGTGAACTCGAAATACCGCAATGCGCCCGATGTAGGGATCGGTTTCGACCTTGAAGACGTGCGCGAGTGCGTGCTTGCCGGGATCGGGAATCGCCGTCAGCTCCTTCCGCTCGCCGCCGCCAGACGCCGTGCTCACATAGACCGGCGGATTCCCCTCGGTGGGATTCGCCAGCAGCTTGACGATGATTTCCAGCAGCTCGGCGACGCCGGCGCCGGTCCTGGCGGAAGTGAAGACCACCGGTATCAAATGCCCCTCGCGCAGTGCCAGCTCGAGGGGCTCGTGTAATTCTTCGGGCGTGACCTCGCCCTTCTCGAGGTATTTCTCCATCAGGTTCTCGTCGACTTCGACCACCTGCTCGACGAGCTGGCGGTGCGCCTCCTCTACCGATGAGAAGTCGGACTCGCCGGAGGGTGAGAAGAAGCAATCGGAGACCTTCTTGCGATTGCCCGCCGGGAGATTCAGCGGGAGACATTCCTTGCCGAACGCCTGCTGGATGCGATCGAGCAAATCAGCGCAATCGACGTTCTCGGCGTCGATCTTGTTGACGACGATCAGTCGGTCGACCCCGCGCTTTTGCGCGTACTGCATGAAGCGGCCGGTCATCATCTCGACGCCGTTCTGGGCGTTGATCACGATCGCCGCGGTCTCGACCGCCGCCAACGCGGGAAGCGCGTGGCCGAGGAAGTCCGGGTAGCCCGGTGTGTCGAGCAGGTGGACGCGGGTCGGCTCGTCCTCGACCTTCGCGTCGAAGGTCGCCACCGAGAGCTTGAGGGAGTGATGCAGTTGCTTTTCCAGCGGAGTGTAGTCGCCGACAGTAGTGCCGCGCTCGACGCTGCCGGCGACGGGAACCGCTCCCGCTTTCGCGAGCAGCGCCTCGGCCAGGCTGGTCTTGCCGCTGCCAGCCTGGCCGACGAGCGCGATTGTCCTGATGTGTTTGATTGAATTCGCCACGGTTCTTCCCTCCGATGCTTTTATAGCAGGAAGACTGCGGTCGGGGAAGATCCCCCAGGAACCGATTCATCTGGACGATGTCGGCCCAAGGCGCGCGACCGCGATTTCACGCCCTCATTCGCCCCGAAATTGCATTCTACGGCTATCCCCCCAGCCAAGTTACCATGCTGAGATTCCCCTCTGCCTTATTGATTGCCTGTGTTGTTGCGTGCGCAAAAAAGCCTGACGCGACTCAACAGGCAGACACGACCGCCACTGCCTCGACTACCACTTCGACAACAGAGACTCCGATAGCCTCGACGGAGAATGCCGTCGCACCCGAGGTAAATCCCCCCGGGGACATCCCCGATACCCAAGCCTTCGTCAATTACACCAACTCGGCGGGCGGCTACCGTCTCGACGTTCCCGAGGGTTGGGCCCGCACCGAGAAAGGCTCGACGGTGAGCTTCGTGAACAAATTCGACGGAGTGAGCGCGGAGGTCAGTCTCTCGCCTGCATCTTCGGTCAAGAATGCGGCCAGCGTGCGCGCCAACGAGGCCAAAGTAATCCAGGCACAAGGTCGCGCTGTCACCATCACCGGAGTGTCCGATGTAAAGCTGCCTGGGGGCAACGCGGTCGTGGTCAAGTACACATCGAACTCCGAGCCCAACGCCGTGACGAACAAAAAAGTACGGCTGGAGAACGAGACGTACCTGTTTTTTCAGAACGGGAAAGAGGCAAAGGTCACCCTGTGGGCGCCGCAGGGTGCCGACAACGTCGATCAATGGCAGCGGATGGCGAAAAGCTTTCGTTGGATCTAGCGGTCCTGACGAACGCGAAACCGTACCCCTCTCTCAGCTCACGAGTCATGCGACCCAATCAGCTCACGCGCTTCGTTCTGCTGTCGATGTTTCTCCAGATCGGGTGCGGAAAGGATAGCATTGCGCATGCGGCGAACCGCGCCGCGGGAACAGCGAGACTTTCACACGATCCGTCATCCGCGGCGGACGGGTACACGGCTCCCGCAACCTACTCGGGCACCGACCCGCGCCGCATTCCGCACTACTTCGCGGGAAATCTCAGTCCAGAAGCACGCGGGGTGTTGAGGCGAGCTTTTGGAGTGGTTGTGCCGTCACATCTCTACATATCGGACTCGACCCGCGGCGGTCTGCTCAAGTACGACCCTGAGCTTAAGCGTTGTTCGAGCTGTTACGTCAACTCGTACCGGATCGGCTTCATCTCCGTGCGCCGGCCAGGAGAATCGTGGGAAGAGCTGCAGCGTCGGATGCCGAGCCTGGCCCGCAATTCATTCCCGAGGTCATCGCTGATCGCGAGCAGCAGCGTCGGCTCGATGGATCCCGATGTTCAGTCTGAAGTGACGCAGATGCTCGACGCCGCGCGCCGCGCTGGATTCCGTATTCACGTGGTGAGCACGTATCGGTCTCCCGAGCAGGAAGCGCTGCTAATGCACGACGGCGGTGGTCGTACTCACACGCTGACCTCTCTGCATTCCTACGGCCGCGCAATCGATGTGCGGATCGATGACGGAAAACTCGGCAACCCATCGACGCGGCGTGACTGGATTGCCTTTCGACGGTGGGTCACACGGTATCGGGGCAATGATTTCCGCGTTCTGGGTGACCCAGACCAAAGCTGGGACTGGCCCCACGTCGAGTTGCCGAGTGACCGAATTGGATTTCGCAGCATCGCAGGGGCTGTCGATGCCGGGCGCAAATGCCTATCTACTGAGTCTCCGCATGCCTGCGAATTTCAGCCGAACCTGCCGCGAGTCCATTGAGATCGTTAACGAAACCAGAGCGTGATGCCGGGTCGGACTTGTATTGCGCCAACGTTGTCGCGGGTTACCCCGAACGAGAGCTTCGTTCCAGTTCGGAGAGAATGAGCAACACCCACCGTTCCGAATATCTCGTCGCCCGATGCTTCGGGCGCGGCGGGGGAGCCTGGGGTAGCTGGAGCTCCCTCTCCACCGCCGGTTGCGGTCGAGCCGAGGATCTCTCCGTAAAGAGTGGTGGCTGGAGTTACTACGAATTCAGTGGCCAGGGCTCCCGTGACTCGGTTCTGCAGAGACTGACCCTTTGGCGAGCCGACCACGGTGTAACCGACGTTCAGATGCGCGTCGAATCGTCCCAGCATCTTGCTGGCGATGATATAAGCAGTGTGATCCGCCTTGCCGGTGCCAATTAGGCTGTTGCGCGCGGTGGGGATCTTCTCCTCCGCGGCGAGTGCGACGGCGGGCGCTGACTCGTGCCTCACCAGGTAGCTCACGGTGATCTCGAGATCGCCAGGCCCGGTGGCAGATGTTCCCACCTCGGGTCGTATCGCGGTGTACGGTACCGGCTCCACAAGCAAGCCCAGTCGATTGGTCACCCCGATCTCGAAGGTGAGCGGGATCGCAATCTCATCACCCTCGTGCGAATGTTGAAACTCGTAACCAACGCCTGCCTCGATCTGGCCCGTGTGGAGCTGCCGCGCGGTTTCGGTCTCGAGTATCTGCGCGCTCATCGAGCAGGGCAACGCACCGCCGACCACGACCAAAGCAGCGGTGAGTTTCAGATACCGCGGCAATTCATGCATGGTTTTTCAGTAGGTGAAACTTCGTGACAGCATCGGCTACTGCCATCGAGGCGCGCGAGCTATACCGATTCTATCACATCGGGGACGACGAAACGCAAGCTCTTCGCGGCGTGAGCCTGGCGGTGCAGCCCGGTGAGATCGTCGCCGTCGTCGGCCCGTCGGGAAGCGGCAAGTCCACTCTCATCGCCTGCCTGGCGGGACTCGACGAGCCGGACGGTGGGTTCGTGTACGTGAATGGCGACCGGCTGTCGCGGCGAGATGAGAAGGCGCGCACGTCGATGCGCGCACAGCAAATCGGGATATTGCTTCAGTCGGGAAACCTGTTCGATCACCTCACTGTCGATCAGAACGTCCGCCTCAAGCTGCGCCTCGCCGGCAAACGCGAGCCATCGCGCGTGGGCGAAGTGCTGGAGATGGTCGGAATCAGCAAGCGCCGTCACGCCTATCCGACTCAGCTTTCCGGCGGTGAGGCATCGCGCGCTGGGCTGGCGGTCGCGCTGGCGCCGCGGCCTCCGATACTGATCGCCGACGAGCCGACTGGCGAAGTCGACAGCGAGACGGAGCAGCGCATCCTCTCCGTGTTCGAGGCGCATCGCAAATCCGGCGGCGCCATCCTGCTCGTCACGCACAGCGAAGCAATCGCCGGCAAGGCCGATCGCATCATTCGCCTCGAGGATGGAAAGATCGTCAATGCCTGAAGTCCTCGTTGAAGCGACTGACGTTGGCCGCGTGTTCGGCGAGAACGATAGTCGAGTCGTCGCGGTTCAACACGCCACCTGTCGCATTGAGCGCGGTGACCGGATCGCACTCGTTGGTCCATCCGGCAGCGGAAAATCCACACTGCTCCACATTCTCGCCGGTCTCGATGATGCAACCAGCGGAAGCGTGCGCTGGCCGTCGCTGGGCGATCCGAAAACGCTGCGCCCGGAGAAAATCTCCTTCGTCTTTCAGGCGGAGAGCCTGCTCGCGCCGCTCACGGTGCTGGAGAACATCGAGGTGCCGTGCCTGCTCGGCGGCTCAGACGCCGACAGGGCGCGACAGGACGCATCGCAGATCCTCGGTGATCTCGATCTCGGCGCGCTGGCCGACAAACTTCCGGAGGAGATCTCCGGCGGTCAGGCGCAGCGCGCCGCGGTAGCACGGAGTCTCATCACTCGGCCGGCGCTGCTCCTTGCTGATGAACCGACGGGACAGTTGGATCACGCGACCGCTCGCCATCTGCTCGATCTGCTCGATCGCCGGCTGCAAGGCACGAACACCGCGTTGGTCATCGCCACGCACGACGCATTCGTCGCCGGCCGGATGAAGACGCGCTGGACTATGGAGCACGGAGTGCTCAAGGGCGCACGATGATCACCTGGCTCTCGGGTCTCGTGCGCCGCCGCTACGGGCGGATGCTGCCGGCGATACTCGGCGTCAGTCTCACGATCGCTCTGCTCGCCATCCTTGGCATTTTCATCAATGCCAGCGCCGCGACGATGACCCAGCGCGCGCTCG
>QHUA01000057.1 GCA_003221805.1 Gemmatimonadota bacterium
TCCTTGCGAGCAGCGGGAAAGCAGGCGACGGGAGTTGAGGCAAAGTTCACCGATGCGACCGATGAAGCGGGTCTCGCCGGTGTCGCGCCTCCCGCGGGTGCAGCGCCCTCAACGGCCTCGTCGGCGGGAGCACCGATTGCCGCGATCGCAGTCGGGGACGTCGATGGTGACGGCACCGACGATCTTTTTACTTCGACGTGGTCCGCCGCGGCTGGAAAATCCATTGCGCATCTCTACCGAGTTCAGGGTGGATTCGTGCGAGACGGCACTGAACGAGCAAAGATCTCGCTGCCAAACGGCGCCTCGTTCGCGACGTTCGTTGATTACGACAACGATGGCTGGCTGGATCTCTTTGCCATCGGTGGCGAGGGACGCGGTCACTTGTTCCGCAACCGCGGCGACGGGACGTTCGAGGATGTGACCGCCAAGGCCGGAGTTGGAGATGTGAAGGGAGGGAGCAAAGCGATTTTCGTCGATCTCGATCATGATGGCGATCTCGACCTGCTGCTGGTGGGAAAAGGTCCGGCGACCGTGTATCGCAACAATCTCGACGGAACGTTCACCGACGCGACGGCAAGTCTCGGCCTTGCGGGACTTATAGGTGCGCACGATGTCGTCTACGGCGATTTCGATGGCGACGGTCGCATCGACCTCTTCGCGGCGACCGATCACGGCCCGATTCTCATGCACAATGGCAGTTCGCAGCGTTTCACCGATGTCACTGCCACCAGCGGATTGGCAATCTCCGGCGGCCTGCGCACGGCCGCGGTTGGAGACTACAACAACGATGGGTTCCTGGATCTTTTCGTCGTCAGCGCGAGTGGCGAGCCGTCGCTCTGGCTTAACAAGGGAGATGGCACCTTCGCGCGCGACAATCGTTCGAGCGCAGTCATCTCGCGACTCCGCATCACGGCTGGATCGGCAAAATTCGTCGACTACGACAACGATGGCTGGCTGGATCTGGTCGTAGGATCGGTCTCGCCGCATGGCAATGAGTCCGGTCTCTATCTGCTTCGCAACGATGGTACCGGTAGATTCGTCGATCGCTCAGCTGTGATTCCCGCCGCCGTGAGAGCGGCAGGCGTGTCGGCGATCGCTGTCTCTGACGCCGACGACGATGGCGACGAAGACCTGTGGTTGATTGATGGATCGGGGGCGCCGCGTTTCCTGCGCAACGATTTTGGAAACAACCACCTCTCGCTGAACGTCGAGCTCAAAGGCCTCCGCAACGGCAGCGGCAAGAACAACGCGTTCGGCATCGGTGCGCGACTGGAGGTTCGCGCCGGCGAGATATATCAGACGCGCGTCGCCACAGATCGGGTGACTCACTTTGGATTGGGCCTGCACCTCAAGGCCGATGTGCTGCGCGTGGAGTGGCCGAACGGGGTGCCGCAGACGCTCTACTTCCCCGGTAGCGACGAAAGTGTCGTCGAACGCGAAATGCTCAAGGGATCGTGCGCGCTCGCCTACACCTGGGATGGAAAACGCTTTCGCTTCGTAACCGATGCAATGTGGCGGAGCGCCCTGGGAATGCCACTCGGCCTGATGGCCGGCGGGGCGATGAGCGCGTTCGCACCGGCGGGCGCATCTCAGGAATACGTGCGTATTCCGGGCGACGTACTGCAGCCGCGCGACGGACGATACGTGCTCCAGCTCACCGAGGAGCTGTGGGAGACGGCATACGCCGACGAAGTGAAGCTCGTCGCGGTCGATCACCCCGATTCCGTCGACGTCTTCGTCGACGAGCGATTCGTCCCGCCGGGTCCCGTGAAGCTGCGCCTTTTCCAGGTCGGCCAGCGCGAGCTGCCGCTGTCAGCGATCGACGACCGCGGTAACGATGTGCTGGCCGCGCTGCGCGAGAGCGACGATGTGTACGTCTCCAACTTCACGCCGACGAAGTATCAGGGCGTGGTGGAGCCTCACGATTTGGTCATGGACCTCGGCAAGGGGGCAGGTAGCGCCGGGACATACCTTTTCTTGCGCGGCTGGATTTATCCCACCGACGCCAGCATCAACGTCGCGCTCGCGCAGCAGTCGTCGATCAAGCTAGCGCCGCCTTCGCTCGAGGTGCGCGACGCGATCGGACAATGGCGCACCGCGATCGGGAACATCGGATTCCCGTCCGGTAAGGATAAGACGATGATCATCGACCTCGCCGGCAAATTTCCAACGGCCGATCATCACGTGCGCATTCGCACCAACATGCAGATCTACTGGGATCAGGCCTTCGTCGCTCGTGATCTGGCGGACAGCAAGACAACTGTCACCACGCTACAACCCGTGTCCGCGGATTTGCATTTCCGCGGTTTCTCCCGCATGTATCGCAAAGGCGGTCGCTACGGGCCGTACTGGTTCGCCTACGACGACCTGTCAAAGGAGTCACCATGGCGGCCAATCACGGGCGCGTTCACGCGCTTCGGTGACGTTCTGCCGCTGCTCAAGAGTCCCGACGACATGTACGTCGTGATGGGCCCCGGAGACGAAGCAACAATCCAGTTCGACGCCAGCTCGGCAAAGTCGCTGCCGCCAAATTGGAAGCGGGATTTCCTTCTCTACACCGACGGTTGGATCAAGGACTCCGATCTCAACACCGCATTCGGCACGACCGTCGGGCCGCTGCCGTTCCATGGCGTGAAATCGTATCCGTTTGCCTCGGGCGAAGCGTATCCAACTGACGCTCAGCACCAGCGGTATCTCAAGGAGTACGACACTCGCGTTGTGAAGAGGACTTCGGCTCCATGAGGGCGATTTCACTCATACTCAGAGTCGTGGCTTTGACGTTCGTTCTTTTCGTCTGCTTCTCCATCGGCAGCGGCATTGCAATGCGGGGAATCGCGCCTCCATCGTCCGCCGATGGATCAGCAGCCATATCCCTGGTCGTGGTTTGCGCGCTCGAGACGATCGTCGTGAGCTACCTCATTCTGCGGTCGCGCTGGGAGGGCTGGCGACTGATGCTAGCAATCTTCGTCGTCTTTTATGGCGTGTCGACGTTCATGGGGCAGAGCGAATCGGTTGTCTTCCTGACACAACTCCCGGCTGGCATGGTGCCTCGTCTCTTTCTCATGGGCTTCTTAACCGCGGCTCCGTTCTCGGTACTGGCAGTGATCATTCTCGGAAAGAGAAACGCCCATCTCACCGACCATCAGCCAAACACCCGACTGATCATGCCTGCAAGCGAATGGGGGTGGAAGCTAGCCGTGATCGCAGTTGCCTACGTGATCCTCTATTTCACCTTCGGGTATTTCATAGCGTGGCGGAATCCAGCCGTCAGAGAGTATTATGGCGGTGCCGACCCCGGCAGCTTCCTCGCCCAGATGGGAACCGTCGTGAGAGACAGGCCGTGGCTCGTACCTTTTCAGATCTTTCGGGCGATGTGTTGGGTCGCGCTGGCACTCCTCGTTATTCGGATGCTAAAAGGCCAGCGGACAGAAACGGCACTCGCGATCGGATTGCTGTTCTCCGTCGTGATGAACGCTCAACTTCTGCTCCCGAATCCGTACATGCCCGAACCCGTGCGAATGGCCCACTTGGTGGAAACAGCATCATCCAATTTGATGTTTGGATTCTTCGTCGGTTGGCTGCTTACCCCAACGCCACGTTTTGACCGGCTCTTAGCTACGACACCCGTAGCTGGCTAAATCGCTGACGAGAGAAGCCCCGCGACCGGATCACCGGCCGCGTGGGCTTGAGTCGTGAAATGCTGGCTATTTGTTGGAGACCTGATAACAGGCTACATCGTATTGCGATACTGCGGCTGAGTTGCCGTTCGCCGCCGATGGCGTGCCAGGAGTTCCAGCGTAAACGGTAGTGGCGTGAGTAAAGCCGGTTGTGCCAAATCCGTTGGGCTGTGTCGGTTCTGCCTGACAACTTTGGCTGGGCTGCCCCGTGCCGGACGGATTAACGGCTGCGCTTATCGTACCGGGCACCGCTAAAAGATTCGACCGCACGCCGGATTGCGTCGAGGGTGCCGTCGGGCTTTGGCCACAGGCGGCAAGCAGTGCGATGACGGAGAGAAGAAGCAACGGTCTCATAGAGGCTCCAGCGGAAGGAGTGGACTGACGAACTGTTTGGACAGCGCATTGGCTGTCAACGCAAGGGCAGGCGAAGCGCATTTGAAAGGCCATCGGCGAAACCGACATTCGGCTATTCGTCCACGCCACGTATACGTTCACCGCTGGAATACTGTCGCTGCTCGAGGGACGGACGTTATACTCTGACTCGTGTTGCACCGCCCTCGCCCCGCGATTCGGCGCGCTATCATCGCCGTACCCTTCCTTGCCGCTCTTCTGCTTGCGATGCGACTGGATCGCGGGCCGAGTCGCGCGGCTGCGGACGCTGCGCACCCGGGATTTGTTCTGCGTGACGAGACTCTGGCGGCCGGGATCGATTTCGTCCACCATCGGCCGAGCTTCGATCCAAAGATCGCGGGTATCGAACCGCACGTAGCAGCTCTGGGAGCGTCGGTGTCAGTCACCGACTTCGATGCCGACGGCAGGCCCGATCTTTATTTCACAAACAGCCGCTTCGGTGAGCCCAATGCACTCTATCACAATCGGGGCGACGGCACGTTCGAAGACGTCGCTGCCAGCGCTGGGCTGGCCGATCTAAATAAGCCCGGCGAAGGCGTGTCGATGGGCGCGGTATGGGGCGACTTCGACAATGACGGCCGGGAAGACGTCCTTATCTATCGCTACGGTTATCTCGCCCTATACAAGAATCTCGACGGCCATCATTTCAAGGACGTGACCGAAGAAGCCGGGTTGCATCGATGGGTGAATAGCAACGGCGCGATCTGGCTCGATTACGATCGCGACGGTCTGCTCGACCTCTACGTGACGGCGTACTTCAGAAGCGATATCGATCTGTGGCATCTCACCACGACGAAGATCATGCACAACAGCTTCGAGTTCGCCACCAACGGTGGAAAAAATCTCCTCTTCCACAATCTGGGTAACGGCAAATTCGAGGATGTGACCGACAAGATGGGCGTCGGCAGCACGCGCTGGACGCTTGCCGCAGCATCGGCCGACTTCAACGGCGATGGATGGCCGGACATCTACCTGGCGAACGACTACGGCCCGGAGGAGTTGTATCTCAACGATCACGGACGCCGCTTCGTTCTAACGACTGCTGGTCTGGAAAGCGAATCCAAGAGCGGCATGTCGGTGGCGCTGGGCGATGCGTTCAATAGAGGGCGTCTCGATGCGTTCGTCACCAATATCTCGGAGCGCGGATATCTGTTTCAGAACAACAATCTGAGACTGAACCAGATGTCCGAATCGAAGCGGTTTCGCAACGTCGCCGAAGGAGAGATTGCCGATGCCGGGTGGGCGTGGGGTGCACAGTTCGGTGATCTGAACAACGACGGTGCCAACGAGCTATTCGTCGCCAACGGCTTCATCTCGGCTGATCGCAATAAGAGCTACTGGTACGCGATGTCCAAGATCGCCGGCGCCAACGCGCGCCTCTTCGAGGATGCCTCGACCTGGCCTGCCTTTGGAAACGCCAGCCTCTCCGGATACGAGCGGTCGCGCGTCTACCTCAATCGGGGCGTGGCGGGCTGGGTGGACGTTGCGAAGCAGGTTGGCGTGACCGATCTGTACGACGGCCGAGCGGTCGCACTTGCAGACCTCTGGAATCGCGGCGAGCAGGACATCGTCGTCGCCAATCAGAATCAGCCGGCGATACTGTACCGCGACATTCCTGACAGCGCGAACCACTGGATCGGTCTCAAACTGGTGGGCACGCGCAGCAATCGCAGCGCGATCGGCGCCGAGGTGGAGCTCGAGTCGGGAGATCTCAAGCAGCGACGAATAGTCGATGGTGGATCGGGATTCGCCAGCCAGAACGACCGTCGCCTGCATTTCGGGCTCGGCGGGCGAGAGTGGGTGGACCGCATCATCATCCAGTGGCCGTCAGGAATCCAACAGGTATTGCAGCGGCCCGCGATCGATCGCATCCTGACGGTCATCGAGCCGCAACG
>QHUA01000033.1 GCA_003221805.1 Gemmatimonadota bacterium
GCCTGTTAACCGTCCGCTTCGAGATCTCGCACAGCGAGTAGATCGTTACTCGCTGTGCGAGAAGGCTTGGCGGAGTCGAGCGCATCGAAGATACTTCCGATTGTTCACAATGCTCCTAACAGCGTTTTCACCGCAGCGTGGGACATGAGTCCGAGGGCAAACATTGTCGGCTTGTTTGTGGACGCTGCCCTGCTGACGCGTTACTCCCTGCGACAGAGGCAGTAGAGAAACGACTGCTCGCGACCGGCCGGCGTGTGATGGTCTTCGTGCGCGCTGGTCACAACGCGGAAGGAGAGCCCGAATTCGGAGTGAAGCGATTCCGCCGAGTATCTAACTACCGGCAGCCCGCTACACGTCGCGGGACCGTCCTCGGCGAAGGTTGCTACCAGTACGTAACCGCTAGGCCGCACGGTGCGCTGAACCTGCGCGACATAAGCTTGCCGATCCGCAGGTTTGGTGAGGAAATGAAACACCGCGCGATCGTGCCACACTGTATACGCGCGGTCGCCGAGCGGTGCGTACCTTACATCAGCGGCAATCCACTTCACTCTGGCGGCCGCGTCGCCGAGGCGCTGTCGCGATATTTCGAGCGCCGTCTCCGATACGTCGAGCACGGTGACGTCGTTGTAGGCGGCGGCGAGAAGATCGTCGGCGAGCACGGATGCACCGCCTCCAACATCGATGATCGGCGCGCTGCGATCAGGCGCAAAGCGGGTTATGAGATCGAGGGATTCCCGCGCCTCCGGCTGGAACCAGCTGACGGTGTGGACGTCCTTCGTCCGATAGATCGTTTCCCAATGCTTCTTTTGATCCATCGGTAGAGTCAAGGGCAGTCTGGAAAAACCGGCGCAGTGCCTTTCGTTGAAGCCGTCACAATTCACAGCTAAGCTTAGCGAGCGCCTTTGCCCACTCGGCCTCGTCACGCGCTTCCTCGGAGTGAGCTTTTATGAGATTTCTTTGAGGTTCCTCTGAGGCGGCTGGCCTATCATGGGGGAGCGATGTCGGCCGGTCAAGCGTGAATACGAGGCTGACATCTGCCTGACATCGAATGATGTCTGTGAACCGACTCTGCTCACCTCATCGACAGGGACTCACCATGCGACCACTCACAATTTGCGCGCTCGCGATCTCCCTCGTTACTGCGTGCGACGAGCCGACTCGGCCAGCAATGACCCCGCATTTGCCCAAAGCGCCAGGCCTGGCGCTAATCGTGGCCCCGCCGATCGACCTCGGTACGCTCGGAGGCAGTTTCAGCACCGCTCTCGCCATCAACGCCTTGGGACAGGTGGTCGGATATAGCGCCATAGCGAGCAATCTTCAGGGGCACGCGTTCATGTGGCGGAGCGGAACGGGAATGACCGACCTCGGGACGCTCGGCGGAACCTTCAGCCAGGCTGTCGCCGTGAACGCACTGGGCCAAGTCGTCGGAAACATTGCTTTGGCGAGTGGTTTTACGCACGGGTTCTCGTGGCAGAGCGGACAGGGGATGGTGGACATCGGGACTCTGGGTGGCGTGGCCACCCAAGCTCGTGCCATCAACGTGTTGGGGCAGATTGTCGGCAACAGCTACACCGCGGGCGGCGAGGACCACGCATTTTCGTGGCGGGCCGGGACGGGAATGACAGACTTGGGGACGCTAGGTGGTAGCACCAGCGATGCTTTTGCTGTCAACGAGCTTGGGCAAGTTGTTGGAAGTAGCACCATGCCTGGCGATCTTCAGCGGCACGCGTTCCTCTGGAGGAGCGGGACAGGGATGATTGACCTCGGGACACTTGGCGGAACCAATAGCGGCGCTGTTGCCATCAACGCGCTCGGGCAAGTAGTCGGCAACAGCTACACCGCGAGCGGCGAGGACCACGCATTTTCGTGGCAGGCCGCGACCGGGATGACCGACCTCGGAACGCTGGGCGGAGTCAGTAGTCAGGCACGGGGAGTGAACGCTCTTGGCCAGGTAATCGGAAAAGCCAGGATCCCCATCGGCGGTGAGCACGCATTTCTGTGGCAGAGCGGAGCGCCGATGATAGACATTGGGACGCTTGGCTACTTGAGTGATGCCTGGGCAGTGAACGACCTAGGACAGGTCGTGGGGTATAGCGTTACGACAGCTGAGGAGGGACACGCGTTTCTGTGGGAGAAAACAACGGGGATGACCGACTTGGGAACGTTGGGGTCAGATTACAGCGCGGCGCTTGCCATCAACGACCGAGGGCAGATTGTTGGGGAAGCCGGGAATGCCACCGGAGTTCTGATTGTTCACGCTGTGCTTTGGAACACGCTTAACCCTCCGACTCCAGCCGAGCAAGTCGCGACCTTGACGGATCTCGTCAACAGACTCGCCGCCGCCGGAACACTCAATCAGGGACAGGCTAACGCGCTACTAGCAAAACTCGAGGCCGTCACTCGCCATCTGAATAAAGGTGACAAGAAGTCAGCGGCCAATCTGCTCCAGGCATTCATCAATCAAGTTCGGGCGCTTGTAAACGCCGGAATCGTATCGGCAGCGGACGGTCAAACGTTGATCGACGCCGCGCAGAAGCTGATCGACGAATTGAGCGCGTAATCTTAGCGAGTTCTAAAAGATGGCCGGCGGTTCTTCGTCAGCCGATCTGCCGTAACTCCACGGCAGCCATGTCGAGCATTCCGCAGATAACCTCCGAGCTGTCGGGTGGAACCGTCGTCGGCAAGCTGGTCGCCTTTCAGGTGGCCATCCGCGGGACATTCAGTTTCAAGTAACGGTTCAGCGGTTCGGAGGCGCGGGCGAGGGTCACTGGACGTTGGCCATCCCTAATGGTGTCGGCGGCTGGTTTACCGTTTGCTTCAAGACCCTGACCAGTGGGCAGATCGCCATCCGATGGACGTGAAAGCATGGGCGGCACTAGGGAACGTACAGTTTCGGTACGCGCACTTGAGCGGCAGAAACTGGGCGTGGGACGGGACATACAGCTTCAGTAGGAACAGCGACGAGGACTAAGAATCATGAAGGCCATCATGGCCATTCTATGAAAAAAAGAAACGGGGACGTCATCAGACGTCCCCGTTTCGCACATCACGCTCAAAATGCTTGTTCAGGCGCAGACAATCACACCCGTCGCATTGGAGCAGGTCTTGGCCGACTGCGAGTGAGTAGCCGTGCCGGTCCAGGTCTGCGGGGGTCCCGCAGCGGCAGTTGCAACGACCGTCACGTTCTGCGATGGGCTGAAGCCCTGAAGCGGTGACGCGGTGGTCGCGGTGCCAGCGAAGTACGCACCGTTGTTGTCGGCCGCGTACTGCTCTTCGTAGGTCGCAAGGTTGCGAAGGTCAGACTTCATCGCGGCGACATACGCCTTGTCCTTGGTATTCGCAAACTTCGGGATCGCGATCGCGGCAAGAATGCCGATGATGACGACAACGATCAAAAGCTCGATAAGGGTAAAACCCTTTTTGTTGCTCATTGGTGTCTCCTGAAAACGATTGGATACCTGCCAGGTGCGTTGCCGCCCTCTACAAGAACGACTCCCATCCGGGTGGCCGGCAACGCTAAGAAAGCATGACTGCTGCCAAACCTGCCTCTGAGCTAACCCCATGTGGCCCAGTCACTTACCAATCGACCAGAAAGTGGCGCTTGGGTTCAGTTGCTGCGTTCTGCAAATGCACTTGTGATTCGCGGCAAAAACAAGAATCGGGCCGGCCGGAGCCCCCTTAGGGCCTATCAGTTCCACTTAAAGGAGCTGCGAGCGCGCCAGTATTCGGCGGAGCTGACCGACACCGAACGAAGCTGCTCATCATGAACATCGAAGTCGAGTTGGAGCGCGGCGACGTTCGACCGGACCTGCTCCACCGTCGCCGCGCCGGTCAATACAACATCCGCCCATGGGCGCGCCAGCGCGGCGGCCAGCGCTAGCTTCTCTATGGTAGTGCCCCGAGCCTCGGCTAACTCGCTGATTCTCCCAAGGGATGTCAAAAGCACGTCGGCTTCTCCCCGCTTCCCGCTTCCCTCTTCCCGCTTCCCGCGGTCAGTCAAGCGGCCGTTGGCGAGAGACTCCTTCACCACAACCTTCATTCCCGCGGCATGTGCGTCCTGGAGCGCGGATTCCGCTCCTCGCTCGAGAAGATTCCAGGTCGCCTGCACCGAATCGAAGACTCGTTCCCCATTGCGACGCACTTCGATAGATCGACGAATGGCGACATCCTGACCCGCTCCGCTCACAGTCAGTCCGGCCCTGATGCCTCTCTCCCGCAATCGCGCAATCACGTCAATGAGCGCGTCGTCTTC
>QHUA01000034.1 GCA_003221805.1 Gemmatimonadota bacterium
GCAATCTGCATGGGTGCTGCCCGACGTCATCGTGTATCCGACGGGCGGGGGCACCGGACTCGTCGGCATGTGGAAAGCGTTCGACGAGATGCAGGAGCTGGGATGGATCAGCGAGAAGCGTCCGCGGATGATCTCGGTGCAGGCCGCCGGCTGCGCGCCGATCGTGCGCGCGTTCGACAGGGGAGAAAAATTCGCTGAAGAAGTGTCCGACGCTGCGACTATCGCGTCGGGGCTACGCGTGCCGAAAGCGATCGGTGATTTTCTGATTCTGAACGCGATTCGCGAGTCGGACGGGGCGGCGATCACTGTGAACGATGAAGAGTTGATTGCCGGAGCGCGGGAGCTGGCACGGAAGGAAGGAATCTTCGCCGCACCGGAAGGAGGCGCCTGCGTGCCCGCTCTCCGGAAGCTGATCGAGCGTGGCAGGGTCAAGCCGACCGAGCGCGTCGTGCTGTTCAACACCGGCTCCGGAATCAAGTATCTCGACGCGTTCGACAGCGAAGTAAAGGCGAGAACTCCCCGCGAACAAAGGAAGAGCGCCCTCGGACCCGCGCTCAGACCATAGGGAAGAGGGACGAGGGAAGAGGGGCGAGGCTGGTCGCTTCGGGCAGAAAGGTCACCGGCTCCTAGCCCCTCGTCCCTCGTCCCTCGTCCTACCTCAGGCCGACAAGTTTGTGGGTCTGGATGCTGAGGCGCCAACGGGGGTGGCGCAGGCAGTATTCGATCGCTCGCTCGGTGTTGGCTGCCGTGTCTGCACCGTCCATCGGCTGCAAGAAGAAATGTCGGAAATCGAGCTGCTCGAATCTCTCGGGCGGAAAGTTTTCCTGCGGGTAGACGAGCTTTAGCTCGTTGCCACTCGTCTGGAGCAGTGGCGCGCCTGCCTTGGGGCTCACGCAAATCCAGTCGAGCGAAGGTGGCGCCGGCTGGGTACCATTCGTCTCCACCGCCACCTCGAACCGGCGCGCGTGCAGCTCCTCGATCAGATTCTCGTTGAGCTGCAGCAGGGGCTCTCCACCGGTGCAGACCACGTATTTTCTGACCGCGCCGCCGTTCGCCCCCGTCGGCCCGGAAGCGAGGTGGCCGCCGTCCCCGCCGCCCCAGCACCGATCGATTGCGTCCGCAAGCTCCTTGGCGGTGGTGAACCTGCCGCCGTCGGGTCCAGTGCCGACGAAATCGGTGTCGCAGAACTGACAGACGGCGCGCGAGCGATCCTCCTCGCGCCCAGACCACAGGTTGCAGCCGGAGAAGCGGCAGAAAACCGCGGCGCGGCCCGTTTGGGCGCCTTCGCCCTGAAGCGTGTAGAAGATTTCCTTCACCGTGTACGTCACCGTGCCGCACTCGGGGCAGTCGCGTAGGCAATCGGATCTTCGAGTCCGGCCTCGCTGAAACCCTTCAGCCGCAGCTGGCAGGCGTCGCATCTGCCGCACGCCTCACCGGTGGGTGATGGATCGTAGCAGCTCGTGGTGTCCGAGTAATCGACACCGATCGATGTGCCGAGCGTAATGATGGCGGCCTTGGACAGTGAGATGAGGGGCGTGCGAATGAGCACCTTCGTTTTTCCTTCGACGCCGGCGCGCGTGGCCAGGTTCGCCATCTTCTCGAAGGCCTGGATGTATTCCGGACGACAATCGGGATAGCCGCTATAGTCGAGGGCGTTGACGCCGATGAAGATGTTGGACGCGCCAATGACCTCCGCCAGCGCCAGCGCGTAGGACAGGAAAATCGTGTTGCGGGCTGGCACGTAGGTGATGGGAATCTCCTTCGCGCTGGCCGCAGACGGTGAGAGGTCGCGGTCCTTGGGAACAGGGATGTCGGCAGTGAGCGCAGATCCACCGAACAACGTGAGGTCGATGTCGACCACATGGTGCTCCCGCACACCTGCCCGCTGCGCGATTCTCCTCGCCGCGGCGATCTCGAGGGAGTGGCGCTGCCCATAGCGGAAGCTGAGGCCGTGGATGCCGAAGCCTTCGCTCATCGCGATGGCGAGGACCGTCGTCGAGTCGAGGCCGCCGCTCAAGAGAACGACCGCAGGCTCGCTGGTGGTGTTGGGTGTCGCTTTCACGGGATTGCTCTCCCGTGAAAGTTACATCGCGCGCGCCCGTCGCCGTCAACGCGCAGCGGTCGCATATTTCCAATGAATCGCTTGCGGGTTTGTTGCGATAACCAGTTGGGACGGAGCGAGCGTGGCTCTTTGGGCATTTCTCCTGGGGAGACCCCTACAAGGAGGACCCCTACAAGGAGGACCCACACGCCCCGTGTTCCGCCTGCGGAAGACACAGACGGCTTCTCTGCGACGGATGCCGGGAAGCGGCACGTCGGGCCAATAATTCACGAGGAGCAGATGTGAGAATTGTGCGAAGACCATTACCCGTCCTCGCCGCGCTGGGACTAGCCTGTGCGACGGCAACCCAAATGAGCCAAAACGTGGCAACATCGCCTACCATAACCGCGCAGGACCTGCGAACCCGGCTCTACATCTTCGCCGACGATTCCATGATGGGCCGACAGTTTGGAACTGAGGGAAATCTCAAGGGCACGCAGTACATCGCCAACGAGCTGGCGAGAATGGGCGTCCAGCCGGGTGGGACGGGAGGGACCTATTTCCAGGATGTGCCGGCATTCCGCATCGCTCCGGTTAGAAGCGCGCAGATCTTCATCGACGGCGCTCCGCTTACGCTGGGGACAGACTTCATCACCAACTTCCCGGCGTCAGGTCGGGCCATAATGGTGGACAGCCTGCAAGTCGTCTACGGCGGCGATCTCTCTGACACGACGACGCTTATCGCGCCGGATCAGGCGGCGGGGAAGGCCGTGCTGCTGGCCGTTCGCACCCCGCTGCAGCGGAATCCCGGGCCCATTCTGGCGCGCTATTCCGGGGCGCGGGCGATTGTGACCATCAACGATCCACGCACGGTCAGACCCTACGCGGTGACAATCTCGACTGACACGACGCCGGGGCGAGTGAACTTCGTTGTCTCGCCAACGGTCGCGACGCGATTGTTCGGGAGCGATCCGCTGGCGCTGCGCAGTGGAACACTGGGTCGATGGATTCGCTTTTCTTCGATCGGCTTCACGCGCTCCCCCGCTCCGGCGCGCAACGTCATCGGCATCATCCGGGGATCCGATCCTGCCTTGCGAGGCGAGTACGTGGCGATCGGCGCCCACAACGACCACCTCGGAATTCGCTACGCTGGTCCTCTCGACTTCGATTCACTGCGCGCCTACAACATCATGGCGAACAGAATCGTCGAAGCGCGGACGCACGCCACGCCGGGAACCCCCGGCGGCGGACTGACAGCCGCCGAGCGAGCGTCGATTCACGTCAACGTCGACAGCCTGCATCGTATTCGTCCGGCGCGGCGCGACTCGATCTACAATGGCGCGGACGACGATGGATCGGGGTCGGTCGGTGCGCTGGAAATCGCGGAAGCGTTCGCGAAATCGGGAGTGAAGCCGCGCCGCTCGTTGATTTTCGTCTGGCACACCGGAGAGGAGGCGGGATTGCTGGGTTCCCGCTATTTCACCGACAATCCTACCGTTCCAAGGGATTCGATCGTCGCGCAGCTGAACATGGACATGATCGGGCGCGGTGGTGCGTTCGATTTTGTGGGAGGAGGACCGACGTACCTGCAGCTGGTGGGCTCGCGTCGCCTCTCCACAGAGCTCGGTGCTATCGTCGAAGCAGTGAACCGAGCCGAGCCGACGCCACTCAGCTTCGACTACTCGTTCGATGCCAACGGGCATCCGGAGAGGATCTACTGCCGCAGCGATCACTACAACTACGCTCGCTACGGCATCCCGATCACGTTCTTCACCACCGGTTTGCACATGGACTATCACCAGCTCACCGACGAAGTGGAGTACATCGACTACGAACACATGCGCAAAGTCGCGCAGTTGGTGCACGACGTCGCGCTGCGCGTCGGTAATCTCGATCACCGCGTGGCGGTCGATAAACCCAAGCCCGACCCGCGCGGGGTGTGCGTCCAGTAGTCGCTCTGGCCGTTTGTTAGCGATCGCGGCGCCGGTCAGTCGGAGGGACGTCCTCTTCGGCGGCTAATCCTCGCCTTGCGGCGCGATGGATCTGCGCCGCACCGCGCCGTCCCGGCCGCCTTGCCGCGCGGCTGTAGCGCGCCGCAAGGCGAGGACGTTCAGACGACCCCGCCCGTCGCCGACCGACCGCGCGATGGACTATAAGAAAAAAAGGACGGCAAGAAAAAAGGTCGCTTACGCGACCTTTTTTTTCAGCGGCGGCCGCGGTTGTGGCGGCGTGAGCCTCGGATGTGTTGAATGTTCTCCCGGCGATTCGGTTTCGAGCGGCGTCACCGGAGTGTCGGTTTTGAGCTCGCCGACGAGATCCCTCAACGCGTGGCTCCCATGGAAAAGCTGCGTCGATGCCATGCTCATTTGCTCGCACGCGGCGCTCTGTTCCTCCGTCGACGCGCTCACCTGCATTGCCGCCGTCGCGTGACTCTCGGCGGTGCGCGCAACCAGTCCGAGATTCGCGGCGGCTGAATCGACCGGAGAATCGTCGAGAGAGCGCTATCGAGCTCGCGGCTCACGCGCTCAATCTCTCCGACCTGCGACACGCCTTGCTCCATCGCCTTCGATGTCGCCGAGACGCGGGTCGTCACGCTATCGGTCATCTTCACCACATCATCGGCCGCCGCCTGCGTCTGATCGGCCAGCTTTCTCACTTCCCCCGCCACCACCGAGAATCCTCGGCCCGCTTCACCCGCGCGCGCCGCTTCGATCGCGGCGTTCAGCGAGAGAAGGTTTGTCTGCTCGGCGATACGACTGACCGAAACGACGAACTTGTTGATCTCACTTGCACTGATGTTGAGCTCGCGTACCTGCGCCGCGGCTTGCTCGACGATCGTGCGGACATCGAACAGAATCTTGAGCGCACGATCGATCTCGATGCGCTTCGCTTCGGCCTCGGCTTCGATCGCGCTGGCGAGACCGTGCACTTCCTGCGCGCCGCCGACGAGGTTGTCTCCTCGAGTGCGAATACCATCGAGCGCCTCGTTCACCTGACGCAGCTGCGCCACCTGCGACTCGGCGCCGTGGGAGACTTCCTCGACCGCGTCGGCAACTTCGCCGGCCGACGCCGAGATCTGTCTCGAGGCCGACGCCAGATCGCTGGCCGAGTGGGCGACTTCGTCGGCAGTCTTCGCCGCGCCGGAAGCGATTCGCGACAACGCCATCGTCGCGTGGTTCATCGCGTCAGCGAGAGTCCGGAACTCGCCCGGCATCTCACCCTCGGTGCGCTGCTGCAAGTCTCCGTGACTGAGCTGAATCGCGTGCCTGACGAGGAGGCGCAGCGGACGACCAACTGCCCGTCCGGTACGAATCACGATGAGGATTGCGATCAGCGTCGCGAAGATGATTACGAAAACGAGAAGGCGGGAGCGTGCCGTGGCCTGACCACGGAGCTCAACGGACATCGATGCCAGTTGCTGCGCCCGTGAATGCTCGAGACCGGTTAGCTGCTCCAGAAGTCCCGGCACCATCTTGCGCGCCTTCTGTGCTTCGGCGTGTGCTTCGTCCAGCCGGCCAAGGTCGGTCAGTCTGTGTGAGAGAGCGAACGACGCTTCTACACGCGCCAGCGTCGTGTCGATCGCGACCTGGCGACTGATCTGTTCGGCGAGTACGTCCTGACGCGCGCTGAAGTTGCGGTGCAGGCGGTGCGCTTCCCAACCGAGGCGACGGAATTCCGCGTCGGACTTGGCGTCCTGATCACTGAGATAGGTGTTAGCCGCCTGAATCTCCTGCGTCACCACATTAGAGAAATCAGAGGCCTGCTTAGCGTCAGCCTGGGCGTCCGCCAAGGTGCTGGTGACCTGGTCTGCCATGCGGTTCATCGACACCCAGCCCACCGCTCCCGCCGCCAGCATCAGCACGATGAGGAACGAGAAGCCGACGGTCAGAACCTGACGAATCGTCTCGAACTTGAACGGAAGCCTCATCTGGCCTCCGCTACGGTCAGCAATCCATCGTGCACGCGGAACACCTTGAACCGCATGCCGACGGGATCACCGGTGTCCTCGAAGTACGCAGGTCCGGTCAGGCCGGGATAAGCGGTCTCACGATTCAGAGAGCGCAGGTAGTCGCGGATCCCTCGACGGTCCGGGCCCTTCTCTTTGAGCGCCTGGGCAACGAGCTTCGTCGCGTCGTAGGCGAGCGCTGCGTGCGCGTCGGGCGCAGTATTGAATTTCTTCGTGAAGGCGGCGACAAAGGCGCGCGCCGCGGGCGAGGGATCTTCCGGGGTGAACGACATTCCGATGTAAGTGCCTTCGGAAGTAGCAGTGTCGGCGAGTATGCCTTGCCAGCCGTCACCGCCGACGAAAATGGGATTGAATCCCTGCCGCTTCGCTTCCTGCAGAATCTTGAGGCCCGATGCCACGCGGCCTGCCACGAAGACTATCCGTGGCTTGCGCGATTTGAGATACGATATGTAGGGCTCGGCGGTCGGCAGGTCGGCATTGATCGGATCGAGACTCAGAATGTCGCCATGAAAGGAGCGGCGGAACGAATCCGCCAGCCCACGACCGTAAGTGTTGTTCTCGTAAAGCACGGCGACGCTCGCCGGGGCGCGCTGTCCGAACTTCGACGCGAAGTTGGCGAGGGCGATTCCGTTCAGCGAATCGCTGGAGATGATCCGAAATACCCAGCTCGAGATGGCGGTGAGATCGGGAGAGGTCGCGCTCGTCGCGACGGCTGCCAGCTGTCCGTCATAGATGGGCGCTGCCGAGAGCATGCCGGAGGAGTTCACGTGTCCAATCACCGCCGAGATGGAGCGAGTGGCGACGAAATCCCGGGCGATTTTGGCGGCGACGGTGCCGTCGCCCTCGTCGTCGCGGCTTATCAGCCGCAGCGGGTGACCGTCGATGCCGCCGGCCTTATTGATTTCTTCCACGGCTAGCTGGACGCCCTCGAGATTTTGCAGGCCGTAGCCCTGTTTCCAGGGGCCTGCCGCTCCGACGATGTACGGCTCTTTGAATCCGGCGCATCCCGCCAGTGCAAGGAATGCGACTGACCACGCGGCTTTGGACAACAACTTCCCCCTCCCCATACCCGATTCGGGTCTCGTGTCTCCCGAATTGACGAGGTCCAAGCTCAGGCGGTCACTCATTCCACCAGGTTGAGGGCTGAGCGTGATGAGCGGTTACAATCTCGCCGTGAAGTCACGCGGTTGACCGATCGAGCGTCCTTTAGTTAGGCCCGCGAACGGGCCCCTAACTACCTGTTCCTCAAATCGCTGGGCTTATGAAGCTGCGCTTAATTCCAATCGCTGTGGCAATCGTTATTGCCGGCGTCCCCGCTGGTGCGCAGGACGTCCGCGTCGAAGTATTCGAGGCGGCGAACGGCAAGCCAATCATTGGAGCCAACGTTTCCCTGTACGATTCGGCGGGGACGATACCGTTGGGCGGATCCTTTAGCGACCAGGGTGGGCGAGTCGAGCTGCGCGCACCCGGACGCGGCTCCTACCGTGTCAAAGCCGACAAGGTCGGGTTCGATACGTGGACCTCGGTGCAGCTGATGCTCGGTGAGCGTGTCGTGCTCGTGCGAGCAGGCATGGCGCCGATGCGTGCCCCCGCGCCGGTGGTCGTTCGCAGCGAGACCGCTTGCCTACAGCTGACAGGACCCGGGACGGCGGTTGGCGATCTGTGGGGCGAAATCAAAAAAGCGCTATCCGGCAATGCTCAGACTGAAGCGCAGGGATTGGTACCACTAGACGTCGATCTGTACGAGCGCGTGCTCGATAGAAATCTCGGCATCGTCTCGGAACACGCCGAGCAGCGAACGCGCATTTCTCGCCGGCCGGTGCTGGGAATCTCGTGGGACCAGATCGATACGACTCGGCGTGGCGACGCTACCAGCAGCGATGTGTATCGAGCGCCCGATGCTGCAACCATAGTGTCGGACCAGTTCGTGAGGTCGCACTGCTACGCTGCAATCCGGGGCTACGGTCCCGAGGCCGGGCTGAGCGGCCTCGAGTTCAAACCGGCACGTATCGCAGGCTTGCCCGAGCTCACGGGAGTACTCTGGCTCGATCCGAAGGAGAACGCCTTGCGCGCGCTCAACTTCGATTACGTGAATCTGCCGATTCCCTTGCGCATCGCGCGTACTACTGGTCGCGTCGAATTCCAGCAGCTGCCAAGCGGCCAGTGGATCGTGCCGCGCTGGTATCTCAGAATGCCGCGCGTCGCCCGGGTGCTGGCGAGCGATGTCAGATCCCCATCGGTGTCTCGGGACAGCCTGGTCGGTTATCAGGAAGTTGGCGGCGCCGCACGTCCGGCAGGGACGAAGCCGACCTCTCAGCTGGCGAATGCGACCGAGGATGCCGATTCACCGTCGACCGCAAATCAGTCGGTGATCGTTGGTGTCGTTTACGACAGCACCAGTGGCAAGCCGCTCGGCGGTGTCGAGGTTTCTACGGGTGGTGGAAAATTCAAGGCGGTGACAAACTCCGGCGGCCGCTACGAGTTGACCGTCGATGGGCCGATCAACGACCGGCTCGTCTTCGATCATCCCCGGCTGCGTCTCTTTCAAATAGCCGACCAGGTGCAAACGGTTTCACTGCCAGCCGGCGCGCGCAGTCAGGCGTCGGTGATCGTTCCTTCTTACGCGACTCTGCGCAAGCGACTGTGCGGTCGCAACGAAACTGGAACTGAAGCGCAGGGAATGATGGTCGGCTACGTGAGAGATCCGTACGGAAAGCCGCTGGCGAGAGCGCACGTCTGGGCAGCCTGGCAGATCTCGTGGGTGGAGCAAAACGGGCGGCTGGTGTCTACCAATCAACAGCGCACGGTGGAGACCGACACCAATACCGACGGCTCTTACATGATGTGCGGATTGTCCCGCGGCGCGCAGATGACGGCTAAGGTCGGGGTCGGAGGAAGACCGACGCTCGAGGAAAGACTGGTAGTGCCCCCGAGCATGGTGCTCGAGCACGATTTCCAGTTTGTCAACCGCTAAGGGCTAGTCGCCCGTCGGAACGATCCCGGCTCCTTCCACCATCAGAATCACCGCCCTCTCGGGCGCGCGCGTGCGGTGAACCACTCCCTTCGGCACGACGAAGCCCTGACGCTCGCGTAGCTCCACGGTCCGCTCCGACAAATCGATCAGGAATTTTCCCTCGACGACATAGAAGAACTCGTCGAGGTCGTCGTGCTTGTGCCAGTGGTACTCGCCCTGGATCACGCCGAGTCGGACTACGGAGTCGTTGACCTTGACCAGGGTCTGATTGTACCACTTGTCGCGCACGGCATCGATGAGGGCTGGCACGTCGACGACCTCCAGCGGAGGATATCGAATGTCGAGATGCGTAGCGTAGGGGAATTCAGTCGGCATAATGAAAACGTAAACCCTTTTCGCCTCTCGCGCTGTCTGACTTGTCGATCACCGTCGTGGTGGCGCTATCAGCCGCGCGACGGCTACAACCGCCGCGTTGGCAGCGGCATTGTTCGGCGTTGACGCCACATCGAGTTCCTTAGCAAGACCTTGTGGTGGTCAACTGTTAGCACACCCAACGAGCGATCGCAGACGCTCTCCTACACGCAACCCCCGTGGAGACAGCCCTCTTCACGGGGGTTCTTGCATCCCTCATTGCCGGACGTCGCGCTGCAGGACCCTGAAGTAAGCGGTCCACGGCCCAACTGCTCGAGTGTACGCGCGGGCCATCGTGCGCGTGATCTGGGCGATGTGCGACAGGTCGTGCACCACCCACGTCGCCAGCAGCTGCCGCATCGTCACCGCTCCAAACTCCGGATGCTCGCCGGTGAGCTCCATGTCTTTCTCCTTGAGATTCCAGCCACGAAGCGTGGCCACGTTCTGCGAGCGCAGGTGGTCGAACTCTTCCAACAGCTCCTTGAGAGGGCGCGGCGTCTTCAGCTCGGCGAACCGATCGAACGGATCGAAGCGACGATATTTCCCCTGCTGGAGAATGATGCGTGCGCGGGGAATCCAGTCGGTGCGCTCACCGTTTATCAGATGCGCCACGACTTCGCGCGGGCTCCACGTGTCTGGCCCTTCATCGACCCGCGTCCAGTCTTCGGGCAGATCCTCGAGCAGCGTCGAGATCACCGCCGGCGTGCGTTCGAGAATCGGGATGCCTTGTTCGAGGTGGAAGTCCATCTTTTCTCCCTTGAGCGCCTCCTGAACGAATGATACGCTCGCGGACGCCACTCAACTACTTTTCTCTCTCAGCCGTATCTTCGTCGGGCCCGTCCGTTGCCCGACCCGTTTCCTCTTTCGGAGCAGGAATGAAAGCACGATTGCTAGCGGTTCTCGCAGTCGCTCCTCTGGTCACGATGTCTCCCATCACCTCGAGGGCGCAGGCAACCGCAGCATCGCCACCAGCGGCGCGGCCGCAACGGAGCGCCGCGGTCAAACTTCCCGAACGGCCAATTCGTCGCGACATCCCGATGACGAACATGATACAGCGCGCCTTCGCTGCCGGAACGCGCGATTCAACCGGACGCCCCGGGCGCAACTACTGGCAGCTCTGGACCGATTACAAAATCTAACAGCGACTCGGCGATGAGATCGGTCGTCCTTCGACTCGATCAGAACATCTTCAGGCCCGAGGCACCGCGTACCGGAGCGATGGACGCCATCACCGACGGAATGAAAATCACGAGGCTCGTCGTCAACGGTCAGAGTCTGCCGGTCGCCGATACGCTTGGCAATCAGATTCCCAACTCTCAGCGGCGGACGCCGCCTCTTTCGCGCATTCTCAGAGGAACCTCAGCGCGCATTCCACTCTCCGCACCAATAGCCGGACATTCGAGCGGAACCATCGAGGCCGACTGGAGCTTCCAGGTGCCTCGCATCGAAGGCGCGCGCGGATTCCGCATGGGACGCTGGGCCGACACGCTTTATCAGGTGGCACAGTGGTATCCGCGCCTGGCCGTCTTTGACGATCTGCGCGGTTGGGACACGGACTCATATCTGGGCGACGCCGAGTTCTATAACAACTTCGGTCACTTCGATGTGAGCATCGACGTGCCGGCCGGATGGATCGTTGGTGCCACTGGTGTGTTGCAGAATCCCAATGATGTTCTGACGCCGGCGGCACGAGAGCGGCTCTCACGCGCGCTGGTGTCCGATTCGACTATCAGAGTCGTTACAGCAGCCGAGCGCGGGGCCGGAAAATCGACGGCAACAGGAACGAACGGCCGGCTGGTGTGGCGGTTCGTCGCCGATACGGTTGGAGATTTTGCCTGGGCGACCTCCAATCAGTTCGTGTGGGACGCCGGTCATGCTACGATCCCGACTCGCGGCGCAGTGCTGTTCAAGATTCTATATCTACCCGGTCACACTCAGGCTTTCGCCGAAGGTCCGCGCGTCGTGCGGCATGCGCTCGAGTACTACTCGAAGCTATGGATGCCCTACGGATTTCCAATGCTGACGATGGTCGACGGACCCGAGCTGGGGATGGAGTCTCCGATGTTCATCATGTCCGCCGTCTTCGCCGCAGACCACGAGACTGGACACCAGTGGTGGCCGATGATGGTCGGCGTCAACGAGACGTGGTACGGCTGGATGGACGAAGGCTTCAATCAGTACATGAACATCCTCTCCGACGCCGACATCACCGGAAAGCAGTACAAGTTGGACAGCCTCGGCATCTCTTACGGCAGCGTCAGCGGCAACGAGCTCGAGCCGCCACTGATGTGGGACGGAAATTACGCGGGGCCGTTCTATGGCTTTCAGGCGTACCGTAAGGCGCCGCTGATGCTCTCGTCACTGGGTGGCATCGTCGGTGACAGCGCAGTGTGGCGCGCGATGAGTGAGTACGCCAAGGCCTGGAAGTTCAAGCATCCTTCGCCCTGGGACTACGCGAACTTCATGAGCAACGCGCTCCACCGGGATCTCGGCTGGTTCTGGTACTACTGGTTGTTCACGACGGAGCGGGTTGACGAATCCATTGAAAGTGGAATTGGCGCCGAACGGGACCACCGCGAAGCCACCGGGCGGCGCGCGGCCGATTGACTTCGGAGGCACGGTGGTGGAATTCACATCATGGTTGGACGCGAACACGGCGATTGTTGCGTATCCGGTCGACGTTTGGTTTTCCGGCAGCCGCCTGTTCGTTGCCCCTCTGAATTTCGGACCGCGCACGATCTCGAAGATCACACTGGATCCGAACGGCAGGTTCCCCGACAAGAACGCGAGCGACAACATCTGGCCGCGCGGGCAGGCGCTGAAAACTCCCGCCGGTAATTAATCCATGCGCATAACCGCCGTCGTTCGTATAGGTTCGCTTCTGGTTGCTGTCGCGGCTGCGTCGCTCAGTGCAGCTGCACAGCAGACGCCCGCCGTCACCACCGCTGATTACGCCCGAGCCGAGAGTTTCCTCCGGGACAAGGTGCTGCCGTTGGTCTCGGGGATGGTGGTTCAACCAATCTGGCTGAGCGACGGCCGACTGGGTTATCGGATTCCTGTTCGCGGTGGCGGGACCCAATTCATTCTCGTCGATCCCGCGAAAGGCAGCAGGCTGGCGTGCAGTCCGGAGACAGATCGCTGCGGCGGCGCGCTCGATCCGCGCGAGGTGTCGCGCATCCTACCTGCGCGCGTCCCAGGTGGTCGCGCCGAAGTGCCGTCGCCTGATGGCAGACGCGCCGCGTTCATTCGCAATTACAACCTCTGGATGCGCGATGTCGCGACGGGACGGGAGACTCAGCTCACCGCCGACGGGCAAAAGGATTTTGGCTACGCGACCGACAACGCCGGTTGGACCAAGAGTGATCGACCCGTGCTGGTATGGTCACCCGACTCGCGCAAGATTGCCACCTTCCAGCAGGACGAGCGCGGCGTCGGTGAGATGTACCTCGTCACCACCAAAGTAGGCCACCCGGAGCTGCAGGCATGGAAATATCCGCTCCCCGGCGACAGCGCGATCGCGATGCTTCAGCGCGTCATCATCGATGTCGACGCACCGCGGATGATCCGGTTGCAGATGCCGCCCGATGCCCACCGCTCGACGCTTTGCGATCATGTCGTCTGTCGGGGGGTTGAAGGCTGGGTCGATGTTCAGTGGTATGCGGATGCGTCGCACCTCGCGTTCGTGTCGACATCGCGAGATCACAAGCACGAAGTGCTGAGAGTTGCCGATGCGACGACGGGTAGCGTTCGCGATGTACTGCGCGAAGACGTCGCCACCCAGTACGAATCCGGCAACGGGGTGGTCAACTGGCGGGTTCTGCCGGCCTCGAATGAGGTGCTCTGGTTCTCAGAGCGCGACGATTGGGGGCAGCTCTACCTCTACGATCTGAGCAACGGGCAGTTGAAGACGAAGATCACCAGCGGTGAAGGAAACGTTGCCCAGTTGCGGCGCGTCGACGAGAAAACGAGGACGCTGTACTTCGTCGGCAACGCCAGGGAACGCGGGCGCGATCCGTACTTCCGCGACTTCTACAAAATCCAAATGGACGGCAGCGGGTTAACCCCGCTGACGCCGGAGGATGCGGACCACGAGATCTCACTTGCTCCGTCCGGTCAGTACTTCGTCGACACCTACTCCCGGCCGGAAGTGGCGCCCGTATCAGTGCTGCGAGATCTCAACGGAAAGAAAGTTGTGACGCTCGAGACCGGAGACATTTCTCGACTGACCGCGATCGGCTGGAAGCCGCCGATGCCGATCACAGTCAAAGCGCGTGACGGCAAGACCGATCTCTACGGACTGATGTACGTCCCGACCAATCTCGATCCTACGCGGAAATATCCGATCGTCAATCACATCTATCCTGGTCCGCAAACAGGCAGCGTCGGTGGTCGCAGCTTTTCACCGGCCCGCGGCGATGCGCAGGCGCTGGCGGAGCTTGGGTTCATAGTTGTCGAGATCGACGGCATGGGCACGCCGTGGAGATCGAAGTCTTTTCACGACGCCTACTACGGCAAGATGGGAGACAACACATTGCCCGATCAGGTTGCCGGCATGAAGGAGCTGGCGCAGCGGTTCCCGTGGGTCGATATCAATCGCGCCGGAATCTACGGACACTCCGGCGGCGGGTTCGCCGCCGCCGACGCGATGTTCCGCTATCCGGATTTCTTCAAGGTCGGAATCTCGGAGGCTGGCAATCACGACCAGCGCGAATACGAGGACGATTGGGGTGAGCGCTACCAGGGATTGCTGGCGGGAGGTCCCGGCGGTACCGACAACTACTCGCCCGAAGCCAATCAGCTCCAGGCAAAGAACCTGAAGGGGAAGCTCCTTCTCGCGCACGGCACCACCGACGACAACGTGCCGCCCTACAACACGCTGCTGGTCGTGAACGAACTAATAAAGGCCAACAAGGATTTCGACTTGATCCTGCTGCCCAATCGCGCCCACGGCTTTGGAAACGAGCCCTACATGGTTCGGCGACGCTGGGATTATTTCGTCAAGAATTTGCTCGGGGCTGAGCCGCCTAAAGAATTTCAGATCGGGCAGAGGGCTAAGTAATGAAACTGCAAAATACGACTACCGGCTGGGGGCGGTGGGCGCAGCGGCTGGGTGCTGCGGGCGTGACCCACATGCGAAGAGTGCCAACCCGAAGCCCCAAGCCGCTCCGCCCAAAGCTCCTAGCCGGTAGTCGTATGTTGCTGTTCCTCTACATTGCACTCCCACTCGATTTGGCCGCACAGGACATCGCCGCAAAGGTCTTCACTCACGCCGATACACTCAGGGGCTCAAACACCCCTCAGCGCTCCTGGTGGGACGCGACGTTCTACGATCTGCACGTCAAGGTGAATCCCGCCGACAGCAGCATCAGCGGCTACAACTCGATCACCTACCGAGTCATCAAGCCCGCGCGCGAGATGCAGATCGACCTGCAACTGCCGCTCGTCGTCGACAGCATCGTGCAGGACGGACTGGAGCTGAGTGCGCGCCGCGACGGCAATGCGCTCTTCGTCACCATGATCGCCCCCCAGAAAGCGGGGACGAAGAAGACGATCTCGGTCTACTACCACGGCAAACCAACCGTCGCTGTGCGCCCGCCATGGGACGGTGGATTTGTCTGGGCGATCGACAGCCTCAGCCGCAAATGGATCGTGACCGCCAACGAAGGGCTCGGCGCCAGCGCCTGGTGGCCGAACAAGGATTACCTGGCCGACGAGCCCGACAGCCAGCGCGTCGCCATCACCGTTCCTGATTCACTGTACGATGCTTCCAA
>QHUA01000035.1:0-972 GCA_003221805.1 Gemmatimonadota bacterium
CGCGGCAGTGTGACGGCATCTGCTGTAGATCAGCGGATTCGAGGCCTTCGTCCACCTAAGCCTTTAGTCGATCCCTACGTCGCCCAGGGATCCGTGGTCGAGCCGGAGCGGCGACCGAATGGGAAGATCGAGCAGACACTCACCGTTTTTCTAACCGGGGCCGAGTGTCCGTTCACGTGTTCATTCTGCGACCTGTGGCGATTCACAATCGACGGGCCGACGCCGCCGGGCGCGTTGCCGCATCAATTGGAGACTGTGCTGGAGACGCTCGATCGTACGGTCGTCGATCGCGTCAAGCTTTACAACGCCAGCAATTTCTTCGACCTGCGTGCGGTGCCCGCTGAGGACCTGCCTGTGCTGGCGGGATTAGTGGCGCCCTTCGCCGGAGTCACCGTCGAGTCTCACGCGAGCACGGTTGGCGTACGAACGGTCGAGTTCGCGCATCAAATTCCGGGGCGCCTCGAGGTCGCCGTCGGCTTGGAGACGGTTCATCCGGTCGCGCTGGCGCAGATCAACAAGCGATTGGATCTCGCTCGCTTCGATCAGGCTGCGCAATTCCTGTCGGAGAACGACATCGATCTCCGTGTCTTCGTTCTGCTGGGGACGCCGCACGTGCCTGCCAATGAATCGGTCGAGTGGACAGTGCGCAGCGTGGAGTACGCGGTCGGGCGTGGCGCGGCGATGGTGTCGATTATTCCAGTGCGTCGCGGCAATGGCGAGCTGGAGCGGCTTCAGTCGCGCGGCGATTTCACTCCGCCCACGCTGTCAGAGCTGGAGGAGGTGCTCGATCGCTGCAGCCGGTTTACAGGTAGCGTAGTTACGGCCGACTTGTGGGACGTAGAGCGGCTGCCGGCGTGCGAGAGTTGCGGGCCTGCGCGCGTGGAACGATTGCGGCGACTGAATATCAGCGGGGTCGCAGCGCCGCGGATAGGTTGCGCCAAATGCGGCGGCGAATGAAGCAGTCCTGCGAAG
>QHUA01000035.1:1081-6696 GCA_003221805.1 Gemmatimonadota bacterium
TTAGAGAGAATCGGCATTCGTTACGGGTTGGAGGACTGCTATCAATTAGCCACCCATGGTCGCTGGCTGGCGCGTTTTCCGGAGCTGCGGCGCGGACTGAAACGCGGTTTCACATTTTACCGACACCATCCGGATCAGCCATTTGCCAATCGCGGCCTAGAATCGGAGCGGCTCCTCGTGGCGGCCAGTCCACACGATTTCCTCTCTGATACGCACTGGCTGCGCGCCGACGTCGATCACCATTTCGTGCGGCAAGCCGTCGCCGCGGGCGTGGACTATCGCGATCACGTCGAGCTGTCTGCGGCTGAAATCTCGCCAGATCTGGTCCGACTCACGGGAAAACGCGACGGCGAAGTTATCGACCTGCGCGCCAACTTCGTCATCGATGCGTCGGGTCCGGCGGGGTTTCTCGCGCAGCAACTTTCTATCGCTTCGGGTCTGGAGAGGACTCAAACTCGTTCAGCGCTCGTTTACAGCCACTTCGATGGCGTCCGGCTGATGGACGATGTCGTCCCCGGACTCCGTGAAGGTCCTTACCCCGACGATTGGGCTGCCGTGCACCACGTGATCGACGAAGGGTGGATGTACTCGCTGCGATTCGACCACGGGGTGACGAGCGCCGGCTTTCTGCTTACGCCTCGCGGAATTGCGTCATTGAATTCCTCGATGACCGGTTATCCTGATCAGCTGTGGCATGCATTGCTTGATCGATACCCCACCCTCGCCGATGCTTTCGCCGTAGCGACTCCAATGATGCCGATCGGTTTTCGCCCACTCATACAGCATCGACTGACGCGCGCCGCCGGAGATCGGTGGGCGCTCATGCCCCACGCGTATGCATTCGTCGACCCGCTTTTTTCGACCGGGATCGCCTGGAGCCTCCGCGCCGTGGAGCGACTGGCGCTGGCATTCGAAACGGCGAGGAATCGCCACCGGGTCCCCGATGCCGACGCCCTCGCGCGATACGACTCGCAAATCGGAAAGGAGGCAGATCAGATCGATCTCGTCGTCGCCGGGGCGTACGAGGCGATGGCGCACTTCGATCTCTTTGCCGCGCAGGCGATGCTGTATTTCGCCGCCGTCTCGTTCGCCGAGGCCAGTCAGAGGCTGAAGCCGAGCGACGACGTAGCCTGGAACGGATTCCTCGGCGTCGGCGATTCAGTTCTCGATCCACTCCCAGGTGAGAGCCTCGCGCGCCTGCGAGCCATTACGAAATCACGCTCAGAAACCGGAAGCAGTGACGATCGCCAGGCGTTCGTGGATTGGATCGGGCGCGCAATCGCTCCACGCAATATTGCCGGACTCGCCGATCCCGCGCGAGGGAATCTCTACCCGGTCGACTTCGACGCCCTCATCGAGGGACACGCGCTTTTGGCGATGACTAGGGATCGGCTCATCGAGGCGCTGCCGTCGCTGCGAGGAATGACGCGGCAGCCATCATTTACCGGACGACAAAGCCGGACCTTGCCGCGGCGGCCTGGCAGTCCCATTCTAAACGCTCGAGCGTGTGAGCTGGACCTGGCATCGACTCCCAAGAAAGGAACCGACAATGGCGCAGGCAACTCTCCAGAATCAACGTAAGATCATCTCCAACGATCGCGTCATCATCAGGAACCAGAGAAAGATCCTGGGCAACCAGACTCGGCTCAACGAGCTGCTACGGAATCAGGGCAAGATTCTGCGTAATCAGAAAGCAATTATCAGGAACCAGAAGAAGATCCTCGCCGATCACGCTCGAATGCTCTCTAGGCACTCGGCTGCTCCGCGCCGATGAGGTGATCCACCGCGCGCGAGTAGTCGCGCCACTGCGCGATCTCCTCCCCTAGTGCGTGTCTGCCGGCGGCCGTGAGCTCGTAATACCTCGCGATCCGGTTGTTCTCCGTCGTCCGCCAATAGGAAGTAACCCAACCCCGACGGTCGAATCGATGCAGGGCCGGATACAACGACCCCTGACCGACTCGAAAGACGTCCCGCGACAATTGGCGAATCCGATCGCTGATCCCCCAGCCGTGCATCGGCTCGAGTGACAGCGCCTTGAGAATCAGCAGATCGAGCGTGCCCTGCATTACATCGACCGCATGCGTCAACTATCAGGTCTCCTGTCGGAGCGAAAGGGAAGTATGGCGCATTTTAATTCTTGCGCAAGCCTGAGCCGCATCCCTAGATTAGCGCTCCTTCGCAAATCTCCAGGTTTCCCTCCCCTTCCGGTAACCTCATGGTTTGTAGTCACGTCAGATTGGTGTGCCTGCTCGGTGCCGCTCTTGTCGCGCCGAACATTGGCTTTGCGCAAACCGCACTTCCCGAGAAGGCAAGCACGGCATCAGCCGGAGGATCGGCTCCGACTAGCAGCGTACCCGGCTGGCTGAGCGTTGGCGGGCAGCTGCGCGCTCGTGCGGAGTCATACAACAACGGCGGATTCAGGCCTGACAACTCGGATCAATACCTTCTTACGCGGGTGCTTCTCCACGCGCGCGTTCAGCCTTCTCGATTCACCTCCCTGTTCGTAGAAGGCATGGACGCGCGCGGCCCGTGGAAGAGCAAGACTCCGGCGGGCGCCCCGTTCCGTGATCACGCGGATCTGCGGCAGGCATACCTGCAGGTAGGCGTGGACAAGGATCCGGCAATGCTTCGTGCCGGCCGAGTCGAGCTCGCATTCGGAGACGGACGCCTCGTCGGTACACTTCCCTGGGCCAATACGTTGCGGACTTTCGACGGTGCGCGCGGTTCCGTCAGCGGCGCCGGCTACCGCGTCGACGCGTTTGCGGCGTCCGTCGTGAAAGTCGAGCAGGACAAATTCGACAAGAACATCCCGGGCAACAATTTCTACGGCGTGTATAGCGCCTTCACCCATCTCTTGCCGCGCGCATCCGTCGAACCTTTCGTCTTCTGGCGCAGACAGTCGGGACTCACCAGTGAGCTGGGCGTGCGCAGCACGATGAACTTTGGAACCTACGGCCTCCGCGCCGCTGGTAAGCTGCCATCCAACGTCGACTACGACATGCAGCTAGCGCTGCAAAACGGTTCACTCGGCGATGAATCGATTCGCGCCTGGGCCGGACATTGGTTATTGGGGTACACTGCGTCCGCACCGCTCACTCCAAGAGTATCCGCCGAATACAATCAGGCGACCGGCGACAAGAATCCCACCGACAACAAGAAGGGGACTTTCGATCAGCTCTATCCCACCGGTCACGACAAGTACGGACTCACCGACCTGGTTGGCTGGCAGAATATGAAACACTTCCGCGGCGCGCTGGACCTGGCTGCTGGGAAAGGCTGGAGCACCACGACGAGATTCAGCAAATATTGGTTGGCCGATCCGCACGACGCGTTGTATAGTGGGGGCGGCGCTGTGCTGGCCCGATCACCTGCCGGAACCGCCGGCACGTACGTCGGTCAGGAAATCGACGTCATTGCGTCGGGCAAGTTTCGACCGAGCCTTGGGTTTTCGGCAGGTGTCGGCTACCTGATGCCTGGCACATTCCTGAAGAACACCACTCCGGGCAAACCGTACACGTACCCGTACGCGATGCTCACCTATGATTTCTAAAAGCGATAACCGCGTACCCTTAATCGAAAGCGGAGAAGCAACATGACCGTCTCCACCCCAGGTATTCAGGACATCACCACCGGCCCGTCGATCGGACTCTATGATAGCCTGAATACCCGCTGGCACAGAGCGGCGTTGTGGAGCTTCCTCGTAGTCGTGCTGTTCCACTGGAGCGAGCACATCGTCCAGGCGTACCAATTCTTCGTCTTGCATTGGCCGCGGCCGAGGTCGATGGGACTGCTTGGGATGTACTATCCGTGGCTGATGAAGACGGAGACACTGCACTACGGCTTTGCGCTGGTGATGCTGATCGGACTTTGGGTGCTGCGTAAGGGATTCACCGGAACGTCGTACAAGTGGTGGATGGTCGCGTTCTGGATTCAGTTCTGGCACCACATCGAGCACTTCATTCTGTTCTATCAGGCGCAGACGCATCACTACTGGTTCGGCGGCACCGTGCCAACAAGCGTCGGCCAGATCTGGATTCCACGGATCGAGCTGCATCTCATCTACAACGCGCTGGTGTTCATCCCGATGGTGATCGCGATGTACTACCACGCGTATCCGCCTGCGCAAGACGCGGTGAAGATGGCGTGCACCTGCGCTCACCAGCGAACGCCTTACAAGGCAGCGGCCTAACAGGCGCCGTCAGGAAGCGTCAAACGATCAGGAGCCCGATTGTGATCAATGATCCCCACGCCAAGCTACGCGACCAGGTTCTGGAGACCGTTCTCAACGGACCTGGTGAGAGCGATCGCGCGCTTCGAAACGCCGCGGCGGCGGACAGCGGTGTCCCGGCAGATCTTCAGACGCTGATCGACAAAATCCATCGCCATGCTTACAAGGTGACTGACGAGGACATCGCCAGGGCGCAGACAAAGTATGGCGACGACCAGATGTTCGAGATTGTAGTCAGTGCCTCGCTCGGAGCATCACGGCGGCGACTGTTTGCCGGTCTGAAAGCGTTGGGCGAAGCATGAGACTGCAGAAAGTTCATCGGGGACATCGATTCCGCGAAAAGGCGATCCTCGCCATTATGCGAGTGATGGCCGGCCACGCACCGGGTGTGGTGCGAACGCTCTTTTATCGAAAGGAATTCTTTGGCGGGCGATTCTCCGAGCTCACGCAACAGGTCATGCGCGGACCGTCGCCGTGGTCCGTCGGCGAGCGCGAGACATTCGCCGCGTTCGTGTCCCAACTCAATCAGTGCGTCTTCTGAACTGAGTCCCACTCCGCGGTCGCGGAGCTCGCGCTGGGTGACGGCAGCATAAAACCCGTCCTCGAGGATTATCGGACCGCCCCGATCGACGAGAGGCTGCGAGCAATGCTCGGCTTGCTGGAGACGTTCACGCTGCACCCCGAGCAGCTCAATCCGAGCGCCATTCTCCCGGTGCTCGCGGCAGGCGTGACGCGCGAAGCGATTCGCGACGCCTTTTACGTCGCGTTTCTGTTCAATACCTACGACCGCCTGGCTGATACCCTGGGATGGGAGCTTCCAAATCAGGCGTACTACGCCAAGGCAGGCCAGCGACTTTTCAAGAAAGGCTACTTGTAGGCGAGACGCCGCAAGTCGAGCCACTTCGCCACCGGACCGACGAGCGCCAGCGCCAGGAACGCAGGCGCAACGTTGAAGGCCGTCGGCAGCGGCCACCCCTTGTCGGACGCGAACCGAATCAGCGTTTCCATCACCGCGATCATGATGGCCACGACGATCTGTCGCTTCCGTCCACGCACCACTGTGCGCGGGTCGGTGATCATGAAGAAGATGAATAGCTGGTACATCGGTCCGGTGATGGGCGCGATCTCGGGAAGAATCGGCTGTCCGAGGGTCAATGCGCGCGCGGTGTTCAGCAGCAGGAAGCTGGCGACGTAAGTGAGGGTGATGTGGAGCACGCCGACGCGCGCCGCGATGATGAGCCCGAAAATCCAGATCACGAGGTTCGTCGTCAGGTCGTTTCCGAACTGGTGACTGAGGACCGAGACGCGATCCGGCGCAGCGAGGAGTAACGCGCTGACTGCGAAGTTGGTCGGATTCCAGAGGTGATTGTCTCGATAGCGCAGCACG
>QHUA01000244.1 GCA_003221805.1 Gemmatimonadota bacterium
CAATGGCGCGCCAGCCCGCGGTGCGGTTCTGCTCGTCGAGGACGAAACAGCGGTAAGGCACGCCTTGGAGCGCTTACTCACCGGCGAGGGTTACACGGTTCTCACCGCGGCGAACGGCGCCGAGGCATTGCCGATGTTCGCGGGTAGGAAGAATGAGATCGAGCTGCTGATTACCGACATTGTGATGCCGGCGATGAGCGGGCGGGAGCTGGCCGAACAGTGCCGCGCGCTGCGCGAGTCACTGAAGGTGATTTATGTCACTGGTTACACGCGCGACTCTCTTCTCAGCCAGCAGACTTTCGAGGACGGCACCGAGTTCATAGAGAAGCCGTTTACGCGCGATGCGGTTTTGGCGCGTATCGCGAACGTGCTGAGCCCGGCGTAGTACGCAACCGTCTCTACTCGACTATTCCGGTCTGAATCGTCGCGGCCAGATCGAGTCGTCCGCTCCAGCGACTCCGCTTGAAGAGCCACGCGTGCTGGGTGTGGCTCCAGCCATTGGGACCGGCGAAGTATTCGTCGACGAGCGTCGTCCACACGTCGCCACCCAAATCGACGTACTTGCCGCGTGAGTCGCGAATCTTCTTGAGACCCTCGGGCTGGCCGCGGAGCGGCAGACCGACGGTGACGTAGCTCTCCGGCTTTCTGGGACAACCGGCGTGTGGATTCGCTGGCTTCGTTCGCGTGGTTCCTCTTCGCGACGGCGGAGGCTGCGGCACCTTCATCCCCGCGCACTGCGGATAGTTGAACGGACTTCCCTCCGGCACGCCCCGCACGTTGAGAATCACCTTTCGATTCTCCGCGATCTGATCGATCGCCGTCTGCTCGGCGCGACCGAAGTACAACTCGGGCGCAGCACCTTGCACGCCGGCGCCCAGGTCAGGATAGCCGTTTCGCGTTCCATAAGGACGCGGATCGTAACGCAGCTCGTCGATGTGATACGGATATTCATCGCTTCCGGCGTCGAGCTGCGCACGCACCACGGCAGCGAACACCTCGGAATCGGCGCGGATCAGCGTCATCTCTTCCTCGTGCGACGCCGCGCGCGGCGTATAAATCCGGGGCGACGGATGGCTTTCCTCGGCGCTGGGGACCGATCGGCAGGCATTGACCGCCAAACAGGAAGCAAGGACAAGACTCAGTAGCATGGGACGACGGGGGTTTGTCATTCGGCTAGAGCATTTGCACAAAAGAGGCCTCGACCGCTCGAACAAGAAACCCGGACGAACGATACGGTTTGCGGCGTTGATCGATGATATGTTTTGGTCGCACCCTGAACTGAGCCCAAACCGTGCCAAAGTCAAACACCCTCGTGCGCAAGAAGCCATCGCGGAAAACTGCGACAAAATCACAATCGGCGACAAGTCGCGTCGCTCCAGCGGACATGGCCCCCGAACAATTTCGTGAGATCGGCCATTCGCTGATCGATTCGATCGCGGATTTCTACTCGCACCTGCCAACGGCGTCGACTGCATCGCCGCTCCTTCCCGACGCGATGCGCCAAAGACTCGGCAAGCGCGAGATGCCAGAGAAGGGCAGTCACATCGCACCTGTCCTCGACAAATTCAGCAGGCTTACAACGGCAGCCCGCGCTTCTGGGGCTACATCACGTCGTCGGCGGCGCCGATCGGCGCGCTCGCCGATCTTCTCGCGGCGGCGGTCAATCCCAATTGCGGCGCCTGGGCGTTGTCACCCATCGCCACCGAAATCGAGAACGAATCAATTCGCTGGCTCACGGAGTTCATGAGCTTGCCGGGCAAGTGGGACGGCATCGTCGTCAGCGGCGGCAACATGGCGAACATCGTCGCCTTCATCGTCGCCCGCAAGGCCAAAGCGACGTGGGACATTCGCCAGAAAGGACTGGCCGACGCCGAGAGTCGGCGGCTGGTGCTGTACGGATCCGCAGAGATGCACACCTGGATCAACAAGGCGGCCGACCTATGTGGCTTGGGGACTGACGCTGTTCGCTGGATCGCGACCGATAAGGAGCACCGTTTGCGGCCCCATGCTTTGCGCCAGGCCATCGAGGCAGACCGGGGGGCCGGTCTTTCTCCATTCATGGTCTGCGGTACCGCCGGCTCCGTCGGGACCGGCGCGATCGACCCCCTTGCCGAGATCGCGAAGATCTGCAAGGAATTCGATCTCTGGTTCCACGTCGATGGCGCGTACGGTGCGCCGGCCGTCGCGCTCGACGACGCCAGCGCCGATCTCAAAGGACTGCGACTCGCCGACTCGATCGCCATCGATCCGCACAAGTGGCTGTACGCTCCGCTCGAAGCGGGTTGCACGCTCATTCGCAACCGCGAGGATCTGCACGATGCCTTCGCGTTCAAGCCGTCCTACTACCAGTTCGACGACAACGAAGGCCAGGAAGTGAAGAACTACTTCGAATACGGCCCGCAGAACTCGCGTGGCTTTCGCGCCCTCAAGATCTGGCTCGGATTCCTCCAGTCGGGCGCCAGCGGTTACCGGCGCATGATCGCCGACGATATCGAGCTCGCGCACCGGCTGTACGATTTCATCGGCCAGCAGCAGCTGCTCGAACAAGGCACGGTCTCACTCAGCATCGCCACTTTCAGATTCGTTCCCGCTGATCTACGAAAGCGATCGATGGAGGCGGGCGCCGTCACCGATTATCTGAATGAGCTGAACGCCCGGATTGCAACTGCGTTGCGACTGAGCGGCCGCGCATTCGTGTCAAACGCCCACATCGGCGATCGCTACATGCTCCGCGCCTGCATCGTGAACTTCCGCACGACGCTGGCCGACGTCGAGCTGCTGCCGACGACGATCGTCGAGCTCGGTCGCGGTCTCGACGTCCGGTTCAGACCA
>QHUA01000036.1 GCA_003221805.1 Gemmatimonadota bacterium
GTCCAGGGTGTGGTTGTCTGGCAGAAACCCCACCACATACTCGCCGGCGTGCCAGCCGGAATGATTTTCTTTCTCGGTACCGTCTGCCTGCTCGCCGCGATCGGCGACTTCCGGATGATTCTCGAGGGCGGCCTGCGAGGCACTCGACGCCTCGCGCGACACCTGTGGCGGATGTGTTTCGGACTCTTCGTCGCAACCGGCTCATTCTTCATCGGCCAGATGAAGTTCATCCCTGCGCCGATTCGTGTGGTGCCGCTACTCTTTGCCCTCGGCATCGCGCCGCTTGTCATCTTGCTGTACTGGATGTGGCGCGTCCGTCTGCGAGGGCGTGTCAGCGGGTTGATACTAGCCAGAGAGATGCCTGCTGCTGGCTGAGCTCAAGCCCGTATGGCCGACTGGGTCGTTCGGTTTCGCCCCTTTCAGTGATCGGCGCGATGTATTGATTTGAGCTCATGCAAGTCTTCGCGGCCATCCCTTCGATCATGACCAGGTATTTCAGCAAACTCGTTCTCCTATGCGCCGCACTCGCTTCGACCGCCGGCGCGCAATCCCCCTCCCCTTCTCGCACTGACCTCGCCCGCTGGTCGAACGAAGCGCAGAGCGTCACGATCACCCGAGACGACTGGGGAATTCCGCACATCTCGGGGAAGACCGACGCCGACGCGGTGTTCGGTCTCCTCTACGCTCAGGCAGAAGACGATTTCAATCGCGTCGAGACCAACTACTTCAATGCGTTGGGACGCGCCGCCGAGTGGGAGGGTGAAGGGGCGATTTATCGCGACCTAAGGATGCGGCTGATCAACAATCCGGATTCGCTCAAGGCGCTATACTCGCGCGGCCCGCGCTGGCTCCAATCGGTGATGAATGCGTATGCCGACGGATTGAACTATTACCTCTACAAGCACCCTGAAGTGAAACCAAAGGTCATCGCGCGTTTCGAGCCGTGGATGCCGCTCGCCTTCAGTGATGGCAGCATCGGCCCCGACATCGAGTCGGTGAACCTGACGCAGCTCGCTGCCTTCTACGGTGGACCACAAAACGTGAGCGCCGCAAACGCGATTGAATCGAACCCTGACCGAGGCTCTAATGGTGCCGCAATCGCGCCCTCCAATACACTCTCGCATCACGCGCTGCTACTCATCAATCCGCATACTTCGTTTTTCTTCCGCGCCGAGGTGCAGGTGACGAGTCAGGAGGGTTTGAACGACTACGGCGCCGTAACGTGGGGACAATTCTTCGTCTATCAGGGCTTCAATGATCGGGCGGGCTGGATGCACTCGTCCACGGGCGCCGACAACATCGATGAGTATCTGGAGACGATGAGCAAGCGTGGCGACCACTTCGTCTATCGCTACGGAAACGCGGAGCGGCCGGTGCTGGATGAGAAAGCCGTCGTTCGCTACAAAACTCCACAAGGAATGTCGCAGAAGGATTTCACGATCCTCCGCACCCATCACGGGCCGATCGTGCGTGAGATGAACGGCAAATGGGTGAGCGTGAGACTGATGCAGCGGCCGATGGACGCGCTGATCCAATCCTTTACGCGCATGAAAGCGCGGGATCTCAAATCATTCCGTCAGACGTTGGAGCTGCACACGAATTCGTCGAACAACACCACTTTCGCCGACGCCAACGGGGACATTGCGTACTTCCACTCCAATTTCATTCCCCGACGGGACACATCCTTTGACTGGACTCGCCCCGTCGACGGCAGCGATCCCCGCACTGAATGGCACGGCGTGCTGTCGGTCGACGAATCGCCGAATGCCATCAATCCTCCGAACGGCTGGGTCTTCAACAGCAATAACTGGCCGTGGTCCGCGGCAGGGCCTAACAGCCCGAAGCGGTCGGATTTTCCCGTCTACGTGGAGCTGAGCAAGGAGGAATCACCGCGCGGACGCCACGCGCTGAAAGTTCTTGCGGACAAAAAAGATTTCACGATCGCTTCCCTCATCTCCGCGGCTTACGACAGCTGGCTGCCATCCTTTGCGCGGATGATTCCGGGACTGCTCAAGTCTTACGACAATCTGCGGGAGTCCGATCCGCTGAGGGTAAGCCTCGCCGCTCCGATCACCGCGTTGCGCACGTGGGACTACCGCTGGGCGACCAATTCCATCCCGACGTCACTCGCCGTTTTCTGGGGAGAGGATCTCTTGAGTCGCGTCGGCGCCGAAGCCCGCGGCGCCGCGATGTCCGCCGAAACGTATGTCATCGATCGCGCGACAGACGGGGAGCGCCTCCAGTCGCTCGTCGCCGCGACAACGAAACTCAACCAGGACTTCGGCAGTTGGCAGACGCCGTGGGGAGAAATCAACCGCTTCCAGCGCATCACCGACGATATCGCTCCAAAGTTCGACGACTCGGCGCCGAGCATCCCCGTTCCTTTTACGTCTTCGAGGTGGGGATCTCTGGCGTCGTTCGCAGCTCGCGCGTATCCGGGAACGAAGAAGTGGTACGGCACCAGCGGCAACAGCTTCGTCGCGGTGGTCGAGTTCGGGGACAGCGTGCGTGCGAGGGCAATCACCGCTGGCGGCGAGAGCGGCAACCCGTCGTCGCCCCACTTCAACGACGAGGCGCAGCGGTACAGCACGGGGAATCTCAGGGACGTGTACTTTTATCCGTCACAGCTCAAGGGACACATCGAGCGTGTGTATCATCCCGGCGCACGCGACAATCACGGGCCGTAAGTTAGGGCAACCCGACCGGGGACATCTCCGCTATTCGCGAGGTGCAGCTAGTGATGAAGAACGGCACGATCTCCAAGCAGTGATGCGGGACGCGTGGCCTGCGCCGGAGGAGGAAGCGTTGATCTCGTTTCTCGACGGGTACTTTCCCGAACGAAGATGAGCGAGGCGAGAGTGAGAGCGCTCATTGCGCTAGGATCGGTTTGCGTTGTCGCATGCCACGTTGGGCCGGGTGAGCCTGCAACGGCGATGCGGTTGCTTGGCGCCGTGCAGCGTAGCGGCGATTCCATCATCACCACGGTCACGATCGTCAACGAGCTGAATCGCGAGCGGGGCGTCGCATTCGCCAAGTGCCCACCGCGAAATACCGTCAAGTTGACGCTGATATCGGGGGTGGCCGGCTCGTACCGCGGAACGTGGGATTACGCGACCATGGACTCGATCAGACAGCTGCGGCGAGATTTCACGTCTCCTGCATGCGTTCCCTTCTCACTGCGAGCGTCGCTCGGGCCGCGCTCACGTGTGACTTCTCGTTTCATCGCGTTCACGGCGCCCGATGTTCTCGATGATTCGCTACCAGATGGACGCTACGCGGTGTGGCTATTTCCACGAATCGTCGGTCGGGATCCGGGCGGAATTCCAGCCGGCGAAATCGAGTTACGGCGTAGGTGATGTTCGTCGTTGCGGAGTTGCTGCGGTGCTCGCGCTTGCCTCGGCTGGCAACGATCACCTCGTGGCCCGCGCTCACAAGCCGCGGGATGAGGAATGTGCCGATGTGACCGGTCCCGCCGATTACGACAAGTCTCATTGGAGTTAAATGTTAGCCATGACCCATTGTTGCCACATCGAATGACCGCTGAAGCAACTCGCGTCGGTGAACCGGTCATCGACGTCACGGAGCTGACCCGACGCTTCGATTCCACGACGGCACTCGACTCAGTGAGCTTGTCGATGCCGCGTGGCGCGGTTTACGGCCTCGTCGGCGCCAACGGGGCGGGCAAGACGACGCTCATCAAACACATTCTCGGTCTGCTACGGGCGGAAAGCGGCTCGGTCCGCGTCTTCGGACTCGATCCTGTCGCCGATCCAGTCGGCGTGTTGTCGCGCATCGGCTATCTCTCCGAGGAAAACGATCTACCCGGCTGGATGCGCGTCGACGAGCTCATTCGTTTCTCTCGCGCGTTTTATCCGGCGTGGGACGATGCTTACGCCGAGGAGCTGCGCCAGTCGTTCGCGCTCGAGCCGGCGGCGAAGATCAAAAGCTTGTCCAAGGGGCAGAAGGCCCGGATGGGACTTCTCATCGCCCTCGCATATCGACCCGATCTATTGGTGCTGGACGAACCCTCGTCCGGTCTCGATCCAATCGTTCGCCGGGATATACTCGGCGCGATCATCCGCACCATCGCACATGAAGGTCGCACTGTTCTGTTTTCGTCGCACTTGCTGGAGGAGGTGGAGCAGGTCGCCGATCACGTCACGATGATCAACAAGGGAAGGATCGTGCTGAGCGCGCCGCTCGAAGACATCCGCGAAGCGCACCGTGTCGACGGACGCGTCCTCTCACTTGATGAGATCTTCGTCGCGCAGGTAGGGATGTCCGCCGCGGCGGCTTCAGAGTCGTAAGGCGTGCGCTCGCCCGCCGCCGCAGTCGCCTGGGAATTCCGACAACGACATCGCTGGGGACTGATCGTTCTCGCCGGCTATCTGGTGGTGATGGTCACGATCAAGCTCGCGGTCCTCGCGCGTGGACGTCCCATCTACCTCGATAGTCCTGAGAGCTTTGGGTTTGTGGTGATGGGGCCGGTGACGGCGACGTTCACATATCTCCTGGCGGTGTTCAGCTTCGGGCTCGACGGTGACCTCGGCGCGCGTCGATCGATGTATCCGACGCGCATGTTCACGCGGCCGCTGACGACTGGCGCGCTTGCGGGTCTGCCGATGCTCTATGGCATAGCGACGATCTTCGTCCTCTGGCTGGTGACGAGACTGTTCGCGCTCTGGCCGACGGGAAGCCACATCCCGTCGTTGTGGCCGGGGCTCATGCTGGCATCGCTGCTCGCGTGGACGCAAGCGCTGACGTGGATGCCATACCCGCTGCCGGGATTGCGGATCATCGTCGCCGTGCTCTGGTTGGGAACGATCGACACGATCGCCATCCTGGCGCTGCATTTCAACGCTCGCGAGTCGCTGATGCTCGGCATCCTGGCGCCCCAGATTCCGCTCGCGTATCTGGTCGCGCGCTTCGCCGTCGCCCGCGCGCGTCGTGGCGACGTGCCCGATTGGCGTGGTGGGTTCGTCCGACTGGCGCAGGTCGCAGACGCCTTGTCCCGCCGCCGCGAGCATTTTAGATCGGCTGCGCGCGCTCAAGCATGGTTCGAGTGGCGCCGGCATGGCCGCTCGCTTCCGGGGTGGGTCGCTATTCTCCTGCCGTTCGAGCTGGTGCTGCTTTGGGTCGCCGGGGATTCCAACTCACTCGTCTTCACCATTCTGCTCGCCGTCCTGCTCACTCCGCCTTTCATGGCGACTTTCGCCGCGGCGGCGGTGAGCAAATCCAGTCCGGATGCGAGCGATTCCTACGGCGTGAACCCGTTCATCGCTACGCGGCCGCTGACCAACGCGGAGCTCGTCGCCGCCAAGTTGAAGATGGCGGTCTGGAGCACGATTGCCGCGTGGGTGCTCGTCCTCATCGCCGTTGCGCTCGCCCTCGAGCTCTCGGGCACAGCGGCGGTGGTGCTCGAGCGATGGCATCGCTTCAGTGCGGTCGTCGGAGGTCCGCGTGCGGTCGTGCTGTTGCTGCTGATACTCTGGGGATGCATCGCATCGACGTGGACGCAGCTGGTTCAAAGTATGTACATCGGCCTCACTGGTCGCGCCGCCCTCATCAACGGCAGCGTGGTGCTCGTTCTGGGGTTCTTTGTTCTGTTCGGGCCATTCGCCGAGTGGATCGTCGAGACTCGGCGCCTCGGTGAGATATGGAGTGCGCTCCCGCTGATCTTCGCCTTACTGGTCGCCCTGAAAATGATCGCTGCCGGCTGGATTGGCGTCCGCCTCTATCACAGGCGTCTGGTGAGTGATCGCACCCTCGTGACCGGCGCGGCCTGCTGGTCTCTAGCGGTGTTCGCGCTCTACGGCGTGCTCATATGGTTGCTCGATACACCGCACATCCCCCACTACCTGCTCATGCTCGTCGCGATCCTGTCGATTCCACTGGCGCGACTGTCGGCGGCTCCACTGGCGCTGGCGTGGAATCGGCATCGGTGATGAAAAACAGGAAAGCGGCGCTCGCGGCGGCGCTCGCGCTCGTCGGCCTGCCGGTGGTGATCGTCCCCATCGAGGCCTTCTCATTCTACTCGGCGAATCG
>QHUA01000022.1 GCA_003221805.1 Gemmatimonadota bacterium
ACGAAGGCGCCGTATTTGAGCTGCTTCTCGATTGCTGTAACAGTGCTCGCAAATCGCGGATCATTCGCGGGAAGGAATCCAAGCCGAGGTATCAGTAGCAGACTCGCATCGAGTGAGTCGCCTTCCATCGTCGCGGTAAACGCGTTCAGCTTGGCGCTCCATGATCGCCGTGAGATTTCGGCGTGAATGGTGGCGGCGCGAGAACGCCAGTACTCCGAGCGATCCGTCAGCTTCAACCGGTCTGCGTATTTCGCCAGCCGATCGCACGCCACCCAGCACATCACACTCGAGAAGGTGTGAACGCGCGCAGCTCCCCGAAGTTCCCACAATCCCGCATCCGGCTGATCGTGGAGTCGCGCGGCGTGCTCGCCAAATCTTTCCAGACGGTTGAACAGCGTCTTGTCGCCCGCACCTGAGCGCCGCTCACGGAACAAAGCCTCGGCCGTGAGCACTGCTTCCCCGTAGAGATCGTGCTGGGCCTGTTCGCTAGCTTTGTTGCCGATTCGCACGGGCCCCATTCCGCGATAGCCGGGCAGACAATCAGCGAAGTGTTCCGGCGGAATCGGGCCGCCGTCGATGTCGTAGATGGGAACGAGCCGTGAATCGTCCGTCGCCTCTGCGACGCCGAGTACGAACGCGACGAAGCGCTCGATCGAGCGAACGTCGCCGAGTCGACACAGCGCGTCCGCGGTGAAGTAGCCATCGCGTGGCCAGCAGTAGCGATAGTCCCACGTTCGTCCCGTGTCTGGAGCTTCAGGGATAGAGGTAGTTACCGCCGGAATGATCGCGCCCGTCGGCTCGTAGACGTTGAGGGCAAGTGTGATCGCGGCGCGAACAACTTCCTCGCGCCACTCGCCCGGTACCTCCAGAGTTCTTACCCACCGCTGCCAGTGGTCTGTGGTCAGCTCGAGCATTTTTGCCCCGAGCGTTGCCAGATCGCCCTGAGGTGGTTGATCGGCGCCAAATGCGAGTGTGATCGTCTCCTGTACATAGAAGGGGATAGCGTCGACGATCGGCTCCAAAGGCGCATTCACCGTCAGATGGAGAGGCGGTTCGCCGTCATAGCTGATGTGATTTCCACCCGGCGACGGGCGACGCTGCCCGCAGCCGTAATCGAAAGCCGGTCGGACGCCGACGCGCACTGAGGGTCTTCCCGCAATCGGTTTTATCTGTCGGACGAAGACCGGCGGGCAGAATTGCTCACCGTCTTTCTCGTAGCGGGGACAGAAGTCGGTGATCTCCACGCCGTTGCCGTTTTTGTCGAAGAGTCGCGTGAGGAGAATCGGCGTGTTAGGCAGATATTGCTGCTCGATCCGGTCGCTGCCCTCGAGCTCGATGACGAATGTCCCATTCGCGTTGTCGGGATGATCGCCGGCGAGCAGTGAGCAGAAAACGGGATCGCCGTCGAAGCGTGGGAAACAGCACCAGGCCACGCCGCCCCGCGCGTTGATCAATGCCCCGATGCGGCCATTGCCGACGAGCGCCAGGTCGAGGGAATTCATCGGCGAACCGTAAACCAACACGCGCCCACAACGCAAGGCGGTGCCTACTGACGCGAAGGCGTTGGAGTGCCACATTATTGGCGATGCCGAAGACGCCCACCGCGCTCCTCTCCGGTTTCCTGTTGGGTGCCGCAACCGCTGCCGCCCAGACGCACGTCCAGCCGATCCTCGGCTTCCCCGAGCAGGGCCTCGACGATCCCGCAGCATATCAAGGCTACCAGACGCGCTTTTTCCGCGACACCAAGGGCAATGTCGTCCAGGTCTATCTCGACGCGCGCAGCGGCCGGGTGGTGAATCTCCTCGCCGATGCCGTCGACGAAAGCGTCGGCTTCACCGTGCGCGATGGCAATGGCAAACCGATTCGTCTCGAATGGGGATCACCTGACGCAATCGTGTCGCAGGATGGCAATCGCCGCACGATCGAGTACCAGCTCGCCGTGAACTCGCCGCAGCTTCTGATCGGCTGGATTCTGCTCGGCTCGATGCGAGTGGAACGCGACCTCGGCTACTCTGGCCGCGGGCTCGAACCGTACGACTGGCCGACGTTCAGGCTGCGCGAGCAGGAAGAGCTGATTGCCAATCTCGATCGACTGGATCCCGCCGAGCGGCAGCGTCAGATCGGAATGCTCGGTACTGGGTTCACCTCCGAGCTGCTGGCACGACTGGAGCCTGACTTGCTGACGACCGGCGTGCGTGGCGCGCGTGGCGTGACCGCGCTTCAGGCGACTCTCGACGGAAAAACGAATCTCCAGCTCGAGCTGGTGCCGGACCCGGGCACTGCTTCAGTCCTTGTCAACCTGCCGGTCGTGTCGGTGCGCGCGACCGGTAAGCAGCCGATTCGGTTTACGGTGCGGGTGACGACCGATGGCCCCTCACTCAATCCGCTGGTGAGAGATCAGATCTTCAACAGCGCGTTCCTGCGGTTCCTGAACGACGCACGCGTCGCCGCCAACAATGCGCGTGGAAAGTCGAGCGCTACCGAGGTCGCGAAGGTGACGCGCTATCGACTGCTCGAGCGTGACGCGCGCGGGACGGAACTACTCAGCTCGAAAGAGAAGCTGATGGCCGGCTTGCCGAATTACGCGACGTATTTCGGCCGCGACATGATGATGACCTCTCTCATGATGCAGCCGGTGTGGACCGATGCGATGCCCGAGTTCGTCATCGCCAGCGCGTTGAGGAAGCTCGGCCCAGAAGGAGATGTCAGTCACGAGGAAGCGCTGGGCGGCCAGGCGATTCGTGAGAACGCCTCCGAATACAACGCCCACATGACGGAATATTTCCGGCTGGGCGCGCGAAACCGGACAGCGGCGGACACAGCGCTGCGTACCGCACGGGCGCTGATCGCCGATTTGCAGAGGGTGCGCGAGAACTATCACATGCGCGACGACGAGTTCCAGCTGCCGGTGGTGGTCGCTCGCTACCTGAGCAATCCAGCGGTGTCGTCGTCGCGGAAGCACTCCTTCCTGATCGATTCGTCGGACGGCGGCGGGCCGCGCATCGGATTGCTCCTCAAAGAGCTGGCGCTGGTCGCGACGCTTGCTGCGCCCTACGCGCGCGAGCCGGTCGTACAAAATCTCATCGCCTCGCCGCGTCTCGACGCGAGCCACTGGCGCTCCATCAGCTGGCGCGATAGCAACGCGGGATACGCCAACGGTCGCTTCGAGATGGACATCAATGCGATCTGGGCTCCGCAGGCGCTGGAGTCCATCCGACAGATCGTCACGGCGTTGCACACCGCCGGATTCGACCCGCACGAGATCGTGACGGCGTCGCCGGAACTGAGCAAGACTCCGCTGCGCGACTTGCTGTTCGACCCAGCCTTCTTCCAACGCGCGATCCAGAGTTGGCGCGGTGCGGTCAACCATTTCGTCGTAACGCTCACGCCCGAAGACATCCGAACCAGGGTGCAGCAGAAGCTCGCCTGGCTTCCCGCCGAGGAGCGAGCGTATTGGCGCGGTGTCCTCATCAGGACCGCGGCCGACAGCCTGCCGCTGACTTTTCTGGCGATCTCGCTGGACTCGGCGGGCAAGCCGATCCCGGTGGTGAATACAGATCCTGCTACCGGTTTGTTTTTGAGAGATGGTTCTGATGTCGGTGCCGATGCGATTGCATCAGTTCGGCGCGACGTCGGCGCGATCACGCGCGCGTACCCGGTCGGACTTTTCGTTGACAGCCTCGGCGCGCTCGTCGCCAACGACGCCTACGCGCCGCCGAGCGTCTGGGAGGCGTTCCGGAGGGACACTTATCACTCACCGCGCGTTGTATGGGGACGCGAGGTCAACCTGATCCTGCTCGGACTCGCCAATCAGATCATTGGCGCGACTGACGCAAACGGCCGCGTCCGCGCTATCGATCCGGACCGCAGCCCCGACGTTTCGCATTACGTCGACGAAATGCGCGGTGCTTTAATGAAAACGTATCTTGCGGTCGAAGCTTCTGGTCTGAAGCACAACGAGTTGTGGAGCTACGAGATAGATAACGGCAAGCTCAAGCCGATCCGCTACGGTGCGAGCACGGACGTGCAACTCTGGAATGTGACAGACCTGGCGGTGCAGTTCACTCTCAATCGACTGCACCTTTACGAAACAGTCCAGGGTACCGAACGCGAGGGCTCGCGTCGTTAGGCATCGCGGGTTGTTCCTCATCGGTTGTGCCGCGAGCATGCTTGGCTGCTCTCCGGCGCATGGCAGGCATGAGACCGTCCTTACCTTCTCAGGCTCCGCACTCGGCGCAGAAGGGACACTCGTAGCAAAGCAGCTGAAACGGTTCATGCAGCTCAATCCGGGAATTCGGGTCGAGCTTCAGCGGACGCCCGACGACGCGTCGCAGCGACACCAGCTTTATGTCCAGTGGCTCAACGCACGAGTTGGAAATCCATCGATTCTCCAGCTCGATGTCGTTTGGACTCCCGAGTTCGCGGCGGCGGGATGGGTGCTGCCCCTCGATCGCTACGGTCCCGGAAAATCAGAGTTCTTTCCGGCCACCATCACCGCGAATACCTGGGCAGGGAAGCTCTATGCGCTCCCATGGTTCGCCGACGTTGGGCTGCTCTATCGCCGCACGGATCTCGTTCCGCGCGAGCCGAGAACGTTGGAGGAGCTAGTCAGCGACGCGCAATCAGTGATGTCACGACGCGGCGCACCGCGCTACGGAATCGTGTCCCAGGGAGCGCGCTACGAAGGATTGATCACGGGCTTCGTCGAGTACCTCGGCGCCTTCGGCGGGCGAATCATCGACGACAGGGGTGAAGTGGTGGTGAATCGTCCTGAAGCGGTGCGCGCACTGGAGTTCATGCGCGACGAGCTGTACCGCTGGCATGTTGCCCCGCTCGACGTTCTCACCTGGCACGAAGAGGAAGCGCGATTCGCGTTCCAAAATGGCAACGCCGTCTTCATGCGTAACTGGCCGTATCCCGTTGCCGCGATGAGCGACACCGCGCAGTCGAAGGTCGCGGGCAAATTTGCGGTTTCACCGATGCCTGCGTCCGGAACTGCGCCGGCGGGCCATTCCACTGCTGCTCTGGGCGGCGCGCAATTGGCCATCAACGCCTACACCGAATTTCCGGATGCCGCGTACAAGTTGATCGCTTATCTCACCGCTCCCGAGCAGATGCTCGAGCGAGCGCAAGCCGTTGGCCAATATCCAACTCGCCCCGCCCTCTACGGCGACGCTCGACTCAAGGGTGCGATTGCCATTCCGCTGGACAACGCACGACGCGCCATCGAGAGCGCGACACCGCGACCAGTGACGCCGATCTACACCGAGCTGTCGGAGATTTTGCAGATCGAGCTGCATCGCGCGCTGGTGCGTCAGGCTGAGCCAAGGGAAGCGCTGGACGCGGCCGCGGCGAAGATAAATGCACTGATCGAGCGGACCGGAATGCGAAAGTTGATGGAGTCGGCGAGCAGGACATGAGGAAGACCTCGCGGCTTGGCTCGGAGGCAAGGCTGGGGTGGGCGCTGGTCGCACCAGCGCTGGGCGTGATCGCGCTGATCGCGATTTTCCCACTCGGCTGGACATTCTGGGAGTCGCTACACCTCCACGAGCTCAGAATGCCGTGGCTGGGCGAGCCTTTCATCGGGCTCGCCAATTACGTCGAGATTGCCAGGGGTCCGCGTTTCTGGGCTGCACTCGGCCACACTGCGTTCTTCACCGTAGTGTCGATCTCTCTCGAATTGCTGATCGGTCTTTTCCTGGCGCTGGCGATGAATCGTGTCTTTCGGGGACGCGGATTCGTGCGCGCGGCGGTCCTGGTACCGTGGGCGATTCCAACCGTCGTCGCCGCGCTGTTGTGGCGCTTCATCTTCGAGTCGCAGGGCGGAATTCTCAACGCGCTGCTCGTCGATGTCGGAATTCTCAATCAGCCGATGGTCTGGTTCATCAAGGCGTCGACGGCGTGGGTTCCGGTGATTCTTGCTGATGTCTGGAAGACGACGCCGTTCGTGGCGCTACTGCTTCTCGCGGGATTACAGAACATCGACCTCAGCTTGTATGAGGCGGCAGCGAGCGATTCTCGTGACGCTGATCTTCAGAACGCTCGACGGATTTCGCGTATTCGATCTGATCTATGTCCTGACCGGCGGCGGACCCGGAACCTCTACCGAGCCGGTCGCGCTCTACACCTTCAACGCGTTGCTCCAGAATCTGCGCTTCGGTTATGGATCGGCGTTGTCGGTGGTGATCTTCGCCATCACCTTCGGACTGGCGCTGTTCTACGTGCGTGGGCTCGGCGTGCGACTCGGGGGCGACGAGGGATGAGGGAAGCGGGAAGAGGGAAGCGGGAAGCGGGAAGCGTACGCAGCGGCGGCCTGGGTCGCTGGGTCTTTGGCGGGGCGCTCGGGCTGCTGATGCTCTTCACGCTCTTCCCATTCTATTGGGCCGTCGTGGCGTCGTTCATGTCGGATGCACAGCTCTTCCGCGAACCGACGCTCTTTCCTCGGCATCTGATCTTCGATCACTATCACGCGCTATTCACCGAGCGCGACTTCATCACGCCCATTCGCAACTCGCTGGTCGTCGCCGGCACCACGACATTGTTTTGTTTGATCGTCGGCACGCTGGCGGCGTACGCGCTCGCCCGCCTCGAGTTCCGCGGCAAAGCCCCGATCATGGCGTTCATCCTGGCAGTGACGATGTTTCCGCAGATCTCGATCGTGAGCCCTTTGTATCTGCTGCTGCGGTCGCTGTACCTGATCGACACGTATCCGGGCTTGATCATGCCCTACATGACGTTCGCGATGCCGCTTACGGTATGGGTCCTGACCGGATCGATCAGACAGATTCCGAAAGACCTCGAGGAAGCCGCGCACGTCGACGGCGCGACGCGACGACAAAGCTTCACGCGAATCTTGTTGCCGCTCGCCGTGCCGAGTTTGGCGACGACGGGGATTCTCACGTTCATTTACTGTTGGAACGAGTTTCTCTTCGCCCTGTCCTTCACCCTCGGTCCAGAGCGGCAAACCGTACCGGTCGCGATAGCGCTATTTCGTGGGCAATATCAGGTTCCGTGGGGCGAGATACTCGCGGCCGCTGTAGTTGCAACAGCGCCCGTTGCTGCTATGGTCTTGGTTTTCCAACGGCGGATCGTGCAGGGGCTAACTGCCGGAGCGGTTAAAGGATGAACTGCAACGGAACGGGTGCGAGGCGTGAGTGGCAGAGCTGGCAGCTTTCAGTTCACGACGTCGTGACGTCACTCGCGCAATTCGAAGCGCCGGCAACTGCCTGTGCCGTCACGTCAGTAGAGGCGTCCCGACGTAGTGAACTACGAACTTACACCTACGCTTCTCACACCTCGCACCCGTTCTGTTGCAGTTACGACACCTCGCACCCGTTCAGTTTGAAGTTTATGAGGAGACAGAATGGCTCGAATTAGCCTCGAACACATAGACAAGATTTACCCGAACGGCTACATCGCCGCCCGCGATCTCAGCCTCGAAGTGCACGACGGTGAGCTTCTCGTCCTCGTCGGCCCGTCGGGCAGCGGCAAATCAACCGTCCTCAGATTGATGGCCGGACTCGAGCGAGTCACCGACGGCATCATCCGCATCGGCGATCGCGACGTCACCGAGCTGCCCCCGCAACAGCGTGACATCGCAATGGTGTTCCAGAACTACGCGCTGTACCCGCACATGACCGTTCGCGACAACCTCGGATTCGGGCTCAGCATCCGCAAGCAGCCGCCGGCGGTGATCGACGAGCGTGTCAGCGGCAGCGCGTCGCCCTTGGCCGAGCGATCGTGCGCGAGCCGCTCGCATTCCTCTTCGACGAACCGCTGTCGAACCTGGACGCCCAGCTGCGCGTCGAGACGCGCGTCGAGCTCTCACGATTGCATCGAAAACTGGGCGCCACGATGGTGTACGTCACCCACGATCAATCAGAAGCGCTTACCCTCGGCGACCGGATCGCGGTGCTCAAGGAAGGAGTGCTGCAGCAGATCGCCACGCCGATGGAACTGTATCAGAGACCGGCCAACAAATTCGTCGCCGGCTTCATCGGCAGTCCGTCGATGAACTTCATCGAGGGTGTGATCCAACGCTCGAGCGACATCGGGCGGGGCGCGGGCATGTGCACCTTCAAGGGCATCGATCTCACCATAGACGTTCCCTGCGATGGCGAATCGCGCGGTCGGGTTTTCCTCGGCGTGCGCCCGCAACACATCGAGGTAACGGGCGACGCTCAAAACAGACCTAGAGCGGAGGTCGGGGTCGTCGACCCGATGGGGAACGAGCAGATCGTCTATGTCACGCTGTCGGGCGGAGATAAGCTCGTGGCAGTCGCACCACCGCATGACCCGATCAGACCCGGCGACATCGTTTCCATCAACGTGCGTCCGGAAGGCGTCCACATTTTCGACGCGGAATCGGGTAAGCGGATCGACCCCTCGCCCCAGCCGATCGCGCGCTAAGTTGCCGCTGGCTCAGGCCTCGGCAATTCTTCTCAGCGCCTGAACGGCGTCGACGACTTCCTTGCTGGGCATCGCCCCGGCCATCACGACGGGCACCAGCTTGTCGTCGCGGTTGTAGAGGTCGTTGCCGAAATACAGCTGGCCGTTGTTCATGAACGTCGTGAAGTAGGTGATGTAGACTGGGATCTTGCGCGGCAGCCTCACCCCGTGAGAATCGGGTCCGTCACGCATCGCTTGCTCGACTTTGTCAGGGGGCCAACCCAGTACCCACTGCGCCAGCTCCGCCGGCTTCTCCAGTCTGATGCAACCATGACTGAATGCGCGCACGTCTTTGTTGAACAACTCGTGGTTCGGCGTGTCGTGCAGATAAATGTTGAAGTCGTTCGGGAACAGGAATTTCACGTAGCCAAGCGCGTTTTTTGGACCGGGGCGCTGGCGGACCGCGGTTCGTCCGTGGGCGTTGTACACCTCCATGTTTTCCCGCGCCAGGTAGCCGCTGCCTTTGGGAAAGATTTCTTTCGCGGCGATTGACGGAGGCACGTCCCAATACGGTCGGAACACCACCGTCTCCATTGAGTCCGCAAAGACCGGCGTCGCCTTGTCCTGATATTCCTGACCGACGATCACTTTCATCTCGAGGACCTTCTGTCCGCTGTCGAATGCCTCGAGCTTGAACGCGGGAACGTTGACGAAGATGTAGCGCGAGCCAAACGTCCGCGGCAGCCAGCGATAGCGCTCCATGTTGGCGGCGATCTCTCCCAGTCGATAGCTCGCAGAAACGTTCATGG
>QHUA01000023.1 GCA_003221805.1 Gemmatimonadota bacterium
CATTGAACTTCGCGTTGCCGGTGAGCGTCAGTGGTCGTGGGAACGTCATCGTGGGAAAGAGCTGCGTCAGCAATCGCGTCTCGAGATTTGAGAAACGCAAATCCGCGTCGCGATAGGCGATCGTATCTGTCACCGTCGCCTCGATCTGGCCCGCCGCGTGTGAGTGCGCCATCACCACGTCCATGTTGCGCACGAGATACACGCTCTTGTTGCCGGTCCAATCCAATCCGAAGTCCAGCTTTCCTGATCCCTGATCCGGCAATCGCACCCACGCCCACTGGAGGTCGGCCGGATTAACCGGATCGCCATGCAGCCGCAGGTGGAGGTCGTTGTTCTTGATATAGTATTTGCCGTCACCGGCGGCTTTCGTCTGCGGGAAGGCGACGCGCGCGCCCTTCCACCACAACGAATCGCCGGTGAAGTCGAACGAGCCCGTCAGCCCACGCACATCTGCCACCGGCGGACGGAACGGCGCCGCGATCATCGACAGCGCCGCTACATCGATGCGGCGATTCTTGTACGCTGGATCTTCGAGGCGGACCAACGGAAAAATTCCGCTGATCTTGTGGAACGCAAATTCCTTTTCATATCCGCCCGGCGCCTGAAAAACCATGAGCCTCTCCTCCGGCCCCAGCGCGCGCCGCACCGCGTCCTTCTGCTGGGCGGCGCTCTTGTGCGGATCCGGCTCCCAAGGTGAGCGCACGGTCAGATCGCCCTGTGTCACATTCACATTGCTGAAGCGAATCCACGTTCCCCAGCCGGTTTTGCGAGGGCCGACCGGCGTCGTCGTGTCGCGCGGAAAGATGCGATCGTAATTCCATTTATCGCCCGTGAGTTTCTCGATGACGACGACCGGCCGCACCAGCTTCACGTCGCGGAAATCGATTCTCTTGCCGCGCAGAGTCGTCAGACTGTAGCGCGCCCACATCTCGTCCGCTTTGATGAACTGCCGGTGTGCGCTGTCCGTGATCACCACATCGTGCAGCGTGAATCCACGCAGGAGATCTCCGGTAACGCCGCCGATGTGGACGAGTCCGTGACTGTTACTCTGTACCAGTCCTTCGACGTAGCGACGGACGCGCTCGCGACCCCAGTTGGTATTTGTTACGAGGAGAAGTGCACCAAATAGCAGGAGCACCACCACCACGACTGCCGCGATGAGGCGCACCCACCACCTACGCATTAGAACGCTTCGCCGATGGACAGGTGAAGGACCATCCGATTGAGGAAGCCGCCCCCTTTGTTGGGCGCATAAATTCGGCGCTGCTGTAGTCTGACGAGCGTCTTCTGGCCATTCACGATGTTTTCCGTTATCACCGGCAGGGATTCGCTGGACGCCGGAGCGATCCCTATATCGGCACGGATTGGGCCTACAGGTGAGCGGTAGCGGAAGCCAAACCCGGGAGTTACGGCCCCCTTTCGGCGGGGAAGGTCAGGACTCGTCCTCTGAGTCACCATTCCGGCGTCTACGAACGCTGCGCCGGTTAGCTCCCCCCAAACCGGAAAACGGGCCTCGACGCTTCCCTCCATCACGAAATTCCCGCCCAACGGACGTGCCACGAAATCGCGGTCCTTGAGCTTCGGTGCGTTTGGATCGCACGTCGTGACGTCAGTTCCGGTCAGGCACGCCGCGTTGGTACTGTCGTGCGTCTGCAGCACGCTGATCGGAACCGTGAGCACGCGCGGGCCGAGCTGATTTTCACCGAACCCGCGCACCGAGTGCGCGCCGCCGGCGTAGAATCTTTTTCTTGGATGCAGCACTCCGTCGCCGAGAGACGTGGAGATGCCAACTGCTTGCGCGGTGCTGCCGAGTGATCGTACCCAGCCCACGCGAACATGTGCGCCGATGGCGCCGCGCTTTCTCACCTGATAGAAGGCAGCCCCGTCAGCGGTCGCACGATTGTAGCGGAAGTCGGAAACGGTGAACGTCGACGCGTGCTCGAGGCTGCCGTTGGCGCGGAACCCGGTGTTGGGCGAGAACGGGTCATTGGTGCGGTCGATCGACGAAGTGAGTGTGATCGGCGACAGCTTCTGATTTCCACGCAGCGACTCCAGCGTCGGCTGATCGCAGACGCCGAAGTTGATACAGAAGTAGACATCGCCCGCGTCGACTTTGCTGATCTCGAACCGGTAGTTGATGCTCGTGGGAGCGCGCTCGGCCAGCTCGCGGGTGAAGGTGAGACTGGTACCATAGCCGCGGTCGACGTAGATGCCGGGCGCACTGCGGCGGTGTGTGAAGAGACTGACGCCGAGGCTGTTGTGCGGCGACCCGAACCAGGGCTGGGTGAGGTCGATGCTGGCGTTATAGGTCGGGACGAAATAGCGAGAGAGCGCGCTGGTCTGTGGAATGGTCGCGTTCTGGAAAATTCCACGGCCACTGAGAGAGCGGGCAAAGAGGTTGCCGACGACACCCTGCACGTCCAGTCGACGCGCGCTGCCGAAGAAGTTGTAATCGGTGAACCGACTCTCGAGCTGGGCGAAATCGATGGTGTTGAATCCGGCGCTGATGCGGGCTTCGCGCGGCGGCGACTCCTGCACGGTGACGACGACGATCTTGGCCGAATCGGGCGTAGCGATGTCGATGGGTGGGCGCGGCTCGATGGCGGCGCGTCGAAACAGGTTCGATTCGTAGAGTGCGCGCTGGCTGCGCAGCATCTCGGATCGCTTGAAGATGTCGCCGATGTGAAAAGTGAGTGACTTGAGGATGGTGTGCGAGCTGACGTCGTCGTTGCCCTTGATGACGATGTCTTCGACAGTGGTTTGGTATTTGGGAAGGAGAGTGAACGTCACGGCCGCGGTGTGCGCGGCCGAATCGAGGACGATGGTGGTGTCGACTTCGGCGTCGGCGTAGCCCTTGTCGAACAACGCCGTCTGCAGGAAGAATCGCGACGAGTCCAGCCGAATCATGTTGAGCGGCGCGTTCTTGCTCAGCACGACGCGCTTGTTGATCTCCCGCTTCGAGAGCAGCGTCGGCGTCGGCTGGTTGACGGCGATGTCGGAAATGAGAGTCGGCGGACCTTCCTTGATGAGGAAAGTCACGCCGACCTGGTTGTGTCCTCTCGATACGACGGCGGTGTCGACTTCAGTTTCGCGGAAGCCGCGCTTCCAGTAGAAGACGCGCGCGCGAAGCACGTCGCGGTGCAGCTCCTGGTGGTCGAGATACTTTCTGGTGTAGAAGTACTTCGACTTGCTGATCCAGCAGAACGGCTTGAGGAGGAAGCTGTTGCAGTACGACGCCGTTGTATAAATGCTGGTAAGCAGATCGCTCTGCTTCACTGACTTCACGCCCTTGAGCGTGAGGTTGACTACCTCGGGGTGACTTTGGGTCGGCGTTGTCTGTTGCGAAAAAAGGAGCGCCGGAACTAGTAGAAGTGCCCCGGCAAGACCTAGCGCTCTTCCCTCGTCCCTCTTCCCTCGCCCCTCGTCCGTCTTCCCGCTACAGCCCCTCGAGCAGCGCGTCGTTGCTCGGCGTGGCTGCGATGCGCTTGATGAGCCATTCCATGGCGGAACTGGACGGCATCTGTTGTAGACCGCGCCTGAGGGTATAGACATGCTCTATCTGGTCCGGACGGAAGAGCTTGTCTTCACGACGCGTGCCGCTGGTCGCGACATCAATGGCGGGGAAGATTCGTTTCTCGGACAGAGAGCGATCCAGCTTGATCTCGCAGTTACCGGTGCCCTTGAATTCCTCAAAGATGACATCGTCCATGCGCGATCCGGTCTCAACGAGGGCGGTGGCGATGATGGTGAGCGACCCGCCGCCGTGCTCGGGAGCCACGGAACGGGCGGAGCCGAAGAAGGCTTTCGGGCGAGCCATCGCCGACGAATCGAGTCCACCGGAAAGCGTGCGTCCAGTGCCACGCTCGACAGTGTTGTATGCGCGTGCCATGCGCGTAATCGAATCGAGTACGATGACGACATCCTTGCCTAGCTCCACGAGGCGGCGCGCCCTCTCCAGCACCATTTCGGTGACATCGGTGTGGCGAACCGCGGGCATGTCGAAGCTGGAGGCAACAACCTCGCCATAGCCCCAGGTAATCATCTCGCTCACTTCCTCGGGCCGCTCGTCGACGAGCAGAACCAGCAATGCCGCCTGTGGATGATTGATCGCGACGCCTTCGACGATCGCCTGGAGGAGCATCGTCTTTCCGGCGCGGGCCGGCGCGACAATCAATGCGCGCTGTCCGTAACCGATTGGTGCGATGAGGTCGATGGCGCGGCGCGTCAGCTCCGGTCCACCTTTGGCCGGTCGGCCCGTCTCGAGCTTGAGCTTGCGCTCCGGGTACGACGCAATGAGCGATGCGAAATCGGGACGACGAGCGGCCGCCGCCGGATCTTCATCGTTGATCTTCTGGATGTCGACGACGACTACGCGGTTGCGATGATCGTGGCCGGTGGTGGCGAGCACCTGGTCGCCACGGCGTAGCATGTACTGCCGCATTATCTGCGTCGGCACGTATGCATCACCTGCCTCGGCTAGATAACTGTTCGCTGATCTGCGGACGAATCCGCCGTCGCGCTGCGGGTCGAACCAACCTGAAGTTTCGCTGTCCGGAACGACTGGAGCGATCGGTGCGCGCTGACCCTGGTCACTGCGTTGGGCTTGCTGTTGCCCGCCGCCGCCTCCACCACCGCCGCCGCCGCGCTGTCTGCCGCGTCCACGTTGATTGCGTCCGCGCCGACCATTGTGACGGTGATCGCGATCACGATGTTGTCCGGGTTCGCGCTGCTGCTGTCCCTGTCCGCCGCCCTGGCCGGCCTGGCCCATGCTCGTTTGCGGATTGTATTGCGACTGCGGTTGTGATTGCGGAGGAGCGCCGGTGTTGAAGTTCTCGGCGCCGTTGCCCTCGGTGTTCGGATTGGTATTGGAGTC
>QHUA01000024.1 GCA_003221805.1 Gemmatimonadota bacterium
CGATCATGCAACCAGCCATCACCTGCATGTCCAAAGCTCTTGCGGCGTGAACCATCCTCAGCGCCTCACGGAGGCTGCCACACTTAGCCAGCTTGATGTTGATGCCGTCCACTGCCCCAGCCAACTTGGCAACATCAGTGGCCACGAGACAGGACTCGTCAGCGAAAACCGGCAGCTTGGAGCGATTGCGCACGAAGCGCAGCCCTTCGATGTCGTTGGCTGGAACAGGCTGCTCCAGAATCTCGATTTCATGATCGGCGAGGAAGTCACTCATGCGCACGGCGTGCTTAGCCGTCCAGGCTGCATTGGCATCGACTCGCAGCCGCTTTTGCGGCGCGGCATTACGGATGATGCGGACGATCTCCGTGTCGCGATCCGTCCCGAGCTTGATCTTGAGAATCGGATACTGACGCGCTTCGGCGACTCGTCTCTCCAACTCGTCGTTTTCGGCAATGGCAATCGTAAAGCTCGACTCCGGGGTAGGAGTCGCATCGAGCCCCCACATTTTGTAAACGGGCAGGCCCAGCTTCTTCCCGATCAAATCGTGGAGCGCACCGCTGATGGCGCTCTTCGCAGATGCGTTCCCGCGCAGAACACGATTGAGATGCGCCTCGATTGACTCCAGCGAGAACGGATCGGCGCGCTCGAGAATCGGCCTGAACTGTCCCAGCGCCGCGATGACCGTCGACACCGACTCGCCATAGTAACGATTGGGCGCGGCTTCCCCAAACCCCTCGATGCCGTCGTCGTCGGTCAGGCGCACGATGACGTTGCGATGGTGAGCGTATCCCCCGCGCGCTATGACGAAGGGGTGCGTTGGGTTGAGCTCGATTGTCTGGTGCGAAAGCTTCATCACTCGAAATCCGGGTCAAGCTTTGAGAAGCATGCGAAGCTTCATCCGGCTGCGACTGCTTGCGTGGGAGCTGAGCGCGCGGTGCGAGCCATCCGGAATTCGTGGTGCGCTGCCGCCGTCGAGAGAAAGTTAATCAGCGCGTCGGCCAGGTCGTTGCCGCGCTCGTAGCGCTGGGACGGGTTTTTCTCCAGACAGCGCATGACGATGGCCGCCATCTGCTGCGGAATTCGGGAATCCACGACATCTGGCGCCACCGCCGTCTCAGTGACGTGCTTATAGCTGATGGAGTAGCTGTCGGCGCCGTCGAACGGTGGAAAGCCAAGTAGGGTCTCGTACATCACCACGCCTAGTCCGTAGATGTCGCTGCGGCCGTCGAGGAGCTTTCCACGGGCCTGCTCGGGCGACATGTAATGCGGCGTTCCCATGACGTTGCCGCTACCGGTCATGCGGCTCCGGAAATGTCCTGTGGCGATGCCGAAATCTGTCACCAGTGCATTCTCGTCTTCATCGAACAGAATGTTGTCCGGTTTGATGTCGCGATGAACGAGACCGCGCCGGTGGGCGTAGTCCAGACCGGTGGCGACCTGCGCGGCGACGGCGGCCGTGGTTTCGGGTGTCAGCGAGCGGTGGCCACCGATGCGATCGCTCAACGTCCCGCGGGCCATGTACGGCATCACCAGGAAGACGTGATCGTCGACCATGCCGAAGTCGATGATCTTGCAGATGTGCGGGTGCATCAGCTGGGCGGCCGATTCCGCCTCGCGCTTGAACCGCTCACGCATCTCGTGTTCGCGCGCGAGGTGGGGATGGAGGACCTTGATCACCACTGGCGAGTCCAGCGCGACATTCAGTGCGTAATAAACGCTCGCCATGCCGCCTTCGCCGACGCGGTGCATGATCGTGTAGCGTCCACCCGTAACCTGGCGGAGCGCGGTCACAGAGGGATCCGGCGGCGACTGCCGGCGATCGTTGGTCTCCGGCATCCTGATGCCGCACCGCACGCAGCGGGCGGCTTCGCCGCGATTCCAGCTTCCGCAATCAGTGCAGAACATGGTCAGCCCCCGAACTGCATGCGGACGAAGTCATACGGCGGCCACGGACCCGTCACCTGGAACTCGAGGGCGCTCTGACGCTTTGCTTCCTTGGACACGGTGTCCTGGAACGTCTGCCAGCGCTGGCTGTCGACGAGAAACGAGGCGCGGGCCACCACTCCGTCTTCATCGTCGCTCTCTGCCTTTGGCAGCGTCACGGTCGCGGCCGCCTGGCCCCGCAGCAGGCGAAGACTTTCAGCCGCCAAGGAGGCGGAGCTGCGTCCGGATTCGCCCTCCTGGTGGCTGTTGTGCCGGGTTATGCTCACCCGAGCGGCAGCGTGGCCTTCGACGGTGGCGAGCGCTTCAGTGAGCGTGAAGTAGTGCAGCTCGAGCCAACGCATGAGAACAGAATGGGACTGGAACACCGTACCGGGCGGCGCGGGCAGAACCGCGGCATGTGCGTAGGCGTCCTCGAGAACGTGCAGGTACTTCGCCATCTCGTCCTCGTCGAGGGGAGTCCCAACGTAGGGCGAGACCTCGACTATCGCGGCCAGGGCACGATAGTGGACCAGGAACGTCCCTTCCGCCAGCGACGCGAGCTGCCCCGACTCGACCGCGGCCACGCCGTACAATCGCAGCGAGTTTACAGAAGCTTGCGCCATTTGAGACCAGCGAGGATTGTCAGACCGAGTGCGAGTTGCGCCAGCATGAGGATCATGAAGCCGTGCGGGTGATGATCGCCTTAGCTAGACGATTGGAAGCCTGCGTTAGATAGCTGTCCGGGATGCAGCTGAGGTCCGTAGAGGTCTCCAGGGACCAACAGCTCCAGAGACGAGGCTCCGGGGTAGCCCGGACGTTCTGCAGCAATCGAAGTGCAGCGCTCATGTGGCTGCAAGTTAGTAGCTACCGGGCGAGCGCGCCCAGATGCCGAACGGCCGCCTGCCCGACCCGATCGGGCGCGTATCCACCCTCCAACGCGCTAACAATGCGGCCCCCACACCATGACTCCGCGCGGGCGACGAGTGATCGGGTAAGGGTCTCGAAATCGTCGATCTCGAGCGTGAAGCCGCCCAGCGGATCGCCAGCGAGTGAGTCGAACCCCGCCGAGATGAGAATGAGGTCGGGAACGAAGCCTTCGGTGGCGGCGTCAATCCCGCGTTCCAGTGCTTGGATGTACTCCGCGGCAGGCAGGCCGGGCGGCCTTGGAATGTTCCAGATAGTGCCATGGGGACCGCGATCCTCCGCTGCGCCAGTCCCCGGGTACCACGGCCACTGGTGCATGGAGACGAAATGGATGTCAGGCTCGCCCTCGACCAGAGCCTGGGTCCCATTGCCGTGATGAACGTCCCAATCGACAATCAGGATGCGTTTCAAGCCGTGTTTGTGGCGCGCATAGTGTGCGGCGATGGCAACATTTCCGAAGAGGCAGAATCCCATCGCGCGATTGCGAACGGCGTGGTGCCCGGGCGGCCGCACCGCGCAGAAGCTGCGCGGATGAATGCCCGCTACCGACAGATCGACGCCTGACAGAACGCAGCCAACACCCGCCGTGGCCGCGTCCCAAGACCCGCTGCTGGCCACCGTGTCGGCGTCCAGTCGACCCCCACCCTGCTCGGCGATGACTCTGACCGAGGCGATGTATGATGGATCGTGGGCGAGCTCGATCTCTTCAATCGTCGCGTGGCGACCTTCGAGGTGCTCAACCGTGTGAAAGAGCTCCGGATCCTCTCGCAGTGCGCGCGTGATTGCGCGCAGTCGACCGACGTGCTCCGGATGTCCCCACCCGGTGTCGTGACGCCCGCAATCGCTGTGGGAGATGAACGCGGCCCGCACTGTGGGCGGGTAGTGTCTATTCTACCGGTCGCCGACGGCGGTCGGTAATCAGGAAGATCGAGCCGTTCTTTGCCGCGGTCGACGAAATCGGCGCCGATTCATCGAGGATCTCGAAGCCGTGCAGCTTCACGACGTACTCGTCGGCATGGCGGACGTCCGGATACAGCTCCCTCAACGCGAGCTCCTTGAGACTTTTCACCGATGCCAACGGATCGGCGTCGATGCGGATGGCATCCCACGCCTCGAGCACCTGGGCCCTGAGCTGAAGGGGAGCTGTCGTATTCGATCCCAGTTTGAACGGCTCGCCCCGCGTGCGCAGCCCGCTTACGAACAGAGTCGCTGTTTTCACTCTCCCGACTCCGTGGAGACGGCGAGCGGAACCGGTGACAGCGTGGCGAAAAAGCGCGCAACCTGTTGGTCGAAGAGATATGTCGAGCCGGTTACCTTGGTTTCGCCGCTGGCGCCCGGGACTGCGGCGATGACCACTTCTTCGCCACCCTGGCCGCGAAGGGTGACGTGGGTTTTGGATTCCTGTTCGGGAAAGGCGGCGTATATACCCGTCTGGCGAGCAAAGAAATCCTTTGCCGCCTTCAATACCTCGGCGGGAGAATGGACCGTCGTCGTTTCCTGGAGCGTGCGCTGGCGCTGTGACATCAATGGCGAGTGAAGGATGGAAAGAGTCCGTGCAATCTAGAACTGGCTTACAGTAGCGACAAGCTTACCGCGCGGCGGTCAATATCTTGCAAGTCCGCTTCGCCAAACCTACACGAACAGGACAGAGGAAAATGCTGACGCGTAGATCCGTGCTTCCGGCGCTGGCTCTCGCCGCCGCGCTCGCGGTACCCACCCGGGCCCCTGCTCAGGGCGCCACTCAACGTCAAGCAGTGGCGAAGGCGCAGTTGGCGCCTCCGACGTACAAACCTGAGTTCGGCACGATGTGGACCTTCGACGCGCCGCCTCTCGATTATTGGCGGCGGACTTACGGATTTGCTCCGGATCAGAAGTGGCTCGATCACGTTCGGTTAGCGTCGGTGCGCCTGCCGAACTGCTCAGCGTCGTTCGTGTCGTCGCGCGGACTGGTGCTGACCAACCACCACTGCGGCCGAGATTGCACCGCGTCGTCATCACCACCCGACTCCAATTACATCCAGACGGGATTTGCGGCGCGGACTCTCGCCGACGAGAAGAAGTGCGCCGGACTTTATGTCGACCAGCTGCAGTCCATACAGAACGTGACCGATCGCGTGCGCGCCGCCATTACCGGCAGGACTCCCGCCGAACAAGCAGCGCAGCGGACCGCAATCATTTCGCAGATACAGACCGAGTGTAACCAGCAGACCCAGCTCAATTGTCAGGTGGTCAGTCTTTATCAGGGCGGCATCTACTCGGTGTACCGCTACCGGCGCTTCAATGACCTTCGGCTGGTGATGGCGCCAGAAGGAGACATAGCTTTCTTCGGCGGAGATCCGGACAATTTCACCTATCCACGTTACGATCTCGATGTCACACTGCTCCGCGTTTACGAGAACGGGCAGCCGTACAGCCCGCCCGATTACTTGAAGTGGAGTCCGGCGGGAGCGATCGAGAACGAGCTCGTCTTCGTCGTTGGAAATCCGGGATCGACAGGACGACTGAATACAATCGCCCAGATGGGGTACCTGCGCGACGTGGGTTATCCGGCGACGCTCGCCGCCTACAAGCGCGCGCTGGCGATTTACGCCGAGCTCGCACGCACTGACACATCGGCGGCACGCCGGTACCAGAACGACGTCTTCGGCGTCGCGAACTCTCAGAAGGCAGTCACTGGCTATCGCGCTGGATTGCTCGATACTGCGAGTATGGCCAAGAAGCGGGCCTTCGAGCAGGAGCTGCGGGCTCGTATTGCCGCCGATCCAAAACTGCAGGCACAGTACGGCGGAACCTTCGACGCCATCGCCAATGCGCAGGGCGAGCTGACGACGTTCAGTCCGCAGCTTCGGTACTACGGGTTCGGCGGTGGCTCGACTCTAATGCAGCTAGCGGCGGGAACCGTTCGTGTTGCCTTGTTCGCCAACGCGCCGGATTCCGCGCGGCTACCACAATATCGTGGACCGGGTCTGGCCAACATTCGGAATCAGATTCTCGGGCCAGTTCCAATCGATACTGCTTTCGAGCGACTGGCGATCGCCGCGCAGCTTCGTGCCGCGCAGAGTGAGCTTCCTGCCAACGATCCATTCCTGCGCGTCGCG
>QHUA01000025.1:0-2562 GCA_003221805.1 Gemmatimonadota bacterium
CCAACCTTTCCTCCGAGCCCGCGAATCACCTCCAGATCGTAACCCTGCGTATCGACCTTGAGCAGGATGCGCGGGTGGTCAAGACCCGCCGTCAACTCGTCCAAGATGTTCTCGAGTCGCTCCACAGGAACCAACTCCCTGCGCACGACCTGAAGCTTGTCTGGGAACCGGGCGCGCCCGTAATCACTTGGTGCGAGGAAAGAATGAAACGTTTCGCCGCTGAATACACGGATCTCGGCGCTTCCCGTTGTTGCGCCCAGGGCCAGACGATGAGTATGCCATTCGGTGTCGTCGGCGCGAGCTTCCTCCAGTATGTCGAAATTGGCGGCCACGGGCTCGAAGGAAATAATGAGGCCGGCGTACCCGATCCTGCGCAGCCATTTAGCGAAGTCACCCCGATATGAGCCGACGTCCAGAACGCAGTTGATCCTGAGCGTCGAGAGCACACGGACAATGTGATCTTCGTACACGAGCCAGACGGGGTCGCGAGTGACATAGAATCCGAGTCTTCTCGCCAGGCGGATCACAGGCCGCAACATAGCTCGACCTGCCGATAACGTGCGAACTCTTTGGGGCGGTGTCTTTGATTTCAGGGTTTCTTCCAACTGGATATCGTCGCTCGCTGAAATCCATCCGCTTGCCTTCTCAGCCCCAGGAAATCGACGCCAGAGCGAGAGGTCGTGTGTACGGGTCATAGTGCGCTGCCGTTTTGCAATTTTCATGACCGTCGCCGATGCTCCGAGTGGAGTCGTAGCGGTTCCGGACGTAGCACGCGCGCAACACACTGCTGTCAGGGCGCCCTAGCCCGGCTGCTCAGCGCGCGTCTGAGTCGCTCGAGTTACAAGGGTTGGGCGATAAGGAGCCAGGCACGTGGAATGCTTCAGCTCCGGCCGAGCAGGGCGCGCTGGATTGGCGCCCTGGCTCGCCACTCCCGCCAGCGGTGTCATTTCGGCCAGAATTCCGCGCCTATCGTGGGCTGTCCCACCCTCTCAACACGAACTCTTGTCAGTGCTCTCGCTTGCCGTCGTGATCGCCGCTGCGCCCGTTGTGACAGCGCTCTACGCGTATCTCATCTATCCGGCAATCCTCTGGGCCGTGACCCGGAGACATTCTACCGGGAAGCCGCGCGTCCGTGCCGACGATTGGCCAAGCGTGACTATCACCGTTCCGGTTTATAACGCAGTAGCGAGTATTCGGTCGACCCTGCAGTGTCTCCTTGAGCTCGATTATCCTAAGGAGAGACTTCAGCTTCTCGTTCTCTCTGACGCATCGACCGACGGCACCGACGACGTGGTGCGGGAACTCGCGGACAAAGGCGTCGAGCTGCTGCGTGCACCGAGTCGGCGGGGCAAGACCGCGGCTGAAAATTCCGCAGTTGCCGTGGCCAAGGGGGAGATCATCGTGAATGTGGATGCGACGATTGCCGTGCCTCCCGGCTCCCTCAAGCATTTGATCCGGGTCTTCGACGATCAAACGGTAGGTGTTGCGTCCGGGCGGGATGTCAGCGTCGGCGCTACCGACCTTCATGCTACAAGGGGCGAGTCGGGTTACACGTCGTACGAGATGTGGGTACGTGACCTTGAGACGCGTGCGGGATCCATTGTCGGCGCCAGCGGGTGCTTTTACGGGATACGCCGCCGGATTCGCGTCTCACCGCTGCCGCCGGGCCTAAGTTGGGATTTTGCATCGACGCTAGTAGCAAGGGAACAGGGGTATCGCTCGGTGAGCGTCGCAGACGCCGTCTGCATCGTACCAAGAACGGCCGAGATAAAATTCGAGTTCAGGCGTAAGGGTCGAACCATGGCACGCGGCCTCAGCACGCTTTTCCATTTTGGTCGGCTGATGAACCCTGTGAGATACGGCAGTTTCGCGGTCATGCTGATCAGCCACAAACTGCTCCGCTGGACTCCCTATCTCGTGGTGCCTCCGGCTCTTCTCGCGCTTGGTCTGTTGGCGAGTCAGAGCACATTCGCCGCGTTGCTACTGGGTACCGTTGTTGCCGGGCTACTCACGGGTGCCGCCGTAATCCGGTATGGAAAGGGAATCCAGTTCAAGCCGCTCGCGCTGGCGGGATTTGTGGTAGCCGCGCTGGGCGCGGGGTTTCTGGCGTGGTGCCATGCGCTTCGCGGAGTGCCGATGGTCACTTGGGAGCCGACTCGGAGACCGACCGTTTCGACTGGCTGACTTGACGCCGTAGGCGGGACGTCGTGTAGCAACTACGCAACGCAAACGTGGCGCTCTGCGCGCAGGCTCCACTCGCCGCAGTTGTGTAAGTAAAAGCAGCGCAGGAGTTTGCGAGTGCGAAGCAGAAGTATGGGATTTGCTCGGGTGGATTTGAGCTGCGATACCCGAATCTATTTCGAGGCCAAGCAATGGGTGTTGGGGGCACAGAGGATTTGCAACGTTCCGATCGCGCCAGCCAGGCACATGCTTTCGCCGATGCGATCGTCACGGAAAAACCGGAAGCTGGCGATCGAAGCTCCTTCCCATCCCCGAATGTGGTGAATGGTTCGGACTCTCGGCGGCGCACGCCGAGAGTGTCAGTAATCGTGGTGCTGCCGG
>QHUA01000025.1:2642-8584 GCA_003221805.1 Gemmatimonadota bacterium
AGTTTCTTCTTGCCCCCGCTGGAACCAGCACGGAGGATCTGAGGGAGCTCGCCATGCGTCAGGCTCCCGGGGACATCGTGACTCTGCTCAGGGCCGCCCGACTTCCCGAGTCCGGCGCAGAGGCCGAGCTGTTCACGAGAACTTAACGACTGGAAATGTCCTCTTCGCGCCGGCTCTCAGTAATTGTTCCAGTCCGCAACAGCACCGACACCCTCGCCCGCGCCCTCGCCGGCATTCTCTCCAGCGAGCTACCACGTGACGACTACGAAGTCATAGTCGTGGATGACGCGAGCTCCGACGGATCGTCGGAGCTCGCTGCGCGCTATGCGGATACAGTGGTTCGCCTCACGGGCCGCACCTCAGGGCCGGCGTACGCGCGAAATCGCGGGTCCGAGCTGGCGCAAGGAGAAGTTCTCGTCTTCATCGATCCTGACACCCTCGTGCGTCCCGATACGTTGCCTCGAATGCTCGCAACGCTTGCCGAGCACCCGACTCTGGACGCAATCTCAGCTTCTCACGATGGCGCACCTGCAGCCCGCAATCTCGCTTCCCAGTACTGGAATCTGCTGCGGCGCTTTGGAGAGCAGCGCCAAACTGGTACGAGCGGAGATGTTGCGTCGCCATGCGCGGCCATCCGACGCAACGTATTTTATGCCGCCGGAATGTTCGACGAATGGCGCTTCGGAACCGCGCCCCTCGAGGGCATCGAGCTGGGCGAGCGGTTGGAGGATTCGGGGCGTAACGTGCTTAGCAGCCGGTGCCTCGAGGTCACACGATTAAAGCAGTCGAACGCGCGTTCTCTTTGCCGCGAAGTCTGGAATCGGAGCATACTGCTCGCCCGATCCCTTGGCTATCACCGCACGCTGGCAGCGGTGCCGGGTGAAGTAGCGTTCACACTTAGTCGGACCGGTGCGCCAGCCTTCGCTATCGCGTGCGCCTTTGCATTGTCGGCTGCCTTTCTCAGACGCCCAAACCTACCCGTTCTGATAACGATCTTTCTTCTCGGGATGCTCGCGCTCGATCTCCAGGCATACCTGTTCTTCGTCCGGGAGCGCGGGGTCCGTTTTGCAATTGGAGCTGCGCCGCTTCATCTGCTCCTGCAAGGCACGAGCGCGCTTGGATTGTGCGCGGGTTGGCTCCTGCGAGACACGTTTGGCGACCGGGCTCCCGATGCGGCAATGCAGGCTTATGCGGAAGTCGGGTTGGAAACCTGGCCGCCGGTACCTCGAGCGGGTGCCGGCTAATCCTTACCAGCCGCCCCGGCGGAAGAGCATGATCGGCACCGTCTTCGCCATGATTCTCAGATCTTCGCGGAGGCTTTGACGCTGCAGGTATTCCAGGTCGAAGGAGACCTTTCGGCGGACGTCGTCGAGGCTCGTATCATAGCTCTGATTGATCTGAGCCCAGCCTGTAATGCCGGGCTTCGTCCGCTGGCGAAGCGAGTAGTCGGCGATATCAACTTTCAGGCGTGAGAAAATGCTCGGGCGCTCCGGCCGCGGACCCACGATGTTCATGTCTCCGTTGAGCACGTTAAAAAGTTGCGGGAGCTCATCGACACGAAGCTTGCGCATTAAGCCGCCAATGGGCGTGACTCGGGCATCTTCCTTCGTGGCCCAAACGGCGCGATGCCGGATTTCTGCTCCGACGTACATCGTGCGGAACTTGTAGATCATGAAGGGAAGTCCTCCAAGATCGCGTGTTCGCCTGTCGTAGGTTTTCGATCGTGCTGACGACCGGCGCCGGTCGAGCCCCACGCGTGGTTGCGAGTAGACGATCGGTCCAGGAGAGGTGAGCTTAACCATTATTGCAAAGACCAGCATCACCGGACTGGCCACAATTAGCGCGAAGGAAGTGATCAAGACGTTCATGGCGCGGCAGAGGCGCGTTGAGCGCGATCGTGGTTCCATGCTTGGAGACGATGATTCCGCACGATCCGCCTCTCTCGTCAGCGGAATCGCGCGCTCTACTTCGATCCGGTCGCCAACCCCTTGCGGCGTCACGCCTAGCGATGGACGGCGATGAAGATTGCGGCGAGGCTCGCAACCGCGCCGAGCAGAGCGGTGGTAGTCGGAGTGATTAATTCGCGGCGTCGACCCACGACGAGTTCGTCGCCAGCGCCCAGACCGAATTGATCGAGCGTCAGGCCCCTGGCAATAGCGAGCCGTGTCTCCTCGGCTGACCGATATTCACGGCTCGCGCGTCTCACGACGGTACGTTCGATATCCGCCGTGGCGGTTGGACCGCCGGCGAGCATGATTGCATCTGTCATCGGAACATCCGACCGGAATGCGAAAAAGCCGGGACGTGATACTTCGCCTAGCACTCCAATCCGGGTCAGCGGAGTGACATCGACTTGTTGCGCCTTCACATATTTCAATACTTCTGCGGCCACTCTCTCGCGCAGTTCCGAACGCAGCACGCCGGACAGCGGGAGTACTCCGTCTCCGGGCAAATCGATGACTCGTCCGGCTTGGACGACCAGTGTGTCGGTGTGCGGGACGTCGGAAACAACGGTCAGAACGATGCGATCTCCGACCTGGAAATCGCCTTCCCGCATTCGCTGCCGAATGGATGCCGCCAGCATTGGGTTCTGGGACCGCTCAGCCTGCGAGGCCGCAGCAACCAGCTCGTCACGAGTAGTCAGCGCGCCGGCCGTCTGGGCGACAGCTGCGGCAGGCGCGGAAGCACAGATGATCCAAGCCGAGAGGAGAACCTGGAATCTGGTGAGGCAGGCCCGGCGCCAACGAGGCGATTCGGCCGGCCGCTCAAGTCCTGGCCGGACACGAACGTCAATTGTTGAAGGCATCATGAAGTCCTGGATCGCAGACGGTATGCTAACGTGTCCGGCGTTCAGGGCCCGATCTAACACGTTGCGTTTTTTGTTGTTGCGGTGCGCCCGGCCCAGAGATGCCCGGCGTGGCCGCGCGAGTTGTTGCGCGCTCACCACAGAGTTTTTTCATGACGCCACAGTTGCTTTGAACGAATTGCGTCCTTCTCGTTGAGCGCGGTCGGTCGGAATCAGGACCGAACCAACAAACCCTTTGGTGTGGCAATGTCAGCAATTGGCTCCTTCAGCACCTCGTCCTTATAGGAGTAGTCGGCACCGTAGTAGCGGTACGCGCCTCCGTCAGGAACAGCATTGAGCACCGCACCCAGGATTCGAATCGGAAGTCGGTCCAGTACCTCGAGTTTGGCCGATGCGAGCTTTCGGTCTGTCACAGCTGGCCGCAGCACGATGAGCATGCTACCGGCGGCGGCGCCCAGGGCATAGGCATCCATTCCCGCGACGAGGGGAGGGGAGTCGATAATGACCACGTCGAACTGCAGGCGCATCGCGTGCACGAGCGCGCTCATCAGTTCAGATACGAGGAGCTCGGGAGCGCGATTCCCGCGAGTGCCTCGTGGAATGAGAAAGAGATTCTCAGAGGTCGTGGAACGAACGATCGAATCCACGGCTGCGTGACCATTGAGATAGTCCACGAGGCCAGGGGTGACGGGAATCTCAAAAGTGTTGTGCAATCCTCCGCAACGCACATCGCCATCTATTAGCAGAGTACGACTGCCGGCGCTGGCGAAGGCAAGCGCCAAGTTGGATGAGACCAGAGATTTCCCATCGCCCGCCGCCGGACTGGATACTCCTACTACAATCGGCGCGTCCGTCGGGAAATCGTAGCGCAAAGCCAAGCGCAGGGTTCTGAATGACTCGACTGCCTGAGACATCATCGCGATCTGGAATTCGCCACGATGGTTAGCTTTGAACTTCGGGACGGTGCCTGCCACGCTCAGACCCAGCTCACGCGTTGCCTGCTCCGGGTACCTGAAACGCCGATCGAGGCGATCTCTGATGAGAGCTATCCCCACAGCGAGACCCATGCTGGCCACAACGGCGAGCAAAAGCAGACGCGGCGCGTCATTCGAAGTAGGCAGCGTTGGCGCGACAGCAGTATCCAGAACACTGAGGTCCGGGGCGGTCTGGACTTCCGCGAGCGAAACTTCCTCGTACCTGGCCTTCAGTGAGTTATAGAGGTTCTCGGTCGCCGCCACCTGGCGTACCAGCCTAGCTTCTTCGGTCGCGCGAGCCGGAATCCCCCGCAGCTCCTGGGAGCCAACGCTGATGCGAGTGTCGAGCTCAGGCTCCCGCGCCTTCAGGGAATTCAACACCGCAACCGTTATCTGCGGGATGGTCTCCCTTTCGAGAACGCGGACTGCTTCAGCGAGTTGCCTGATTCGCGGATTGGCATCGGTAAGAAACTGTTGTTCGGTCCGAAGTGTGGCTTGTCGCAACGAGAGTTCTTCGATTGCGCTGCGGAGTTGAGGGGCGTTGTTCAGAATTGTCGGAAGCTGGAGAAAGTCCTGGGGGTTGATCGGACCTCCTTTCGCTTCGGACACCATCCGTTCCAGCGCTTGCCGCTCGCTCCGTATTTCGTCCAGCGCAACTTTCTGCTGGAAATAGCTCGCCACGACAGGATCTCCCTGCGTGACTCCCGGGCCGGCTGATGCGGCGACGCCCGATGGAAGAGTGATGGTGCTCACTCGGAAGTGTTCCAGCTCGTTCTCGGATGTTCGGAGCTGAGCCTCAGCGAGGGCGAGCTGATCGCCGAGAATCTTCTTGAATTCGAACAAGTGACGCGTCTTGAGGTCGCCAGAAGAGTTGACCAGCTGCTCCGCCCACGCGTTGACTGTACGAGCCGTCCGCCGCGGATCTGCCCCGCTGAGCGTGATCTTAAGAAACTGTCCATCCTCAGGGAGCGACGCGTGCACCGCATTGACGAGGAACACAGAGACATTGCGTGGCGATGTCACACCGAACTCGATTGCTCGCCCTCGACCGAGAAAACGAGCATCCGGCAGCCAATTCATGCCTGCCTTTCGACCAATGGAATCGCCTATGGCCCCACTCTCGATGAAAACCCCTTTCGCCGTCGACAGCATGTATTTTGGACCGGCGCCGTCGATTTTCAGGAGGTATGCGCCAGATCTCGTCGCCGGTGTCCATTCGAAGTTTCGAAACAGGACCGAATCGCTCGGCTGTTTGTAGCTGACATTGAGCTTGAGATCCCGAACGATTGGATCGACGATCGCAAAACTCCGAAGGAGCTCGACCCACGAGCCCGTTGTCAGGAGCTGCTGTTGCCTGATCGGTCCGGTTTGCAGCGCACTGCTCGGCGTGGTGCTGATCCACACGGTTGCCTGCGCCTCGTAAATGGGTCGCACGCGCCGGGCGGCGACGACGCCCAGGACTGAACCTACGGCCGCCAACCCAACGATGAGCAGTACGTGGCGCCGAATCGCGTCAACGTATCGCGACCAAGGAATTCCTTCCGCATCCTCGAAATCCTCCGACCTTGGGCGCGCAGGTGTCCATTCGGCGGTGGGAATGGAACCAGGATGATGTGGCGCGAGAGGGTAGTCAGGCTGCAGAGATCGGACGCTCATTCTTCAACCCGATTGTGGAATGGAATTCCGGGGAACCCGGTTCGGTGGGGCAAGCGTGACGCAATTAGTCGCCCAGGCCGATTGTCTTTCGGTGCAACGAGTTACGAGCTGCCGCTGCGACAACGTGTTGCAGGGACGCAACGGTCGAGTGGAACGGTCACACATAATCATCTCACCGTTACCGACCGTCACGCCGGCAGATAGCGCTCAAAGCACCGTCGCTTCGAGCGAGGCGTGAGCGTCCAAGCGGCTAGGCCGGTGGGATATTCGACAGCGGTGGCAGTCGCACGTCCTGATAGTCGCGAAGCCCGCCCTCCGACATTTGATCGGACGCGGTGCTTGATTCGCTGAAATCGCGGCGGAAACCATGACGTTCGAGCAACCGATACAGCGTCGTGCGGTCGACGCTGGCCAGGCGTGCGGCGCGCGACATGTTGCCGGATGCGCGCGCGACCAGCCGGGTGACGTAGTTCTTCTCGAACGTCGCCAGCACCTGCTCCTTGGCG
>QHUA01000026.1 GCA_003221805.1 Gemmatimonadota bacterium
TTCGCCGCCGATAATGGTGCGACGGCGGCGTGGACATTCAGCGGTGGCCGGTTGCGCGACTCGTGGCGCAACAAAAATGGGGGCACCAGCCCGGTGATCGCCGGCGGCCTGCTCTACATCTACGATCCCGGCGGAGGGTTGCGCGTGTACGAGCCGGAATCGGGGCGACAGGTCGCATCGCTCGAGTGCGGCGGCGGGCACTGGAACAGTCCCATTATCGTCGACGGCCGCATCGCACTGCCGGAAGGGAATTCCAACTCACATCGAACGACCGGAGTATTGAATGTCTGGCGCCTTCCCTGAAGGGGCATGGCTCGATGAAAAGCCGACAAGCGTGAATTCAGGAATATTCGAGTACCAATGGAGGTTCAACATGCGATATCGTCTGATCGCAAGCGCATCGCTGGTCTGCGCGCCGGTCCTTTGGGCACAATCAGACCTGCCGATCCATAGCCAGAAACTGTCGAACGGATTGGAGGTGATCGTCGTCGAGAATCACGCCGTGCCGATCGTGAACGTCGAGCTCGTAGTGAAGAACGGTGGCTTCACCGAAACTCCGGAGTACAACGGCCTCTCGCACCTGTACGAGCACATGTTCTTCAAGGCCAATCGCACCATTCCATCCCAGGAGCGATACCTCCAGCGTCTCAGAGAACTGGGAGGCAGCTGGAATGGCTCGACCAGCGATGAAGTCGTGAACTACTTCGTGACGGTTGGAACGGACAGCCTGGTGCCGGCGATGCATTTCATGGAGGACGCCATTCGCTATCCGCTGTTCAAGCAGGAAGAGCTGGTCAGAGAACGGCCGGTGGTATTGGGAGAATTCGATCGGAATGAAGCCAATCCATATTTCCATCTTGGCCGCGCCGTCGACACGATCCTGTGGACGCCTGGCTACTACTCCCGGAAGAACGTGATCGGGAACCGGCAGATCATCATCACTGCCACCCAGCAGAAGATGAACACGATCAAAGACCGGTATTACATCCCGAACAACACCGCGCTGATTCTCGCCGGCGACATCACGCCGGCGCGTGGTTTCGCGCTGGCACAGCAGGTATTCGGCGCCTGGCCGCGCGGGCCGGATCCATTCGCGACGCCAATTCCGAATCCGCCGCCCCTTACCAGGAGTAGCGCGGTGATAGTGGAGAAGCCCGTGAACGGAGCCGCGCTATCAATGGTGTGGCAAGGGCCGAGCGTCGGCGCTGACCCCGCAGCAACTTACGCCGCCGATTTGCTGAGCACGGTTCTGCGGAATCCAACCAGCAAATTCCACAAGCGATTGGTGGACAGCGGCCTGACTTTCGATGTAGGCCTGGGCTATTACACCCTCAATCACGTCGGTCCCATCACAGCTTTTGCGCAGGTCGCGCCGGAGAAAATTCTGGAGGCGCGACGGGCGATTCTCGAGGAGCTGTCGAAACTCGCCGACACCTCCTACATCACGACCAAGGAGCTGAGCGCCGCCAAGCGACAGCTCGGCATCAACGCGATCTATGAGCGCGAGCAGTCTACCAATTGGTCTCACACTATCGGTTTCTGGTGGTCCGTTGCCGGGCTCGATTATTATCGTAGCTACGTGCCGAACATGCAGCGGGCAACCAAAGAGGACATTGCCCGCTACGCGCGCGACTACATCATCGGCAAGCCTTTCGTGACCGGAGTGCTGATAAGCCCCGACGCGCGCGCGAAACTCAACCTCACGCCGGAATCCGTTCTCGCTGCGGGCGGCTTCGCCGGAGCGGGAGGTGCCAAATGAAGCGCGCGCTCATCTTACTCGCCGCAACTTTCGCTTTCACGACGGCCGTAGACGGACAAACCGTAGCGGCGAGCAAATTCTCGGTATCCGGCATCCCGGTGATCTTCAAGCCGGGGCGCGCCAACGACGTTGTCGCCGTCCGACTGTATATCCGCGGTGGAAGCGCCAACCTGACTGCAGCCAACGCCGGCATCGAGGATTTGATGCTTCAATCGGCGACGCACGGTACGGCCAAGTACGACAAGGATGCATTCAACGAAAAGCTGGTCGAGACAGGCACCAGCATCAATTCGAGCGCTGACTACGATTACTCGACGCTTTCACTCCAGGCAGTCAGACAAAACTGGAACGAGGCGTGGGATCTGTATACGCAGGCGGCGCTGCACCCGACCTTCCCCGCCGCCGAAGTGGAGCTGGTGCGCAGTCAGCTGGTCGATGCCGCGAAGCGCATCCCCGACGACCCGGATTCTTACATCTTTTATCTGGCCGACAGTAGTCTCTATGCAGGGCATCCATACGCCGCGCGGCCGACGGGGACTCCAACGTCTATGGCGTCGATCAGCAGGCAGGCTTTGACTGATTGGCACCGTCAGCGATTCACCAAGGAGAATCTGCTGATTGTGGTCGTCGGGAACGTGCAGCGCGATGACCTCGTTCAGAAAATCTCTTCCAGCTTCGGCCAACTTCCGGCTCGCGGCGGAGGCGCGGCGACACCTCCGGCGCTAAAGTCCGTCAGTCCCGATGTGATGGTTGTCACGAGGGAGCTGCCGACGAACTACGTGTTGGGTTTCTTCGCCGCCCCGCCCCCGAGCAGTGCGGATTTCGCAGCCATGCGCGTCGCGACTGACGTGCTCTCCCAGCGCCTGTTCGAAGAGGTAAGGACCAAGCGCAATCTCACTTACGCGGTAGGGGCAAGCCTCAGCGATCGAGCAGTCAATTCGGGCAACTTGTATGTCACCGCGGTTGAGCCGGACACAACCATGAAAGTGATCTTCAGTGAGGTACGCCGTCTCCAGCGGGAACCACTTTCTCCCTCTGACCTTGCCGAGAACGTAAACACGTTCCTCACGCAGTTCTGGATTACACAGCAGAGCAACATGGGCCAGGCCCGGCAACTGGGCCTATTCGAGCTGCTCGGCGGCGGCTATCAGAACGTGAACCGTTTTGCGGAGATGGTAAGGCAGGTGACGCCGGCCGATGTGCAGCGAGTGGCGTCCAGATACATGCAGCATGCACGGTTCGCGGTGATTGGCGATTCGGCGAAGGTCCATCGTGCGCTGTTCACTTCTTTCTAAGGACGACACCCTCATCTTCGGATGGTCCATGAATCGTTCCCGCCGCTATGCCTTCGTAGCTCTCGTTCTCTTTATTGCTATTGCACCTGTTGTAGGCTTCGGGCAGGCACGACGGCCGATCACCGAGACAGATCTCTTCAAATTCGTCTGGGCCGCCGATCCGCAGATCTCCGCCAGCGGATCTCAGGTCGCGTTCGTGCGCGTCAACGTCAATGAAGACAAGGATCGGTACGAGACGCAGATCTTTGTCGTGCCGGCTGATGGGAGCGCGCCACCGCGTCCGCTGACCTCTGGTCGCAGCGATCGATCGCCGCGTTGGTCGCCGAACGGTCGGGAGATCGCCTTCGTGCGCACACCGGATCCCGTGGACGGGAAACAGAATCCGTCGCAGATCTATCTCATCTCAATGGACGGCGGTGAGGCGCGGGCGCTCACTAATTCGCCCAAGGGCGCGTCGAGCCCAGTGTGGTCACCGGACGGGCGCACGATCGCTTTTCTCTCCACGCCGGATACGGCGAAAGCTGACTCGTCGAAGAAATCAGCCGACACTACCAAGAAGCACGTCAGCGATGTGCGGGTGATCACCCGGGCGCAATATCGCTGGAACGGTGGTGGCTACACCGACGTCACGGCGCATTCTCACATTTGGACGGTGCCTGCGTCCTTCACGGCAACGGGCGGGCTGCCGAGCGTGAAGCAAATCACCTCGGGCACATTCGATGAGGGCGAGCCGGAGTGGTCGCCCGACGGATCGCGTCTCTACTTCACATCCAATCGTCGTCTCGAGCCGTATTACGACGAGGCGGGCGCCGAGCTGTACTCGGTGGCCGCGAACGGCGGTGCGATCACCAAGGTCGCGAGCCTGAATGGTCAGATCGGGTCTTATGGGATATCGCCCGATGGAAAGCAGATCGCGTTCACCGGCATTGAAAACGCGAAGCCGCTGCGCTTCTACAACGAGGAAGACTTGTACGTGATGGATGCGACTGCCGGTGCGAAACCGCGCAATCTCACGACCGGCTACGACTACGATGTGGAAGGCGGGCTGACCGGCGACCAGCATCCTCCGCGCGCGGGCGCGGGTGGTGGTGTCATCTGGAGCAAGGATGGGCGCAGCATCATCGTCGTCACCACCGAACATGGCAGCGCTAACCTAAAACGTATTTCCATCGATGGGAAAATTGATTCGGTCACAACAGGCCCTCACGATGTCGTCTCCTACACTGCGAGCTCGGATGCATCTAAGATCGTCACGCTCGTCTCGACGCCGGTCAACATTGGCGATCTCTTCGTCATCGACGGCAACGTACCTCGCACGGCGCCGCGGCAGATCACTCACGTCAATGGCGGATTGTTTAGCACTCTTGATCTTACCGCGCCGGAAGAATTCTGGTACAACGGCTTCGACGGCAAACGCGTCCAGGGGTGGATCCTCAAGCCGTCCGGATTCAGCGCTTCGAAAAAATATCCGATGATCCTCGAGATCCACGGCGGACCGAATGCTGCCTACGGCTACACTTTCACCCACGAGTTCGACTGGATGGCGGCCAAGGGCTACGTCGTCGTCTACACCAATCCGCGCGGCAGCACGTCGTATGGTCAGGATTTCGCCAACATCATCCAGTACCACTATCCGGGCGACGACTATAAGGATCTGATGGCGGGAGTCGACGAAGTTCTCAAACGCGGGTACGTCGATTCCACTCGCATGGGAGTCACCGGTGGCAGCGGCGGTGGAGTGCTCACCAACTGGATCGTCGGCCACACGCACCGCTTCGCCGCTGCGGTCTCGCAACGCTCGATCGCCGACTGGTCCGGCTTCTGGTACTCCGCCGACTTCACCCTCTTCAACCCGACCTGGTTCTCGGCGGCGCCGTGGGAAAATCCGAAGCAATTCACCGAGCTGTCGCCGATAACCTATGTCGCCAACGTCACCACGCCATTGATGTTGATCGAGGGTGAGTCAGACATGCGCACACCGCCCGCGCTCGGCGGCGAGCAGATGTTCCGCGCGCTCAAGTACCTGCACAAGCCGACGGTGATGGTGAGGTTCCCGGACGAGACTCACGAACTT
>QHUA01000142.1 GCA_003221805.1 Gemmatimonadota bacterium
AGCAGCACTTCGGACGTCCCGAACGATCGCACCGCTCCGTCACGTTGGCGCCGACCACTTCGGCCACCAGCGATGTGACAGCAGCGCAGACACAATGATCTGCCTCCACAGCGCGCGACAACGGGCACGCGCGTCCCACGATCTGATAAGTCGCCCCGCGCTTCTCTACGCTCGTGAGGCCACCCAGCTCATTTAGAAGCTTCGCGGCGTTGTTGACCCGCGACGACAGCGAGAGCGAGGGAGACGGCGACTCCGGCGCCAGACGCTTTCCAATGCGCTTCAGGAATGCCGCCAGCTGCGCGGAAGTCATTCGCTCGCGCAGCTCCTCGAGTAATGCAATCAGCACCGGCGCGTACGCGCGCGAGAATTCTTCTTCACCAACCGGACTGAGGGTATAGAGCACAGCGGGCTGACCAACGCCCCCGCCACGACGAAGACCATTTTTCTGGACCGTGCCGGATCGCTCGAGTGCGTCGAGATGGAATCGCACTGCGTTGTCCGTCAACTCCAGCCGGTGGGCGAGATCGTCGACAGTCCACATGCCTTCCCTGAGCAGCGCCAGAATTCGTGCGCGCGTTCCCTTGATCGGGTCCTTGTCTGTTCGACGACTGATATCGGTCATTTGCCTGAAGTCTAAGGTCTCTCACCGAATAAGTCAAAGAGAACCTTGACTTATATGTACTGAAGTTCTAACCTCATTAAGTAGCTCAACCCGAACCAACTATGGAGATACGCATGTTCTCGCGCACGCGTTGTACCGTCCTTCCCAGCGGTCTTGCATTGCTGGCTGCACTCACGTTGCAGGGCGGAGTAGCCCGGGCCCAGGCCGGCAATTCCAAGCTCGACGATCCGACAATTGTCGCCATTTTCGATGCCGCCAACACTTATGATATGCAAACTGCCGCGCTGGCTGAAACGCGAGCCCGCTCGAAAGACGTGCACGAATTTGGGGAAATGCTCGTGCGCGACCACGGCGCGGTGCGCCAGCAAGGGCGAGATCTGGCCGCGTCACTCAAGGTGACCGCGACGCCGCCCACTGATTTCGCTCTCGCCAAGGCGCACGTGGAGGCGATGACGAAGCTGCGCGCGCTGAAGGGCGGGGATTTCGACCGCGCCTTTCTACAGCACGAGATTGATTATCACAACGCCGTCATCGACGCGATAACGAAGACTCTTCTGCCGGCGATCCAGAATGCGCGGCTGAAGGATCTTGTCACGAAAGTTGCGCCTGCGTTCGTTGCCCACCGCGATCGCGCGCAGAATCTGCTCGACCATCTGAAATGAGTGAACAGTCCGAGGAGTTAACGGGGCCCGATCTTACCAAGGGGATTGAGGTCAGCAGCGTTCCGCCTGGTCAGCTCATCGGCGGCCATGCCTTCGGAGAGCCGGTTCTCCTCGCGCACGTCGAGCCGAACTGGTTCGCCGTTGGCGGCAAATGCACGCACTACGGAGCACCGCTCCATGAGGGTATTCTGGTCAGCGAAACGATCCGCTGCCCATGGCATCACGCCTGTTTCGAGCTGCACAATGGCGCTGCGTCGTGCGCACCGGCGCTGAACGATCTGCCGTCGTACGACGTAGCTGTCGAGAACAACATTGTGCGCGTTACACGCAAGCGCGATCCCGGACAGCTGAAAGGCGAGGGTCATCGCACCAGAGCGTCGCGCGCACCCGACCACGTCCTGTTCGAAGAGATTCCGGTTAGCGGACCGAAATCGGTGGTGATCATTGGCGCCGGCGCGGCTGGAAATGCGTGTGCGGAGATGTTGCGCCGGGAGGCGTACCGTGGCCCCGTGACCCTTATCGATCCGGATCCCGAGGCGCCGTACGACAGGCCCAACCTCTCGAAGGACTACCTCGCCGGAAACGCGCCCGAGGAATGGCTGCCGCTGCATCCCAAGGAGTTTTACGAGACGCAGAGAATCGAGTTCGTATCAGGTGTCGAAGCCGCCAAACTCGATCTCAAAGCGAAGCGGGTGCATCTGAGCGACGGCTCGACACGTGACTATGGTTGCCTGCTGATCGCCACTGGGGCGGCGCCGATCCGGCTCGATGTACCTGGCGGCGATCGCATTCTCTATCTCCGCAGTCTCCGCGATTGTCGTGCAATCATCGACAAGATTGGCAAAGCGAGGAAGGCAATCGTGATCGGTGCCAGCTTCATCGGACTCGAGGTCGCCGCCTCACTCGTAACGCGTGGACTGAAAGTCAGCGTTGTCGCTCTGGAAAACCTTCCGCTCGAACGCGTCCTCGGCGCGGACCTCGGTGGCCTGGTGAAAAGAGTTCACGAGGAGCAGGGAGTCACATTCTATCTCGGGCGCACGGTTAAAACGGTTGAAGAAAACGGAGTCGTTCTCGACGATGGGTCGCGGCTCGAAGCCGAGCTCGTCGTCGCTGGCGTCGGCGTGAGACCCAAACTGGAGTTAGCCAAAGCCGCTGGGCTGAAATTGGACAATGGGCTCGCGGTCAACGAGTTCCTCGAAACCAGCGTCAACGGTGTTTTCGCCGCCGGAGATGTCGCGCGCTGGCCGGACGCTTATTCGGATGTTCGCTTGCGCATCGAGCACTGGGTGGTGGCGGAACGTCAGGGTCAGGTCGTCGCTCGCAACATGCTCGGTCACCGCGACCGCTTCGATGACATCCCGTTTTTCTGGAGCGCGCACTACGACAAGCTGACGATCCACTACACCGGCCACGTCGAGAAGTGGGACGCAACGAAAATCGAAGGCGACCTCAACAAGATGGACTGCGCGGTTTCCTACATGGTCAACGGGAAACGTCGCGCGGTGGCGACGATCAACCGCGATAATCGCAGTCTCCAGGCCGAGGTGGAGCTGGAGACGGAGTTACTGCTCAAGCCACCACCACTGGTCACAATCGAAGCACAAGAGGCTTAACTGCATGGCAATAGGATTGTTCAAGGCCGACGCGTTGGACGAGGCAGCTGGAGCTACTCGGCGAAGATCCGAAGCGTGAAGGTCTGGACAGGACTCCGGCACGCGTCGCGAAGGCGCTCAGATTCCTGACGCAGGGTTACGGCACTTCCGCTGAGGAAGTGGTGGGCAACGGCGTGTTCAAGGAAGAACACGACAACATGATCATGGTGCGCGACATCGAGCTCTACTCTTTGTGCGAGCACCACATGCTGCCATTCTTCGGGAAGGCACATGTGGCGTACATCCCGAATGGCAAGATCGTCGGCTTGTCAAAGATTCCCCGCATTGTGGATGTCTATGCTCGCCGGCTGCAAGTGCAGGAGAGACTGACAGAGCAGATCGCCGAGGGATTGTGCCGAGTTCTGCATCCGAGCGGTGTGGGAGTCGTGATCGAGGCCTATCACCTCTGCATGATGATGCGCGGAATCGAGAAACAGAACTCGAAGACGATTACGTCTTCTCTGCGGGGAGCATTCCGCGAAGATCCGAAGACACGCGACGAGTTTCTCCGTCTGGCGCACTCCACGAACGGATTGCACCACTATTGATCGGGGTCCCGATCAATAGGTTGTAGGTTCGTTTCCCACCGCCCGCGGGCTGATCGCGAACATGCGCCCGACGTCCTGCTCGAATTCACGGACGCGGGCGTTTTTCGTTTGCTCATCCCAGTGCAACACTGGCGCGACGATGTCGGCAGCGCGGGCGGCGACGCTTTTTCCGTGGTCGCGCGTCTCAAACGCCAGATGCGTGCGTCTGATGAGCAGATCGCCGAGCGTTTGTGCTTTCTCTTGCGTCACTCCATAGACGAGATGAGCGCCGGAATACGGCAGCTCGGCGACGAGCCGTTCTGCCAGGCGCGAGTCATCTCGCTGAAGTTGGTCGATCTGGGCGGCGCGGTCCGCGCCTGGCAGCTCGACGAAATCGGTCCTCGCCGGTTGGACCTTTGCACCGAGCACTTGCTGCGCGCGATCGACGATTTCTGCCGCCATCGATCGGTAGGTGGTGAGCTTGCCGCCGGTGACGTGAATAATCCCTGAAGAATCGAGGACGATGCTGTGCTCGCGCGAGACAGCCGTCGGATTGTTCGCTTGTGCGCCCACCAGTGGCCTGATCCCGGCCCAGGCGCTGACGACATCGTCGAATGTCAGGCGAGCGCCAGGGAAATACGCGTTCGCGGAACGTAGCAGGTAGTCAATATCGCTGGCCGAGGCGTGCACGTTCTCGGGAGATTCATCGGTCCAGGTGTCGGTGGTGCCAATGATTGTCTGGGGACCCGCGGGGAGGCAGAACATCACCCGTCCATCGACGGCAGAAATGATGGTGACGGCTTCCCGGTTGCCGACGCGCTCTTTAGGAACTGCGATGTGGACACCTTTGCTACCTCGATGGCGCCGCACACGATCGCCCGAGATCTCATTCTGCCAGACGCCAGTCGCGTTCACCAAAACGCCCGCTCTAAGCTCCCGCGTCTCGCCCGAATGTTGTGAAGTGACGGTAGCTCCGATGGCCATGCCATTCTCGCGTGTGATCCCCGTCACTTTGGTGTGACTCGCGACGAACGCACCGTTCTGATCTGCCGCAATCGCATTGGCAATCGTCAGGCGGGCATCATCGGTGCAGGCGTCGTAATACACTGCACCGCCTGTCAATCCAACGTTGGAGAGCGATGGCTCACGTTCCAGCGTTTCCTTCTCGTCGAGGGAGAGGTGCCGGCGCGACTTGCCCAGCGCCATGAGTTGATACAGGAAGAGCGCCGCGGCGAGCTTCAGCTTGCCGACACGCGCGCCTCTATAAATCGGCCACGTGAACGCGAGCGGCTTGACGAGGTGAGGCGCAATTCGCAGCAGGGTCTCGCGCTCGCGGATGGACTCACGCACGAGATGTAGCTGTCCGTGTTCCAGATAGCGGATGCCACCATGAACCAGCCGTGACGAACGGCCCGACGTCCCGCTCGCGAAATCGTCGCGCTCGATCAGCGCGACCTTGAGTCCGCGCATCGCCGCATCACGTGCGACGCCGCAGCCGGTGATGCCACCCCCGATCACGAGGACATCGAATTTTTCTGCCTGATTTCCGGGCATCCCACTCGCCGTCGAAGGTGGTCCGAGCCAGCCGAAGTATAAGGAATTTGACAGCAAGATTCGGATATCGTGCCTTCGCGTGCCTCCGCATCATTCGGCACGATCGAAAAATCAGACCGTTTCGGGAGAGCTAAATGCAGTCCTATCGACTGGTTCCAGTGGGAGACAAGATTGTCCTGATCATCGAACCGGATCTCCGTCAGCTTTCGGCGGAGAGAGGAGATTACATCCGGATGCTGGATGCCGATGCAGGCTGTTATGATTTTGGTATCGACGGAGCAAGCGAGAATGAAGCCATCAACGAAGTCGCGACATCGGGCGGAGGGTATTCCCATGAATGAAGCAATTGCGTGGGAATCGGTGCTGCAGAGGGACGCGTCCGCCGACGAGCGCTTCTTCTATGGCGTCACCACGACCGGTATCTATTGCCGTCCATCCTGCCCGTCACGGAAACCCAAGCGCGATAACGTCGCGTTCTTCTCTTCCATCGAAGCGGCGGAGCGCGCTGGATTCCGCGCCTGCCAGCGCTGCCGTCCCAATCGTGCGAAAGCTCCCAATTCCGCGGTTGAAACCGCGCGCAGTTACATAGATCGGCACATCAGCGACCTGAGCGACGAGCGCATTACCCTCGAGCGGCTGAGTGAGCAGTCCGGAATGAGCCCGTACCATTTGCAGCGGAAATTCAAGGAGACGGTCGGGTTGACGCCCGCGCAGTACGTTCGCGCGCGCAAGAGCGAGAGACTCAAGGACGAGCTGAAACGCGGTGAGACGGTGAGTCGCGCGTCATTCGGTGCGGGCTACGGTTCCAGCAGCCGGGTGTACGAAGACGCACCGACGCGGCTGGGGATGACACCCGCTACCTACAAGAGCGGTGGATCCGGGGCGCACATCGACTACATCATCGCGAAGACGTCACTCGGCTCACTTCTCGTTGGTGCGACGAATCGCGGAGTGTGCGCCGTCACTCTGGGCGACAACGCTGAGGTACTCGAGGCAGCGTTGGAGCGCGAGTACCCTGCGGCGTCGCGGAAGCGCCTGACCGAGCCGTGGAGCGCGCTGCGCAACTGGGTCGAAGCCGTAGTCGCCACGGTCGAAGGCGCAGGATCGCGTACTGACATTCCCATCGACGTGCAGGCGTCCGCATTTCAGTGGAAGGTCTGGCGCGAGCTGCAGCAGATTCCGTTCGGTGAAACTCGGTCGTACAGTGACATTGCCAACGCGATCGGATCTCCTCGTTCGGTGCGCGCGGTAGCAAGTGCGATTGCTAACAATCGCGTCGCCGTCGTAATTCCCTGCCATCGCGTCGTCAGGGAGAGCGGATCGCTCGGGGGATATCGTTGGGGAGTCGAGCGGAAGCGCAAGCTGCTCGCGAAAGAGCGTGCCACCAGAGGAGAGAGCACGTCCTAGATAGATAAACGGCGCCCGTCTAAGTTCCCTGCATGGCAACGTTTGGGAACGGGCGCCGCGTCGCGATAGTCGCCGGCGTGCGAACGCCGTTTGCAAAAGCCGGGACCGCTTTCAAGTCCATCTCCGCGATCGAGCTCGGCAAACTGTGCGTCGCTGAGCTGTTGCAGCGGACGAACCTCGACGGCAAAGAGGTTCAGGCGCTGGTCTTCGGCACGGTGATTCCTTCGGTCGTTGAGCCGAACATCGCGCGTGAAGTTTCGCTGATGCCGCAGCTTCCGAAGGGAGTCCAGGCCTATAGCGTCAGCAGAGCCTGCGCGTCGGCAAATCAGGCGATCACTGATGCCGCCGACCAGATCGCGCTCGGCAATCTCGAAGTCGCGATCGCCGGCGGCTCTGAGTCTCTGTCGAACATTCCCATTCTTCACTCGCGAGGAATGGCTGATACGTTGGTCGCGGCGTCGAAAGCCAAGACTCTGCCGGCGCGTCTCGGGGCTTTCGCGCGGTTGCGGCCGAAGGATTTCATTCCGATTACTCCGGCGATCGCCGAGCCGACTACCGGCGAGACGATGGGTCAGTCGGCGGAGAAGATGGCGAAGCTCAACTCGATCTCGCGCGAAGAGCAGGATCACTTTGCACTGCGATCACATCGGCTCGCTGCTGCGGGCACGGCCGATGGCCGGCTCACCGCCGAGATCATGCCGGTGTATGTACCTCCGAAATTCGACAGCGTGCTGACATCGGACAACGGCATCCGCGAGGACACGAGTTACGAGCAGCTCGCCGCGCTCAAACCGGTGTTCGACAAAAAGTACGGCAGCGTGACGGCTGGTAACTCCTCTCCTCTCACCGACGGCGGCGCGTGCGTTCTTCTCATGAGTGAGGAAAAGGCAAAAGCGCTCGGCTATCCGCCACTCGGAATAATCAGGTCCTACGCCTACGCTGCGCTCGACCCGGGAGAACAACTGCTGCAGGCGCCAGTGCTCGCCGCACCCGTTGCCTTGAAACGCGCCGGACTCATCTTGCATGATATCGATCTGGTCGAGATGCACGAAGCCTTTGCCGCTCAGGTGCTGTCGAATCTCAAGGGCTTTGAGTCCAAGTATTGGGCAGAGCGCGCGGGCTTTACGGAACCGGTCGGCGAGGTTGACCGTGCGAAGCTGAATGTCATGGGCGGCTCGATCGCCATCGGGCATCCTTTCGGTGCGACCGGCGCGCGCATCACGACGACGCTGCTGCACGAGCTGCGTCGGCGCGGCGGTCAATTCGGTCTGATGACCGTGTGCACAGCAGGAGGAATGGGCTTCGCGATGGTGGTGGAGAGGACGCGATGAGCTCGACATCGGAAGTGACGATCGGCGGGCTCGTCGGAACGCGCTGGAAGCCTGCGCTGTCGGTCGACGTGACCGATGGCATCGCCGTCATCACGTTCGATCTCCCCAACGAGTCGGTCAACAAGCTGACTCGCGCGGTTAAAGATGAATTCGTCGCGCTCGTTACGCGGCTGGAGCGCGACATGACCGTGCACGGCGCTGTCCTGATCAGCGGCAAACCCGATGTCTGGATCGCCGGCGCCGACATCGAGGAATTTCTCCAGCTCAAGACCGCAGCGGACGCCGAGCGGCTAAGCCGCGACGGCCAGATGCTCCTCGATTCACTGGAAAGGCTGCGAGTTCCGATTGTTGCGGCGATCCACGGCGCCTGTCTCGGCGGCGGCCTCGAGACCGCGCTGGCATGTCGTTATCGCATTGGGACGGACCATCCGAAAACCATTCTCGGACTTCCTGAAGTTCAGCTTGGATTGATCCCTGGCGCCGGTGGCACGCAGCGCCTGCCGCGCAGAATCGGTCTGACCGACGCCCTCGATCTGATTCTCACCGGGAAGCACGTCCGCGCCAGGAAAGCGTTGCAGCTCGGGTTGATCGACGAGCTGGTGCATCCGTCGATCCTACGCTCGATAGCGATTCAGCGCGCGCGTGAAGTGGCAGAAGGAAGAAGGAAGAGCGAGTCACACCGTGGCGGCGTGAAGGGAGTGCTCCTCGACGGCAATCCTGCTGGCCGCGCAGTCGTGTTGCGCAAAGCGCGCGAGCAGACGATGACGAAATCGCGTGGGCACTACCCGGCGCTCATCGCCGCGATCGACGTCGTTCGTGCCGGCTACGAGAGAGGCATCGCGCACGGCTACCGCGAGGAATCCCGCCGGTTCGGCGAGATGGCGATGACCGACGTCTCCCGCCAATTGATCTTTCTCTTTTTCGCCACCAACGAGCTCAAGAAGGATCCAGGCGTCGACCCATCGCAGTATCCCGAACTTCCTGTTTCGTCTTTTGAGCCGCTGCCGGTCGAAAAAATCGCCATCATCGGCGCCGGATTCATGGGAGCCGGAATCGCCTCGATCGCGGTGCAGCACGGCAGTCTGGTGCGACTCAAGGATGCGGATCACGCGCGCGTGGCCAAGGGATACGCCGCCGTTCGCGACGTTTTGAAGGAGCGTCTCACCAAAAAGCAAATCACGAGGATCCAGTACAGCGATTACATGGCGCTGCTCGGCGGCACCGTCGACTACTCCGGGTTCGGCAACGTCGATCTGGTGATCGAAGCGGTGTTCGAGGATCTGGCGGTCAAGCACCAGGTGTTGCGCGAGGCCGAGGCGGCGATCAACCCGTCTGCAATCTTCGCGAGTAATACATCTACCATTCCTATCAACTTGATCGCCCAGGCCTCCAGCCGTCCGGAACGCGTGCTCGGGATGCACTTCTTCTCGCCGGTGCACAAGATGCCGCTGGTCGAAGTGATCACGACCGCCGAGACGCATCCGCAGGTTACTGCGACGGCGGTCGCGTACGCGAAGAAGCTTGGCAAGACGGTAATCGTCGTGAACGATGGGCCGGGCTTCTACGTCAACCGTATTCTCTCGCCCTACATCAACGAGGCCGGGATTTTACTCGACCAGGGTGTGGCGGTCGACATCATCGATCGCGCACTCGTCGACTTCGGGTTCCCGGTCGGGCCGATCACGCTCATCGACGAAGTCGGACTCGACGTCGCTGCCAAGGCGGGAAAAATCATGGCCGATGCTTTCCCGGATCGGATGCAGCCAGCCAAATCGTTGCAGGCAGTAGTTGCCGCCGGGCGTTACGGCAGAAAGTCGCAGAAGGGGTTCTACACCTACGACAAGGAAGGAACGAAAGGCGAAGTGGATCCCTCGGTGTACACGCTCTTCCTCGCACCGGGCAGCATCCCCGTCGTCAAGACGATCGCTCCGGTGACGGCTCCCGAAACGCCCATAATTCCGGAGATGCCGGCGATACAGGTGCAGCAGCGCACGGTGCTGGCGATGCTCAACGAAGCAGCACGCTGTCTGAGCGATGGTATCATCAAGTCGGCGCGTGATGGGGACGTGGGCGCCGTTTTCGGCATCGGCTTCCCGCCGTTCCGGGGTGGGCCTTTCCGCTACATGGATTCCCTGGGCATTCAAATAGTTGTGCAGCGACTCGAGGATCTGAACGCGCGCTTCCCCGGCCGGTTCGAGCCCGCCGAGCTTTTGCTCGAGATGGCGCGTCGCAGGCAAGTCTTCTATCCAGACGAGCGCTCGTGAGGACAGGAGTACCCACCGTAGTGCGTTGGTCTTTCTTAGCGACAGCGGCAGTGATAGTAGCGGCGTGTGCGCACCCGGCCTCGCGCGCCATCACTCCCGCCGACTATCCTCGCACGCGACCCGAGCTGACCCGCTATCAGGAGACATCGCACTACGCCGACGTGAGGAAATTCCTCGACTCCCTGCGCTCGTTACGTGCGCCTCTCGCGTTCGGCTCGATCGGCAAGACGAGCGAAGGCCGCGACATTCCTTACGTGATCGCGTCGCGCCCGGTCGTGACGACGCCAGTCGCCGCCAGGAGTCTCAAACGCCCCATCGTGTACGTCCAGGCCAATATCCACGCAGGCGAAGTCGAGGGCAAAGACGCGCTGTTGGCGCTGATCCGGGATCTTGCATTTTCGCCCAGGCCCGATGCTCTGGATTCGATCGTCCTGATCGCGGTGCCGATCTACAACGCGGATGGCAACGAGCGGTTCGCTTCCCAGCTGATCAACCGCACCGAGCAGAATGGGCCTGAGCTGGTCGGTGTACGTGCCAACGCCCAGAATCTCGATCTCAATCGCGATTACGTGAAAGCGGAAGCGCCCGAGACGCGCGCGTCGCTGGCGATGTTCAATGCCTGGGACCCGGACGTCTTTGTCGATCTGCACACCACCGACGGAAGCTTCCACGGCTACGCACTGACTTATTCGCCGTCGCTCAGTCCAGCGGCAGTGTTCGGTGGGGTTTATGCGCGCGACTCATTGCTTCCGATTCTGCGCCAGCGGATGCGGATTCGCGACGGCTTCGAGATCTTCGACTACGGTAACTTCGTGTCGGATCAGCCAGGACTCGTCGGGGACACGAGCGTGCGCGAGGGCTGGGCGACTTACGATTCGCGTCCGCGCTTTGGCACCAACTACTACGGTATTCGCGGTCGCATCGGAATTCTCAGTGAAGCCTACTCGCACGACTCATTGGCTCGGCGCAGCGCCTCGACGTACGCGTTCGTCAACGAGATCCTGTCCCTCGTTGCCGAGAAGGGACAGGCGATCCGGTCGTTGAGTGCGCGCGCCGACAGTCAGCCGCTGGCGTGGGGTCGCTCTCCCGATTCGTTGCAGCTGGTCGCCGTTCGCTCCGCGCTGATCACATCTCCGCAGAGCCTCGACGTCATCAAGGAAGATCTGATCAAGACCGGCGACTCGTCGCTCTCCCAGCCTGGAGTTCCCAAAGGTGAGCGACGCTCGGGCATTTTCAAAACCGTTCATATGCCTGTCTACGATCGGTTCACCTCGACGCTCGATCGAGTGCCGCCAGCGGCGTATGTAATAGCGCCGCAGGACACCGCCGTGGTGACTCTGCTGCGACTGCATGGGATTCGAGTGGAGCGCTCGGATTCGGCGTGGACAGCTCGCGGCGAGACCTTCACCATCGACTCCATCATCACCTCGCCGCGCCCGTTCCAGAACCATCACGAAGTGCGTCTGAAGGGAACGTGGCAGCGAGGCTTGCAGGCGCTGCCGCCGAAGTCCTTCATCGTCTCGACGGCGCAACCGCGCGGAGCGCTTATTGTCTATCTGCTCGAGCCTGAGAGCGAAGATGGGCTCACGACCTGGAACTTTTTCGATGCCGATCTGAAGAAGGGCGGTCGATATCCGGTGACCAGAATCTTCGACCTCTCCCGACGCGGACGCGCCGCAGCCCGCCGCTCTTCAGCGTCAGCCTCACAGCACCCATTGTACTAATGCTCCGTACCGCTCTGCTCTACCTCTCGAGTCAGCCGCAAATATTCAAGTTCGTCCGCCACAATCGTGTTGCTAAGAGTTTTGCCAATCGCTTCGTCGCTGGTGAGACGCTCGACACCGCCCTCGCCGCCGTCGCCAGGCTCAACGCGCGCGACATCACCGCCTCGCTCGATCTCCTCGGCGAGAGCGTTCACAACGAAGCCGAGGCACGGGCAGCTGGTCAGGAATACCTGACGATGCTCGATCGCATCCACGAGCGAAAAGCAAATGCGAACGTCTCGGTCAAGCTCACCGCAATGGGTCTCGACGTCTCGGAGGACTTGTGCGTAGCGATAATGCACAAGATTCTCCAGCGCGCGCGGGACTGCGGAAGCTTCGTGCGCATTGACATGGAGTCGAGCGAGTACACGCCGCGTACCCTCGATCTCTTTGAGCAGCGACTTTATCCTGCGTATCGTGAGAACGTCGGCATCGTGCTCCAGAGCTACCTGTATCGCACGTTTGCGGATGTCCAGCACACTAATCTTCTCAAGGCCCGCGTTCGCATCTGCAAGGGGGCGTACAAGGAGCCAGAAACGGTGGCCTATGCCGAAAAGAAGGACGTCGACTCGAACTACGTGAAGTGCATGCAGGAGCTGATGCTGAAGGGCAACTATCCTGGCATCGCTACCCATGACGAGGCGATAATCAAGGAGGCGAAACGATTTGCCAAAGTGAACGAGATCGCCCGTGATCGGTTCGAGTTCCAGATGCTTTACGGCGTGCGGCGCGATCTGCAGGACCGTTTGGTGCGTGAAGGCTATCGTATGCGCGTGTATGTGCCGTTCGGAACGCAGTGGTATCCATACCTGATGCGCCGTCTCGCCGAACGACCGGCCAACGTCGCATTTCTCACCGGCAACGTCTTCAAGGAGATGGTCGGCAGACGCCGCCGCTGATCATGGGCAGATTCATTCCCCCCGACCATTCGAAGGGTGATCCGAACACCATCGGCGGGTACATGGCCGTGCACGATCGGCCTGCCGCGTTCGAGGGGAGTGACGGCGCGTCCTACAGCGTCGAGATCGTTACCGACGACAGTGGCGACAAGGAGCAGCCTTTCGCTGCCTATCTGTTATTTGTTCGCTGGGGCCACGGCGATCCAGTCGCCAGCGGACACCTGGAGACCGAATTTCTATCGTACGCGCCGAGCGAATCAGCGGCGCGCGAAATCGTGGGCGCGCTGCGTCTCAACGACGTGAAGTCGAAGCTTGATGCACTCATCAAGGCAAAACGTGCCGAGGATCGTCCGTGGTGGGACGCGATGGGCAGCGAGGGTAATTGACGCGCAAGGAAGGCGTCGTGCTGAAAGGGACCGGCGGAGTGTGGCACGTCCGCGCCGAGTCGGGAGAGATCCACGAAGCATCGCTGCGTGGACGGCTCAAGCAGGAGCGTGAGGAGACCAGGAAGCTGGCGGTAGGTGATCGGGTAGTCCTGGAGATTGACGAGCGAGGCACCCACTGGGCGATCGCCGACATTCTGCCCCGTCACTCTCAGCTCGCTCGGCGCGCTCCGGGAGAAGGACAGGGCGAGAGAATCGTCGCCGCCAACGTCGATCAGGTCGTCATCGTGTTCGCCACGACCAAGCCCGATCCACACCGGAGAATGCTCGATCGATTTCTGGTGATCGCAGAAGCGAATTCGCTGGAGTCGCGCATCGTCATCAACAAGATCGAGCTCGTGAATCGGGAAGAGACCGAGCGCACGTTCGCCGACTATTCCGCTGCCGGCTACGCGGTTCATTTCACCAGCGTAAAGCAGCGCATCGGGCTGGAGCAATTGCACGATGAGCTGGCGGGCAAGACGTCGGTTCTGACCGGACCGTCGGGAGTGGGCAAGTCATCTCTGATGAACGCGATGTATCCGGGACTCGATTTGCGTGTCGGCGAGATAAGTGAGTCCGTGAAGAAGGGACGCCACACCACCGTCGGAGCGCTATTGCATCCGCTGCCAGACGGGGGATACGTCGTGGATTCGCCGGGTCTGCGCGAGGTCGGGATGTGGGGCCTCGCTTCCGAGCATCTCGACGAATGCTTCAGAGAATTTCGCGCGTACATCACGTCCTGCCGTTTCGGAAACTGCACCCATCGTGTCGAGCCCGGATGCGCGGTGCGCGCCGCAGTCGAGCACGGCGCGATTAGCGCTGAGCGGTACGATAGTTACTTGCGGTTAAGGGAGGAGATGGAGCACTCCGAGCTCAAGTGGTCGGCTCAGATGCTGAAGCGGAGGACGTAATCGGAAACTGCAAACTGAACGGGTGCGAGGTGTGAGTAGCGTAGTTCGCAGTTATTAGTTCACTACGTCGTGACGGCACCGCCGCCATTCTGAGCACCAGACCTGGTTGTAGCGTCACGCCAGTATAAACGTCACGGCGTCCTGAACTGTCACCTGGGTACTACGCCACTCACACCTCGCACCCGTTCAGTTTGCAGTTCCCAGACCTCGCACCCGTTCTGTTTGCAGTTCCCAGACCTCGCACCCGTTCTGTTGCAGTTCCCGGTAGTCCCCGTTCAGTTGCAGTTACGCCGTGATCTCGACTGTCCAATCGACCCGAAGATCCGGCCGCAACGACTCTCTGACCGAGCAGTACCTGTTGGCCGACAGCTCGATCGCCTTCAGAGCCTTTTCCTTTTCGATACCCTTCCCGCTGATACGAAAGTTGAGCGTGACGTGCTTATAGCGCCGCGGGATCGTATTGACGCGCTCTCCAACCACGTCGATCTCCAGCGATTCCAATGGCGTTCGCTGCTTGGCGAGGATGTCGATCACGTCATAGGACACGCACGTCGCCAGAGCGGTGAGTAGCGTCTCGGGTGGACTCTGCCCCGTTTCACCTTCGCCATCGATGCGGGCCGTCGGTCCATTTGGACGGCCCGCATCGAAGCGATGTCCACCAACCCAGGCGACGTGGATCTGCGACGGCTTGGTCGCGGGTTTCGTCGCGGCGGGAGCTGTCACTTCTCCGGACCCTTCTCGATCGGCGCGCGCACTGCGTTGCCCCACTCCGTCCAGCTGCCATCGTAGTTCCTGACCCGGTCATAGCCGAGCAGGTAGGTGAGAACGAACCAGGTGTGCGACGACCGCTCGCCGATGCGGCAATAGGCGACGATGTCGTCGCTCTTCTTCAGACCCTTCTCACCTTCATAAATCGCGCGCAGTGAGTCCGCATCCTTGAAGCTTCCATCGGGATTCGCGGCTCTCGCCCACGGCACGCTGCGCGCGCCTTTGATGTGGCCTCCGCGAAGCGTCCCCTCCTGCGGATAGTCAGGCATGTGCGTGCGCTGGCCGGTGTACTCTTCGGGCGAGCGAACGTCGATCAAGGGCTTGCCAGCCGCCGAGTGGTCGAGGACCTGCTTGAAGAACGCCCGGATTTTTTCGTCGGAGCGCTTGGGGGCCTTGTAGCTGGTCGCCGGAAACTGTGGGACTTCCGTCTTGAATGGGCGGCCTTCCTGCTCCCACTTGATGCGGCCGCCGTCAAGCAGCTTGGCGTTGGTGAAGCCGAATAGCTCGAACACCCAGAACGCGTACGCTGCCCACCAGTTGTTCTTGTCGCCGTAGAACACGACGGTGGTATTCTCGTCGATTCCCTTTTCCCGCAAGAGTTTCTCGAATTGTTCCGACGACACGTAGTCGCGCAGCACTGGGTCGTTCAGGTCGAGATGCCAGTCCACCTTCTGGGCGCCGGGAATGTGCCCGGTGTCGTACAAGAGGACATCCTCGTCGCTCTCGATGATTCTGATTCCTGGATCGTCGAGATGTTCGGCGAGCCATTCCGTGCTAACGAGAACTTCAGGGTGCACGTAACCCTTGCCGGCGATGGTCGGATCGACGGCGGTAGCGTTGGTAGTGATTGTCGCCCCCATGGTCCGCTCCTGAAAGAGGAGAGCTCCTGCATAATCAGGCTGAATACGCGGAGGTGCAAGTAGACGAGCCGTAAGCATGTGTATCTTTGCTGGATGACTGAGAAGATTCAGCCTGAGATGGAGTCGTACTCTCGTCACGTGCTCGTTTGTACCGGCGATTTCTGCTCACCTGACCGTCGCGGTCGACAGATTTACTCGCTGCTCGCGGATCTGCTGCAACGCGAGGATCTCCTCTTCGGTCCGCATCGGGTGAAGCGTGGCGAGACACCGTGTCTGGGCGTGTGTGCCGAAGGACCGATCGTCGTGGTCTACCCCGAAGGAGTCTGGTATTGCCGGGTCACTCCAGCCTTGCTCGACCGAATCGTGGTCGAGCACTTGAAAAATGGAACGCCGGTCCACGAAGCAGTTTTTCACAAACTCTAGGGCTATTCTGGCTCGGCTCCCTTGAAACACTTGTATTAGCGCAGATTCGGTTGATTGCTTTAACTTTCCAGCCACACGGACCGTCGCAGTGAACCCGCCCAACCCCTTCAATCCACGCAGACTCGCGCTTGGGGCTGCGAAAAAACTGATCTTCGAGAATGAGGACCCGGAGACAGCGCTCGAGCGCATCGCCGGCCTCACCTCGATCGACAATCGCGGCCTTTCCAGCCCGGAGAGCAAGTCAATGTCACGTTCGCGCAGCACGATTCTGAACAACCTGGATGAGATGTACCGCGAAGCATTCGAGCGGGCGAGGGCAGCGGGCGATCAGACCCAGATGGCGACTCTCGATTTCGCCTACAGAAGGGAACAGCTCTACTTCGAGATTCTTCTCGACGTTCGCGACGCGCTTGAGCGTCGCTAGCCTGCGCGCAGGTCCAGCCCGCGAGTCCGCGTGAACTCACTCTGGGGCTGGATCGGATTCAACGTCGTCGTTCTGGCGATACTCGCGCTCGACCTCGGCGTCCTTCACCGCCGGGAAGCAAAGGTATCGGTCAGAGAAGCGGCGACCTGGAGCGGGGTGTGGGTTGGACTGTCGCTCTGCTTCGCCTTCGCCGTCTATCGGACGATGGGCAGGGAGTCTGGTCTCGAATTCCTGACCGGCTATTTGATCGAGTACGCCCTTTCCGTCGACAACATCTTCGTCTTCGTGCTGATCTTCTCCTACTTCAACGTGCCGGAGAAGTACCAGCATCGCGTGTTGTTCTGGGGAATCGTCGGTGCGCTGGTGTTGCGCGGAGTGATGATCGTCGCCGGTTCAGCACTGGTGACCCGCTTCTCGTGGACGTTGTACATCTTCGGCGCCTTCCTTGTCTTTACCGGCTTGAGGATGGCCCTACAGAAAGACGAGGCCGCGTATAATCCCGAGCACGACCCCGTCCTCCGCCTGTCGCGCAAATTGCTTCCGGTGACGAATGATTACCACGGCGACAGCTTCTTCGTGCGCACGCTGGACACGGATGGAACGAGCCGTCTGGCGGCGACTCCGCTCTTCATCGTGATGGTGATCGTGAACACGACCGACATCATCTTCGCCACCGATTCAATTCCGGCGATCTTTGCCGTCACCCGCGATCCGTTCATCGTCTACACTTCGAACATCTGCGCCGTGCTCGGCCTCCGCGCACTTTATTTCCTGCTCGCCGGCGTCGTGGACAAGTTCGTCTACCTCAAGCTCGGCCTTTCCATCGTTCTGATCTTCATCGGGCTCAAGATGCTGCTGGAGGCCTTCGTCCACATTCCGATAGTTGCATCGCTTGGAGTGGTGGGAGCGGTACTCGGCACTTCGATCTTCGCGTCCGTCAAATGGCCGGGTGAAGGGCACTAAATCGGCCTTGTGGGTTACGGTTAGACCAAGAGGAACGTCTTTGGCTGTACCCTCTCCGTTTCACCCACAAACAATCGGGATTTCAGCATGAGTCTCACTTCGCGCCTCGTGGCTGGCGCCTTTTTCGCGTTCTTTCCGCTTTCATACGGTAGTGCTCAGACTGCCGCTAAAACGCTGGCGATGGATTTTCGCACGACAGTTTTGGTGCAGGGAACGCCGGACAGCGCCGTGATGTTCGGACATGCAGTTGGCACCACTGAGAAGATGCGACTCGACGTCAGAGGCTCCGCGTCTCAGGTAAGTCCGCTGGGCGGAGACAGCGTCATTACGATGATCGTGACCGACAGCGGCAAGACCATCACATTCATCGATAACAAGCGGAGCCAGTACCTGCGGGTGCGCCCCGCTGAGATGGTGGCGCAGGCACAGCAGATGGGCGGCGTAAAGATGGAGTTCTCGGGTACCGACGCCAAGGTCGACAGCCTGGGAGCGGGCCCAACGATTCTGGGCCATCCGACGACACACTATCGTGTGGCCACCGGCATGACGATGACAGTGAACGCGATGGGACAGCAGCAGGTCGTGAAATTCGCCAGCACCACTGACGGCTATTTCGCAACCGATCTCATCGGGACACTCAACCCGTTCTCGAGCCTGAGTGGCACCGACGTCGCGAACATGTTCGGAAGCGCCAACGCCGAATTCGCTCAGAAGATCAAAGCGGTCCAGGCAAAACTTCCGAAAGGAACGCAATTGCGCGCCTCGAGCTCGGCCACGATCGTCACTCAGGGTCAGACGCGGGTGACGACGAGCTCGGCGGAAGTGACTGCTCTCAACTGGGTAACCACAGATCCGAAGCTGTTCCAGATCCCTTCGGGCTACACCCAGGCGCAGCTCCCCGGTCTAAGCGGTCCAGGAACAGGCGCGGTTCCGCCAAAATAGCCGGATGCTCACTACAAATAAAAAAAAGCGGCTCGAGCGAGCCGCCTTTTTCTTTCGCCGGATTTAGAACTTCACGATTTCTTCGTACGCTTTCCTGAAATCTTCCACTTGCGGAAGAATCGCATCCTCGAGCCGCGGGGCGTAACCAACGAACGTGTCAGTCGACGCAATCCGCTTGACCGGCGCGTCGAGCCAGGCGAAGCATTCGTCGGCGATTGCAGCGGCGATCTCGGCGCCGAACCCCCAGGACAGAGCATCCTCGTACGCTACGATCACGCGTGAGTTCTTCCTCACCGACTCGAACACCGTCTCGCGGTCCCAGGGGCTCAATGTGCGCAGGTCGATCACTTCGACAGAGATTCCGTTTTCGGCGACCGCGTTCGCTGCGGTGACGGCTCGCTGCACAGTCGCACCATACGTGACGAGCGTCACATCCGTGCCTTCGCGCACGATCTTCGCCTTGCCGAACGGAATCATGAAGTTCGGCCCCGGGTACGCTGACTTGTTGTAGATCTGACGATAGAGGTGCTTGTGCTCGAGAAAAATTACAGGGTCATCGCAGCGAATGGCGGTGCGGAGCAGGCCGTTCGCATCGAGCGCGGTCGACGGGCATACCACGCGCAATCCCGGACAATGCGTGAATAGCGTCGCACCCGTCTGCGAGTGATAGATCGCGCCGCGGATATATCCGCCATATGTCGTCCTTACCACGACTGGCGCCGAGAAGTTGTTGTTGGAGCGCCAGCGCATCGTGGCGAGCTCGTCACGCAGCTGCATGTAGGCGGGCCAGATGTAGTCGAAGAACTGGACTTCGACGACTGGCTTGAATCCACGCACCGCCAGCCCGATCGCACGTCCGACGATGTTCGCTTCTGCCAGCGGCGAGTTATAGACCCGCGCGCCGCCGAATTCCTTCTGCAGCCCCCAGGTGACTTTGAACACACCGCCCTTGCCTTTGACTTTCCCGAGATATTCCTCGCGTGAGACGTCGGCGACGTCCTGACCGAAGACGAGAATCTTCGGATCGCGGCGCATCTCGTCCTTCATGCAGGCATTGAGCAGATCGACCATTGTCGTCGGGTCGCCGGAGAACTGCGGATCGTCTTCAGTGTCGAATTGCTCGCTCGCCGGATCGACGTCGGGTGAATAGACTCCGAAATAGACCGTCTCCGGACCCGGCTGCGGTTGCGAGAGCGCGTCGTCGGTCGCTGCCAGCACGACCGAGTCGACTTCCTTCTGGATCTGCTTGATCTCGTCTTCGGTGGCGTGGCCTTCACTCACCAGCCATTTCGGGAATTGCGTGACGGGATCGCGGGCTGCATCCGCCTCCCGCTCGGCGGGCGGCCGGTAAAGCTTCTCGTCATCGGAGAGTGAGTGCGAATAGGGCCGGATCACGTGCGCATGCACCAATGCCGGTCCCTTTCTCTGTCTCGCGTAGTCGACAGCGCGCAGCAGTGTATCGTAGCTGGCAAACAGGTCGCAGCCGTCGACTTCTTCGACGAAAAGATTCGGGAATGAGCGAACGAGCTTGGAGATGTTGCCACCGGCGGTGTTGACTTCCACTGGCACCGAGATGGCGTAGCCGTTGTCTTCGACGAGATAGACGGCGGGCAGCTTCAGGTTCGTTGCCGTGTTGAGGGACTCCCAGAATTCACCTTCGCTGGTCTGTCCTTCCCCGGTCGAGATGAAGACGACTTCGTCTTTTTGAAAACCGTCGGTGATGTTGAGGAGCTTCGCTCGCAGGACGGCTTCAGCGGATCCGACGCCGTGCAGGAATTGCGTGCCCGTCGGAGAGGATGCCGAAACGATGTTATAGGCTTTGTGTCCCCAATGGCTGGGCATCTGGCGGCCGCCAGACGCGGGGTCGATCGCCGCGCCGACGGCTTCGTAAAGCATCTCGGCTGGCGTGACGCCGAGTGAGAGGCACAGTGCCCGATCGCGGTAGTAGGTATAGAACCAATCGTAGGCGGGCTTGAGGATCATTCCTGCCGCGGTCAGTACCGCCTCGTGGCCGGCTCCTGAAATCTGAAAGAAAATCTTATTCTGACCCTTTAGCTGGACTTCCTTGTCGTCCAGGCGTCTGGAGAGCAGCATGGTACGGTAGGCTCCAACCAGCTGCTCAGTAGTAAGTCGGGCGCTGGGAGCGCCGGCGGACGATTTCCGATCGGGGAGGGTTCTGGTGGCCATAATCTCCGGCGGGTGGGTCTAGGTGCAATTCAAAAATAGCAGACTGGCCAGCTTCATGCCGCTCCTCAAACACTCAGCAAAAGGAGGAGGGAATGGCGTCCAAAGTCGTTCACTGTCTTGTGGTTGCGTTCATGCTGTCTGCCTGTGCTCAGGGAACGGCCGGCGGACCCGAGACTCCCCCCAGCAGCAAGTTTGTCATCACCGGCGATCGCGACAAGGATTGGGCACAGATCGTCGCCCTCGAGGACCAGGCAAAAGCTCTCGTTAAAACCGCAGGCTGCACGTCGGCGGATCAGTGCCGTGGCGCGCCAGTTGGAAACAGGGCGTGCGGTGGGCCGCGCTACTATTTGGTGTACTGCTCGCGCACCACAGATTCGGCCGCGCTATTCACCAAGCTCAAAGCGGTCGCGGATGCGGAAGGCGAGTTCAACAGGAGATATCAAATCGCCTCGACGTGCGAATTCCGGATGCCTCCCAATGTTGCTCTCGTCGGGGCATCCTGCCAGGCGCAGTAACTCTGGCCGATTGGTCCGATTCGCGACCGCGATTAATAGTCGACCGGTCGAAGGTAAGATTCGCCGATTCCCGTCGGGCTGACCAACGCAACGGTGGGAAGCTTTCTCTTCCAATGAGTGCCGGCGAGTCGTTTCCGAACCAGCTCAACTTTGTTGGGATCGAACCCGCGCGGCACCAGCGCCGCCGGACTGTATCCGCTGATCAGCCAGTTCAGAATCTTGTCCGCCTCGGCGTAGCTGATCCCGAAATCTCCCTCGTCGGTCTGTCCCTCGATCAAGTCGGCAGAGGCCGGCTTCCGCACGATCACATCGGGCACACCAAGGAATTCCGCGAGCTGCCAGACCTGGGTCTTGAAGAGATCGCCCAGAGGATTGATGGGTGGTGAATCGTCGGCGTGCCACGTGAAGTAGCCGAGTAGACGCTCCGTCTTGTTGCCGGTTCCAACCGGCAGCGCGTGATACTTCGCCGACTGATCGAACAGGATGATCATTCGCTCACGCGCCATCACGTTTCCTCGACGCGCGGGATCGGCGTCCTTCTCGTTAGCCAGATAACCATCCACCGCCGGCGAGATGTCGATGGTTCTCGACTGAACTCCCAGCGCGTCGATAACGAGCTGCGCGTGCGCCAGCGAATCGGGATTCGACGTTCGATATGGCATCCGCACGGCGACTACGTTGTCGGCGCCAAGCGCTTGTGCCGCGAGAAAGGTCGTCACTGCGGAATCGACTCCGCCGGAAAGACCGACAACTGCCTTCTCGAAAGAGCGCCTCTCGAACTCCTCTCGTAGGAACGAAACGAGCCAGCCGGCGGTGAGCTCGGCATCGATCTCGAGTGGCGGCGGGCCAGCCGAGGTTGCTTGAGCGCGCATTACCGGCAGAGGCTCACTGCCATTGCGACTCGCATCGACGCCGGATCCCGCTTTCGCGCTTTTTCCTGCGCGTACCGATGCGGCGCGCAAGTTTTTCTTCGTTCGCGATGGTTTTTTTGCCTTCGCTTCTTCGTTCGGGCGCCTCGCCGTTTCCTCGCTCGATGGTGCATCGGCGCGCTCGCCATCACCGTGATGGCCAGCCGGAGTGAGCGGTCCGCCCTCCGTTGCCGCATCGTCGTAGCTCAGGACCAGGCGCTCCCCGGCCTGGATCCGGTCGACGTTTCGCATCAGGTGCGGCATCATCGTCTGCAGATCGGTGAGCAGCGGAGTATCGGAGCGCGCCCGCGTCAGATCGAGCGGATCGAGCGAGATCGACATTATGGTCTCGTCCCACAACGGAGCCTGGGCGCGCACTTCGCCGTGCGGTCCGCAAATGATCGAGCCGCCGGAAAAAGTCTTCCCGCCCTCGGTGCCGACCAGGTTTACCAGCGCTACGAAAACGCCGTGCTCTTCCGCGATGTCACGCGCCAGGCGCTCCCACCGCTTGAGATTCGCCGGCACCGGGCCCTCGTCCTCGCGCGGCCAGACTCCGCGCGCTGGGGAAGCGGAGACGATGAAGACGATCGTCGCGCCGTCTAGCGCGGCGATAGTCCCGGTCAGGCTGTGCCAGGCGTC
>QHUA01000027.1 GCA_003221805.1 Gemmatimonadota bacterium
TGCCGAACACAAGGGAGCCGTAATTGACCGCAGCCATGACCGTGTTCAGCAACGCGTGAGTCTGGATCGCGGCGGCGGCGTGGTTTGTTGCGACAAGCAGCTGCAGGAGTACGAGGGCAATCGCGACTGTCCGGATGCTGACCAGATCGTTCGTCCGCAGAGTCCGGGCGATTACGATGAACATCCCGAGGTCCCAGAATGCGATTTCGCGCTGCCAGCCGGGAGAGACACCCCAGGCAGAAGCGGCACCCAGTTGCGCGGGCAACGCCAGCTGTCCTAAGAACGAGATGAGGGTAAGACCCGCCAAAAGCCTCAGGTACCAGCGTAGCATGTGGTCATCGCTCGATCTCGAGATTGTAACGGACAACCGCAGTAATCCAGAAGACGCGCGACCTAACGCCTTCGTTCAGCTGCGGGCGATTCTTCCGTAGATGCACAAAACCTAATGACTTTGTCGCGCCCGTCTGTTGCAACGTTCGTTAGATAGATGCACGGGAGGATGGTTACGCGATTAACAGGTCCGCCGGAATCCCTAATTCGTCGCGGAGGCTCCGAACCTGACCAATCGATAGGTCCCGCTTTCGGTTCATGAATTCAGACAGACGGCTTCTACCGCCCAGGATCTCGGCCAAGTCCCCCTGCGTCATCCCACGCTGCTCTGACATGAACTGCACGATCTCCTGAGGCGTCGCCTCCGCCAACACAGGCACGTTCTTCTCTTCGTAGTCCTCAACTAGGATTGACAGGACTTCAAGCACATCGTAAGCAAACGATCCCTCCGGGTGCGGCTCGCGTAGAAGACGTGCAATGATCTCTCGTGCGTGATCGTATTCGTCTTCAGTACGAATTGGTCGAGTGGCGTAGACAGCAGCCTTTTCCGCAAAAGATTCCGTGTCGTCCGTGTGCTTGGGGTCCTCGACCCGCCTATTACGTCGTGGGGTAGCGGTTCCAGCCATTTTTCTTCTCCCTTCGCGAGTAGCTTCTCGCTGCTAAGAGCCTAACAAGCCAGCCCTCGTGAGACGATCGTATTCGATGTGCGTGTAGACGCCTTCCACGAAAACGGTTCTCATCGTGTACACGATATTAGCGACCAATCGATACTTGTTACCGCCAATGTTAAAGACGGTTGTCTCTCCACCAATGAACGAGGCGCTAGGGAAATCTCTTTTCAAAGCGCTTGGACGCTCATAGCTCTTTGCTTTCATAATTTTCCACCAAGCGCTGAGTCCCGGCTGAGAATCGGGATAAAGCCGAGCGAATTCGTTGAGAGGTTTTCGAGAGATGACTCGCATTCTCTATGTTCCCAATATGGGAACAGAGAATACAGAAGTCAATAGGCAGTTCGGGAGGCCTATTGCAGCTACCGCTGGGGACGCTTATGTAAGTTCGCGCACCCCCCAGGTGCGATAAGACAGCGGGAAGCAACGTCTGCGAAGCAATAGTAAACCGCTTGAAGAGGCCGGTAGTCCCGCGCATAAACGTCCCCATCCGCACCCGCATCTCGTCGTCGCTGACCTCTCCGATCAAGTATTGAATCGCCAGGGCGTCAGCGACTGGCCAAACCAAGTGGGCCATCTACGGCGGCCTTCTGGTGATCGCAGGCATCGGGCTATTGATTTCAGCTAATCGCCGCCGACTCTGAGTTGAAGCGGCAGCGACGAACGAGCCGAGCTCACCGAGGCGCGAGATACACGCGTCGTCTCGGCGTGGGGGATCGCGGTGTTAGACGCCGGTCTTGGCGACGTCGATAAAGGCGTTCCGTTGGCTCGAGATCGCGATTCGCGAGCGTTCATCGGGAATGACTCTGTTGCGTGTGCATCCGCGGCTCGATCCGATCAGGAAGGATCGCGATATCGCGAGCTCGTTCATCGCGTCAGTCTCGAGAGCTAGGTCGTTCCGCCCTACCGGCGCGCCAGCTGAGTGATTTGAATGAGGTTGCCGCAGGTGTCGTTCAGCTGGGCGATGGTCGAGGCGGTCACCTCGGTTGGCGGCATAGTGAACTCGGCGCCGCGCGCTTTGATGCGCTCGTAGTCGCCCTTGACGTTGTCGGTGAAGAACATGGCCGCGGGCTGGCCCTGCTGAAACATCGCCTTCTGATAGGCCCCAGCTGCCGGATTGTCGTTCAACGCCAGGTGCAGCTCGGTGCCCTCCGGCTCCTCGGGCGAGGCTACTGTCAACCAGCGATACGGCCCGTTCGAAAAGTCTGACTTCTTCACAAAGCCCAACTTCTCCGTGTAAAAGCGCAGCGCCTTGTCCAGGTTGTCAACATAGACGCTCGTCAGTTTGATTTTCATGGGATTCTCCTCTGTTTTGTCACATGTCGTGTGTTGAAGATCGGGTTCGTCGTGTGCGTATCGTGGTTAAGCGGTTAGCGCTTCGACGCGAGATACGCGTCAAGACGCGCATAGCTGCTCGCGGTGCCGCCCCTGGCGTACGGGAGTGCCTGGTCGCGCGACGCCTTGCTGGCGAAGAGCATCGTGTTCGTCACCGTGGTCCGCCCGTCGTGCTCGGTGAAAACCGTGGTGCTGGTGTTCTCCTCGCCGTCCCTGCTCGTGACGGTGACGATGCGGTGCGGCGGTGTGACCTCGCTATAGGTTCCGCTCGCTCCGAACTCGCGCCCCTGGGTGTTGCGCCAGACGTAATGCCAGGAGCCACCGGGGCGGAGGTCGATCTCGCAGACGGGCATCGTGAAGCCCTTGGGCCCCGTTTGCCAATTCGGGAGATGCTTCGGGTCCGTGAACGTGGCCCAGACGAGCGACCGTGGCGCGTCGAAGGTTCTGGTGATCACGAGCTCGCGATCGGATGGCGTGGAGAAGATCGTCCCGTGCCGCGTGGCGGCGGCGGGGGCTTCACTTGGCGGCGTCATCGTCCGGCTGCTCCGACATCAGATGGTTGAGGTACGCGTCGAGACGCTCGTAACTCGCGTCCCAGAACTGGCGATAGTCGCCCGCCCACTCGGCGACCTGCTTGATCGGCGCGGCGCGGAGGCGGCGGGGTCTCCGCTGCGCGTCGCGTCCGCGCGAGACGAGCCCGGCGTGCTCGAGCACCTTGAGATGTTTCGAGACCGCGGGCCCGCTGATTGCGAACGGTTTGGCGAGCTCGCCGACTGTGCATTCACCGTAGGCCAGGCGTGCAAGGATGGCGCGCCGAGTCGGGTCGGCGAGGGCGGCGAAGGCTCGGGAGAGGGGGTCAGCCGACATATCTAACCATACGGTTATCTAACATGATGGTTATATACAACAGATACGTGCCGGCGTCAAGCAAGAAGTTCTTTCCCTCTACCGGGGGTACGCAGCCAATCCCGGCATACTGGCGGGAATCCCGAGACTTCCCGCAGGTGGCAGCTTATGGCTCCGGTACCACTCCTGCCGCGCGAGATCGATCCGGTCGGCGCGCTCCATCCACAGCTGCATCGTGAGGTCGTAGCGCGCAAGAATGTTGTGAAGCCAGTACGGCCTGTTCTCCCTCAGCCATGCCTTCTCGTACTCATCCCGGATCAGGGAATAGCCGTCGCGGAGATCCTGCAGCCTTCCGTTCACGCCGGTGATGTCCGCCAGATCGCGTCCCGGTGATTTGCTGGTAGTGTCAGCCGCGCGATCGTACATCGCGACCACTTCATCAGCGAACTGAAACTTCATTCCGATGAAATCGATCCGGCGCGCGCCCACCTTCATCGCCTCGATCGCGTCGCGCTCGCGGGTGATTTTAGGATCGGCCTGCGCAATCAACACCAGTGTGGACTCGGCGAGAATGCGCAGGTCGTGCGTGTAAGGCCTGATGCGCTGGGCCATGCTACGCCCTTCGTCGGACCAGGGATCAAGCCAGAACAAGTAATCGCTTGCATCACCAACCTTTGCGTTACTCAACAGCGCATGGGCCGCTGAGAGCCGTCGCTGCGCTTCGTCGATCTTGCCGCTCAAGTCGCCGTGAAACACCCGGCCGTAACTCGAAGCAAACGCCTCGATGCTGCTCTCCCCTTCCTGCCACCCCGCTGCCGCGCCGAACAGATCGCCGTACCAGGTCTGATTGAACAGAGCCTCGCCGTCGTCATCCCATGAAGTGTTGATCATTCCAGTGGCGCCGAGCCGCTGTCCATCGCGCACAAATCGCTGGATGTTGACGAGAGCTACGGCGTTGTCGGGATAGACGCGGTTCCAGCTGCTTACCCCGGGAGCGACCCAGGTCTCCATTCCCACATTGCGAAACGGGGCGATGAATCGCACGTACGACGTATCTGCGCCATATGTCCAGGGAACGGCGATCAGATCTTTCGGAATCGTGTTCACCAGCTCGGGTGAGCTCAGCGCGACGTCGCCCCAGAACAGGAATTTTTTTCCGCTCGGCCGAAGTGCGTCCGCGATCTGCTTCAGGAAATCGAGATATACGACGCCAATTCCAACGGCCTTGACCCGGTCCGCGGTTTGCCCGCGTCCGAGCTCGAACGTTTCGTCCGCTCCGAGATGAACGAACCGGCTGGGAAAAAGCGCGTTGATCTCGGAGAACATCTGCCGGATGAGAGGAAGCGAGCCCGGCTGGCCTGGCGCGAGCACGTGTCCGTGCGGCGTCTCTCCGAGGGGCGAATAGATCTCGTACTTCAGCACATGGTGCAGGTGACCGAACGCTTCTTGTTCCGGGACGATGTCGACGTGATAGTTGGCTGCGTACGCGACGAGCTCTTTCACATCAGCGTGGTTGAGCGCACCGCCCGGCGGCGCGATCAACGGATTCGAGTCATAAGCGAGCGTGTGCTCGAAGTAGGGGGAGAAGAAGTTGATCTTATACGCGGCGAGCGTCCGGATCTGTTTTTTCTGGAAGTCGAGCGTCGGCACCGGGCCACGTGAGAGATCGTCGTGGAATCCACGGTAGCGCATCGCCGGCCAGTCGCGAATTGTCGCGCGATAGAGTTTGGCCTGGTCGCCGTCGCCACTCACGATCTGCTTCACCGTCTGGGCGCCGTAGAACACGCCGGCCGAAGTCGTGCCGATGACGACGATGCGATTGCCGTCGGGTGTGATGACGTAGCCTTCGTCCTTCATCACCGGGTCGAGGGTGAGCGAATGCCGCCGCAGCACGCTCTGGGCAGCGGAAGCACCGGCGCGGAGGAGCACGACATGGGGACCTGGCCCCGTCTCGCCAGAGACGACGCGAATCCCGCGCTCCTTCAGTGCATTCGTAAGATCCAACGCCGCAAATCGATCTTCAGCATTCGCCGGCCGGGCGACGGTGACCCCGTTTGGCACGGACACCGACCCTTCCACCCGCATTTCCCGCGGCTGGGGAATGAGGCGGAGATCCGTTTGAGCCGCTGAGGGCGTAGCCAGGAGGACGGATAAAAGGACGAGAACGGGCGTAGATTTCATTTTATCAATAGTCGAAGATTGATCTGCGCTTACGCTCAGTTAATGTGGCGGCGGGCTTCTCCCGCTGCCACTTTGTTGCCGATGACAAACTCTCGTGAATCTTCGAGACGAGACTTTCTGACCGCATCGGCGCTCGGTTTCGTCGCGCTAGCGCGTGGCTCAATGAGTTCAGCGTCGCGGGGGGCGCCCCAGTTGGACGACGAGCTTCTCTACGTCGGGACGTACACCGATGATGGCCGATCTGGCGGCATCTATCTCGTCCACGTGGACCGGCGCTCGGGGCAACTGCGGTTAGCAGGGTCGGTCAGCGCCGGCGCGAATCCGTCGTTTCTCGCGATCCATCCGAATGGCCGCGTTCTATACGCCGTGAATGAAATCGACAAGTACAACGACAGGGCGACGGGTGCGGTCAGCGCGTTCGCGATCACGCGCGACACTGGGGCGCTCACGCGGTTAGGGGAGCAGCCGTCTGAAGGTGGTGCTCCCTGCTACTTCCGATTCAGCCTGACGGAACGCTTGCGCCCGCCACATCCGTCGTGAAGCACACTGGCAACGGACCGATTGCCGATCGTCAGAGCGAGCCGCACGCCCACTGCATCATCGCCGATCCCACCAACCGCTTCGCGCTCGCCGCAGACCTCGGCGCCGACCGCGTGTTCGTCTACCGGCTCGATCTCGATAGCAAATCGCTGCATCACATTGAAGGAGGCGACGGGGTCATGCGCGCGGGTGCCGGCCCGCGACACATCACGTTCCATCCAACGCTGGCGCTGGTGTTCGTCGCCAATGAGCTCGATTCAACGGTGGCCACGCTTCACTTCGACTCCGAGCGCGGGACGCTGTCTCCCGTCTATACGAACTCGACCCTTCCGGTGGGTTGGACGGGGACGAATTATCCGGCCGACATCCACGTCGCACCGTCAGGCCGCACGTTGTACGTGTCGAACCGCGGCCACAACAGCATCGCCGTGTTCTCGATAGCGGCAACCGGCGCGCTCACACTCGATCAGGTTGTCTCCACTGATGGCGACTGGCCGCGCAACTTCAGCCTGGATCCGACCGGGCGGTGGCTGCTGGTTGCGAATCAGAAGTCCAATTCCATCATCGTGTTCGGTCGCGATCGGGAGAGCGGCAAGTTGACACCGACGCGCGACCGGATCGAGTTACCGAGTCCTGTCTGTCTGCGATTTCGGCCGCATGCCGCCTGAGAACGCAGCGAACGCTGTCTACGACAGCGTGATCCTCGGCGGGCGCGTCATGGATCCCGCCTCCAAAGTGGATGCGGTGCACAATATCGGGCTCCGCGACGGACGAATCGCCGTCATCACTACTGAAGTCATACACGGCCGAGACACGATCGACGCGCGTGATCTCGTCGTCGCCCCAGGGTTCATTGACCTGCACTCTCATGGAACGACGCCCGAGACATATCGCTTCCAGTCACTGGACGGCGTGACGACAACGCTCGAGCTCGAGCTCGGCACTTCGAATGTCGACGCCTGGTACAGCGAGCGAAGCGGCGGCCAGCGAATCAACTATGGCGTCAGCATCGGCCACATCAAAGTCAGGATGGCAGTGATGCGCGACTCGGGCACGTTCATGCCGGTGGATGAAGGAGCCTATCGTGCCTCGACGCCGGCGCTAACTCGCGAGATCGTGAAGCGCCTTGAAGTCGGTCTCAGTGAGGGCGCGGTCGACATCGGCGCCGGATTTCCGTATACGCCGGCGGCAATACGAGATGAGCTGTTGGCAGTGTTCGGTGTCGCCGCTACGACGAAGACGCCGGTACACGTGCACATCACACCT
>QHUA01000143.1:0-10385 GCA_003221805.1 Gemmatimonadota bacterium
AAACTGAACGGGGTGCGAGGTGTGAGTGGCGTAGCCGGCAGCTATCGGTTCACGACGTCGGGACGTTGCGAAGTGGCGTGAAAGCACAAGCAACTGCCTCTGCTCTGACCGGGTGCCGTCACGGCGTAGTGAACTAAAGACTGAGATCTATGCTACTCACACCTCGCACCCGTTCAGTTGCAGTTCCCCGTTCGCTCATCCCGCAGGTAGTACGCTAACTTTCCCGCATGACCGACTTCTACAACATCGACAGCGTCCTCTCCGAGGAAGAGCGCGCCGTCCGTGACACCGTCCACAGATTCGTCGATGAAAAAGTCCTGCCCATCATCGGCGACTGCTACATAAAGGGAAAATTTCCGAAAGAGCTCATTCCGGAGATGGCACAGCTCGGGCTGTTCGGCGCCAATCTGCCGGAAGAGTATGGCTGCGCAGGACTCAATAACGTGGCCTACGGCCTGATCATGCAGGAGCTGGAGCGCGGCGATTCGGGCGTGCGCTCTTTCGCTTCGGTTCAGGGCGCTCTGGTGATGTACCCCATCTACGCTTTCGGTAGTGAGGATCAGAAGCGCCACTTCCTTCCGAAAATGGCGCACGGCGAAATAATCGGATGCTTCGGTTTGACCGAGCCCGATTATGGCTCGAATCCATCGGGAATGATCACCCGCGCCATCGTGCAGAAAGACGGCAGCTGGGTTATCAACGGCGCCAAAATGTGGATCACCAATGGATCCACCGCGCAGGTCGCCATCATCTGGGCCAAAACTGGCAACGACCAGAGCGACAGATCTATCCGCGGGTTCGTCGTCCCGACCGACGCTTCTGGATTCAGCGCCAAAGATCAGAAGGGCAAACTCTCTCTGCGCGCTTCTGATACAAGCGAGCTGGTGCTGCAGGACGTGAGGGTCCCGGCGACGGCACTGCTTCCCAAATCGGACGGCATCAAGAGCCCGTTGATGTGCCTGACTCAGGCACGTTATGGAATCGCGTGGGGAGCGATCGGCGCTGCCCAGGCGTGCTACGAGGAAGCGCTCGCCTACGCCGGCAACAGAGTGATGTTCGGGAAGCCAATCGCGGCGTTCCAGCTGCAACAGCAGCGATTGGCCGAAATGCTGACCGAGCTCGTGAAGGGCCAGTTGCTCGCGCTCCATTTGGGGCGCCTCAAGGACCTCGACACCTTCAGTCCCCAGCAGGTTTCTCTAGCCAAGCGAAACAACGTCAGCGTCGCCACCGACATCGCCAGGGAAGCGCGCCGGCTCCTCGGCGCCAACGGGATTCTTGCCGAGTACTCATCGATGCGCCATATGGCCAACCTCGAGAGCGTGTACACCTACGAGGGCACCCACGACATTCATACACTCATTCTCGGGCAGGCCGTTACTGGCATAAACGCGTTCGAATGAAATGAACGCCGGCAGCAATCCGCCGGCCGCGATCAGCCGGCCGCCGGTAGTGTTCAGTTAGAAGTCGGCAGCCATCAGCAGCCAGCCGTCAGCCCGCTGCGGGTATTAACCGTGAGTTGCTCTACTCTGACGCGGTTCTGACGCTTCATACTTATTCTCTCCCTCGGCTGCAGTCGAAGCGGAGCGAAGGGGTCCGGGCGAATGCTTCTAACCCGGGCCCTGTTTCGCATCGAGACGTTCGAACACTTTGAATTGCCCGCGAAACTTCGTGCCGCCACCCGGTCTTGGTATCTTTACGTGAAATCATTCACATGGAGATTCCGCGGTGAAGATTGCCGTGTGCGTCAAGCGCGTACCGGACATGGATGTCCGTTTCAGAATCGGGGCGGACAACGTCTCCGTCGACGAAACGGGACTCAAGTTCGACATTAATGACTTCGATGCGTGGGCAGTCGAGGCCGCGCTGCAGCTGAGAGACAAGAACGCCGGCAGCGAGGTGACCGTCATCTCGCTCGGCCCCGACGTCTCGCAAGGCACTGAGCATGGGCGTCGATCGCGGCATCCAGCTCAAGGCCGACAAAGTTCCGTTCGATGGACTCGCGATTGCCAAAGCACTCGCAGAGGAGCTGAAGGCGGGCTCGTACGATCTCATCTTCTTCGGGAAAATGTCACCCGATTCCTCGAGCGGCGTCGTCGGGCCGATGGTATCGGAGCTACTCGGAATGCCTTGCGTTACCGCTATCTCGTCGTTGGAGATCGCCGACGGAAAGGGGAAGGCCAAGCGAGAATTGGAAGGCGCGCAGGAGATCGTCGAGTTCCCACTGCCAGCGGTTCTCACTGTCGATGAAGGTCTCAACACCGCCCGACTGCCCTCGCTCAAGGGCATCATGGCCGCCAAGAAGAAGCCGCTCGAAGTGAAGCCCGTTCAACTGCCTCAGCCGCAAATCACCCTGCGCAAACTCGAGCTGCCCGCCGAGCGCAAAGCTGGACGAGTAGTCGGGGAAGGAGCGAGCGCGGTGCCGGAATTGGTGAAGCTCCTGCAGACGGAGGCGAAGGTTCTCTGATGGCCAACGTCTTTGCATTCGTCGAGACGCGCGGTGGCGATGTACGAAAGGTTGGGCTGGAGGCGGTCACGGCTGCCCGACAACTTGCCGACAAGTTTGGTTCTGAGGTTCACGCGCTCGTGTTCGGCCCGCCGGGCATCGGCGCGAAAGCAGCCCAGATCGGTAAGTACGGCGCCGATGTAGTAATCATTGTCGAGAATGCCTCGCTCGCCAATTACAACCCGCCCCGCGCGTTGCTGCTCGTCTGGGAGCAAGCATAGTCACCGACGTCCTCTCGCTCGAAGTCGAGGGCAACGCGATTGTCGTCCGGCATCCGATGAACATCGGCAAGGTCATCGCAACGATCGCCATCACCGGCACACCGGCGATCCTTGCCATGCGGCCGAACGTGATCGCTCCGGCCCAGAACCTCAAAGCTGGCCGCGTCGAAAATTCGCAGCCGGCTATTGACCCGAATTCGACTCGCGTAAGAGTCATCGAGACGAAGCAGGGGAGCGGCGGAAAACTCGACCTGGCCGAGGCGCCCGTCGTTGTCGCCGGTGGACGCGGGCTCAAGGCAGCGGAGAATTTCAAGCTCGTCGAAGATCTCGCCTCCGCTTTTGGCAACGCGGCAGTCGGTGCCACCCGCGCCGTCACGGACGATGGCTGGCGTCCCCATAGCGATCAGATCGGACAGACCGGGCGGCTGGTGAGCCCCGAGCTTTACATCGCCGTCGGAATCTCTGGAGCGGTACAGCATCTGGCAGGCATGCGCACCTCGAAGACGATCGTCGCCGTCAATAAGGACAAGGACGCGCCGATCTTCAAAGTTGCGGACTACGGAATCGTCGGCGATGTGTTCGAGGTAATTCCGGCGCTCACCGAAGCGGTGCGCGAGGCGAAGAAGCACCACTAGGGTCTGAGCCCTTGGCCAACAGACACCAACCAACAGCCAATGCCCGATCGCGGCGGTAAAGTTCTTCCGACCATCCATCAGGCGGCGCTTCCGCTCGATCGGTTGATCCTCACCGACGCACCGGATGCCGAAGCAGTCCCGATGGATGTTTTCTTCGTCGGTGGTGGGCCGGCGGGACTGGCTGGCGCGATCGCCCTCGCCCGAATGGTCAAGGCCGACCACGAGGCCGGTGGCGGGCTCGGCGATGTTCAAATCGGTGTGCTCGAGAAAGCAGGCGCGCTTGGCGAACATTCGCTGTCCGGCGCCGTCGTCAATCCGATCGCCATCCGGGCGCTCTTCCCAGAGCTAAAGGACAAGGATTTCCCATTTCGCGCGCCGGTCGCCGCCGAGCGCGTTTACTATCTCACCGAAAGCCATGCGCTGAGAATTCCCACGCCGCCGACGATGCAGAACCACGGCTACTACGTTGCGTCGATCTGCGAGATCGTCCGCTGGCTCGGAGAAAAGGCAGAAGGGCTCGGCGTCAACATCTTCACCGGGTTTCCCGCCGCAGCATTGCTCACCGAGGGCCAGCGCGTCACCGGAGTTCGCACAGCTCCCTCGGGACTCTCGCGGACGGGAGAGCAGGGAAGCGGCTACACTCCGCCGACGGACATCACCGCGCAGATCACGGTGCTGGCGGAGGGTACCCGCGGAACTCTGTCGCAGGCTTATCTCGAGTGGCAGCAAATTCCGTCCGACAACCCGCAGATCTTCGCCCTCGGCGTCAAGGAAATCTGGGAAACACTCAGGCCGCTCGACGCCGTCGTTCACACGCTGGGCTGGCCGGTTCCGAAAGATTGTTTCGGCGGCAGCTTCATGTACCCACTGACGCGCAATCTCATCGCCCTGGGCATCGTCGTCGGCCTTGACTACAAGCGGACGTCAGACGATGTGCACGAAATGCTGCAGCGCATGAAGCTGCACCCGCTTTTCCGGGAGATACTGGAGGGCGGAGAGATGGTGGAATGGGGTGCGAAGACGATCCCCGAGGGCGGGTACTACGCACTGCCCAAACGCCGCCACGGCGACGGACTCATGATCGTTGGTGATTCAGCGGGCTTGGTTGAGGTCGCGTCGCTCAAGGGAATTCACTACGCGATGCAGTCGGGGATGTTCGCGGCGAGAGCGGCATTCGATGCCCTGAAGCGGAAAGACACGTCGGCGGCAACGCTCAAGGAATACGATACGATGGTGGACGGCAGCTTTATCGCGAAGGATCTTCACCAACGCCGCAACATGAGGCTGACCTTCCAGAAGAACAATTTCTACGTCGCGGGTCTCAAGGCTGGGCTCATGACCGTTACTGCGGGTGCGCTGTTCGGCGGAAAGACGGAATCGCACCGCGACGCGGAAGTGGCGCGCGAAGTCTCACCGCCCCAGCCGTTCACTCCCGATGGCAAGCTGACCTTCAGCAAGCTCGACGCTGTATTCAAGTCCGGCAACGCCACTCGCGACGACATTCCCTCTCACTTGATCGTCGGGCCCGACATCACACCCGAAGTCGCCGAGCTCTACGCGCATATGTGTCCCGCGGGAGTCTATGAACGCGACGGAGATCGGCTCGTAGTGAGCCCCGCGAACTGCATCGACTGTAAAGCAACGGATGTCATTGGCCCGCGTTGGACTCTGAGGGAAGGCGGCAGCGGCCCGAAGTACAGGCAGATGTAGGGAAGCGGGAAGCGGGAAGCGGGAAGCGGGAAGCGGGTACGGCTGATGGGCAGCTAATAGCGGAAAGCGCGCTTCCCGTTTCCCGTGCTCGTGGCTGATGTCCGATACGCGTCGCCCGCTTCCCGCTTCCCGCTCTACCCGCGCCCGATCTCGTAGATGTCAATGTTCTGCTTGATCTCTCCAGCGGCGAACGGCCGGGTCTCCTTGTCGCGGATCTTTAGCCCGTGTGCCTCGCACGCCTCGACGAACATTGGCGCCGCAACCCGCCCCGGATCCCCGATCAATGCCGTTCCCTCCGGCTCGAGAACCCGACAGAGGATTATCGGCAGCAGTAACGCGTACTCCTTCTCGTACAGCACATCCGACGCGAAGACGAGATCGAACGTCCCCAGATCTCGGGGGATATGCCTCCAATCGACGAGCCGCGTCCGCGCCGTTAGACCCAAATTGCGGAACACGTTCGCCTGCGTTACGTCGAGCGCGTCCTGGTAGTAATCCGTCGACAGCACGTCGAATCCAGCACTGGTTGCCGCCAACGTGCTTAGTCCGACTCCGCACCCGAGCTCGAGCGCGGTCTGTCCGTCTCCATGCAGTTCCAGAAGCTTTCCCGCCAGAATCAGCGACGACGGCCAAACGTCCGCCCAATACGGCAACCTCTCGTCCTTGACGAAGTCGTCCTCGCGAATGAGATCGTCGGCGTTGGCGGGCTTCAGAATACTGAAGACGTGATCGTCGACGATTGCTTCCTGCACCGAAGTGCGAAAGCGGCGGACGAGCGCCAGCACCAGCGCGTCTCCATCGACAGCAGTGCGCTCGCGCTCATCCGAAGACGGTGCCTTGTCGATCACAGGGAGAACGCCGACGTCTCGTCGAGACTCTGGTCGAGCATCAGCGCCTTGAGCTGCGACCCTTTCGCAACCCTGGGGGATGTCTCCGGCACGATCAGCAGCGCATTGGCCTTCACCATCGACGTCAGCATGCCCGAGCTCTGAAGCCCGGTCAGTCGTGCCATCAGGGTGCCATCCTGATTTCGCGTGACGATGGCGCGCAGAAAGTGCGTGAGCCTGGCTGCGATTTTCACCTCTTCCTCAACCGTCACGGTGACCGTCCGCCGAAAAAGCGCTGTGTGCCCCTGCAATTTTCGCAGCGCCGGCCGGACGAACAGCTCGAAGCTCACCATTGCCGAGACCGGATTGCCGGAGAGCCCAAGCCATGGGACGTCATTGAGCATGCCGAAGGCCAGCGGCGCTCCCGGCCGCATTCCGACTTTCCAGAATTTCATTTTTCCGCCGAGCGACTCGAATACGTCCCGCGTGTGGTCTAGATCGCCCACGGACACGCCTGCTGACGTGAGAATGAGATCGGCATCGGCAGCGCCCTCGATCTTGCGCCGCAGCGACGCTTTGGTGTCCGCCGCGATGCCCAGGTCGACCGGCACGCCGCCCGCAAGCCGAGTCAGCGCGTCGAGTGTGTAGCTGTTGGTCGAGATGATGCGACGTCCTTGCTCGACTTCATCGAAATCATCGAGATCGACGAGCTCGTCACCGGAGCTGATGATCGCTACGCGCGGCCGCTTGAAGGTTTTTACCTCCGAGATCCCGGTGGAAGCGAGGACACCGATCAGCGCTGCCTTGATCGGTGCGCCACGTTTGGCGAGCAGATCTCCCCGCTGAAAATCCTCGCCGGCGGGGCGGATGTTCTTCCAGACATCGCGCGCGTCACGTACTTCCACCTTCGACTGGCCGCCGTCGGTGTCCTCCTTGCGGATGACGGAGTCGGCACCCTCCGGCACCGGCGCGCCGGTCATGATGCGCATCGCTTCACCGCGCTTGAGCGCGCGCGGAGCGAACTCGCCGGCAGCAATGGTTGCCACCACGCGAAGCTTTACCGGCTCGCCGCTCATCGCCGGCGTGATGTCCGCCGACCGAACGGCGTAGCCGTCCATCGACGAATTGCTCCACGGCGGCATCGTCACCGTCGCCGAGACATCCTCGGCCAGTACCCGCCCGAGCGCCTGACGCACCGGAACGGTTTCGATCCCGAGCGGATTTATCTCGGCGAGAATCCGTTCGCTTGCTTCCGCGACTGTCAGCATGCGCTGATTATCGCCCGCGGCAGGTGAAGTTCAAGATGGGGCTGCTAGTGGAGGCGATACGAAGCCAGCGCCGCCGCGATCTGGTCGGCAATGCCAGTGACCTCAGAGCTGGGAGTGGTCCAGTTGTTGGAAAGCACGCTGAAAATGAGTCTCTCACCATCCGCCGTCGTGACGTAACCGGAGAGGGAGCGGGCAGACGCGATCGAGCCGGTCTTCGCGTGCACATTGCCTTCGGCCGGCGTGCCCTTCATTCGATCCTTGAGCGTGCCGTCGACGCCGGCGATCGGCATCGCGTTGTAGAACACCGCGAATGCAGTGTCCTGCTGAATCCTGTCGAGCACCCGCACGATCGTCTCGGGAGACACCAGGTCGTGACGCGAGAGTCCGCTGCCGTCTCGAATGACGAAACCGTCCGGCTGCACACCCCACGATAGCAACAGCTGACCGACGATCTTGCGCGCGCTATCTGCCGTCCCCATTCCGCCGCGCTCGAGCCCGATCGTCTTGAGAAGAATTTCGGCGATTTGATTCTGCGACGGTTTCATCAGTGCCGGGATGATGTTGCGCATCGGGAGCGACATGAACGTGAACAGCGTGTCCATCTTGAATGGGGTAGGAAGAATGCTGTCCATCACGCCGGCTTCGACGGTGATCTGCTTGCGGAGTAGCGCGTCGTTGAAAGCGTTGAGATATCCGGTTGCCGGATCCTTCGCTGGTCCCGAGTAGAGGCTGTCGCGCACAGTGTCCGGCGGCGGACGTAACGTCGTCGGTGCCATCCCCTCGTTGAAGATCAACTCGTCGACGCCGGCCGCGTAGTATTCCCCCAAATCATCCCACTCCCAGCCGTAGCCGTGAATTGAGTCGGGGAACGCGTCGCCGACCCGGGCCAGTGAGCCCGTCACCTCGCGGATGCCGTGAGCGCGCACGGAATCGGCGAGCGCGTCCATTACCGTTGTGGCAACGCCGCGCATGTTGTCGCTGATGGTGGGATCGCCGCGACCGATCACCAGCAGATTTCCATCGAGCAGCGAATCGTGAACGGGTCCGTCGGCAAGAAACGTCGTCCTGTAGGTGTAGTCGGGGCCAAGCAGCGTCAGAGCTGCCGCGCTGGTGATGATCTTCATGTTGGACGCCGGCATGATCAGCTTGCCTGCGTTCTTCGAGTAGAGTGTGTCCCCGGTGCGGGGATTGACGATCAGCACTCCCCAGGTCGCGTTTCTGAACTCCGTCTGCGTCGTAAGCGAGTCGACGAGGTGCCGGAGCTCAGCGCGCGACGATGCTGGATGGACAGCGCCCATCACCGTCACGCACCCACTGAGTGCAAGGGGGACTATCGCCGTGGCGAGCGCGCGCGACACTCGCCGTGTCAGGTATTCTGGCACTGTTGGGACTAGTCTCTGTTGTAAGTGGCGCTCAGCGTGTCGTCTTCGCCGACGGTGACGCGCATCACCCTGGCCGGCTTCGGCAATTCCCGATCGACGCGCTCGAAGATGAACCGCGCCAGATTCTCTCCGGTTGGAACCAGCTTCCCTTCGCCGAACTCTGCGACATCGAGATTGATGTTCCGATGGTCGAAACGGTCCTTGACCTGCTCATTGAGAATCCGATCGAGTACACCGAGGTCGACAACGAATCCGGTCTTCTCGTCGATCGGCCCACTCACCATCACGTCGCACACATAGGTGTGGCCGTGAAAATTGGGCCACGCACACGCCCCGAAAGTGTTGGCGTTTTTTTCGTCGCTCCACTCGGGGCGGCTATACCGATGCGCTGCCGAAAAGGAGATTCGTCTTGTAAGAGAGGCAGTAGCCATTTAATAAATCTGCGTCGACTTCGCATTGCGGGCGAACGGCACTGCTGACTGCTGACTAACTACCCATTGGAGACCTACTACGGATTGGTGACTACTGCGCACTGATGCGAACCAGCTGCGAACTATTTCGAACTGAGAGGGGTAGTGACCAATCCGCGTAGGTCTCCCAATTCGCAATTGGTCAGCAGTCAGCAGTGCACTTGGTCCGCAATGCGCAATCCGCAGTCTAAATCTCGTCGCGCAACTCGGATGGAGTATCCTCCGATCCTTCCCTCCCCTCCGGAGTCGGTCCGTCGGGAGGATTCCACGGAATCCCCCCGCTGATGGACTGCTGCACATCCGTCGTCCCAAAGAGCTCCGCGCGCAGATTGGGATGAAGATGCTGCGCTTCGGGATCCTCCGGACGCGGCGTGTCGCCGAGTAGTAGGCCTTCGTGCAGCTCCTCATCGACGAGATGCTCGTCGATCGGCTCCGGACTCTCGGCGCGGCGAATCGGATCGACGAAGACGCCGTTATTGACCCTTTTCACCCCGACGATGTCGCTGACGACGCGATCGATGATCCGCAGCTCTTCATCTGTCCCTACTCGCCCCGAAAGTGTCACCACACCGGAGCGGACCACGATGTCGACATCGTTGGGATCAAACGCGACCTGCTGATCGAAGGTGTCACGAATCAGCGCGCGCAGCTCGTTGTCGCTCAGCTCGTCGATCTCGTCGATGTCCTCGTAATCCTTTTCCACACGCCCTCCGGGTCCGCCCCGAGGGGCGGTTCAGGTTACCGGAAGAACAGCAACGACGCGCCGATTGTCAGAGCCCGATTGTTCTTCCAGAATGAGCGGGCCTGGTTGCCGGTAACGGCCGCCGTCCCACCGGTGGGAGTCACGTAATACGCCGTCGGGTAATGCAGCTGATACAGGTAGTCGTTCCAATCTGCGGTCAGCATGAAACGCCCGCCCGGCGCGTACCTGAGTCCACCGCCGAAAGAAAATGCAAACGGGGTGCCGAAGCTGTACGGATCGTTGGCGACGGAACAGCCGCAGCTGGCGATGCCGGCACCAAAATTCACGACCGGCACGACGTGGTGAAAGGTTTTCTGTCCGGTGAGATTGATCGACAAGTCAATGTCGTAGAGGTTGATCGAGACATTGTGCTTGCCGAGCTGACGACCCGCTCCCGTCTTCGTCGGATCGATGGCGATGCGCTGGCTGTTGACGTGAGACCAGCGGGCCATCATGAACGCCGGACCGCCGACGTGAATCTGATAACGCAGTCCCCACATTCCTCCATCCTGCGGGGCGATGCCGATCGGATCTCTCCCGGCGCTGTAATGCCCACCGAGGAAAGTCAGCTCCTGCGAGTTCTCGAGGTCGCGATAAGGGCTTTGTTCAGGAAGATGGCCGACCTGC